>CAUQVK010000058.1:0-9358 GCA_963521495.1 uncultured Streptococcus sp.
TTATGCCATTTGTACGCATCGATTTATTTGAAGGACGCACGCTCGAGCAAAAGAAAGCTCTTGCTAAGGAAGTAACAGAAGCTGTTATTCGCAACACTGGAGCCCCTCAATCTGCTGTCCATGTCATCATCAACGACATGCCAGAAGGAACTTACTTCCCACAAGGGGAAATGCGCACCAAATAAGCTAGCTTAAGCAGAATTGCTTAGGCTTTTTCAATCTCCAAGTAGCATCCATTGAAGAAATAGCCTAAATTTGTTACAATTTTAGAATAGATTTATAAACTTATAAAAGATTGATTTTTAAAGGAAAATATATGATTACACGTGAATTTGACACCATAGCAGCGATTTCAACTCCACTTGGTGAAGGTGCCATAGGTATTGTTCGCTTGAGTGGAACTGAAAGTTTTGCTATTGCTCAGAAAATTTTTAAAGGAAAAGACTTGAACAAGGTTACCAGCCACACTCTCAACTACGGTCACATTGTTGATCCTCTGACTGGTAAAGTCATGGACGAAGTCATGGTTGGAGCCATGAAATCTCCAAAAACCTTCACTCGTGAGGATATTATTGAAATCAATACTCACGGTGGGATTGCAGTCACTAATGAAATATTGCAACTAGCGATTCGCGAAGGGGCTCGCATGGCAGAACCTGGTGAATTTACCAAGCGTGCCTTTCTAAATGGACGAGTGGACTTGACTCAGGCTGAGGCGGTCATGGATATCATCCGCGCCAAGACAGACAAGGCCATGAACATTGCGGTCAAACAATTAGATGGTTCTCTTTCTGACCTCATCAACAATACCCGTCAAGAAATCCTTAATACACTTGCCCAAGTTGAAGTTAATATCGACTATCCTGAGTACGATGATGTTGAAGAAGCGACTACTGCTGTTGTCCGTGAGAAAACCTTAGAGTTTGAACAACTCCTTACAAATCTTCTTAAGACAGCTCGCCGTGGTAAAATTTTACGAGAAGGGATTTCGACAGCTATCATCGGACGTCCCAACGTTGGAAAATCTAGCCTTCTCAACAACCTCCTCCGTGAAGATAAGGCTATTGTAACGGATATCGCTGGTACCACACGTGATGTCATTGAAGAATACGTCAACATCAACGGTGTTCCTCTCAAATTGATTGACACAGCTGGTATTCGTGAAACGGATGATATCGTTGAACAAATCGGTGTTGAGCGTTCGAAAAAAGCCCTCAAGGAAGCCGACTTGGTTCTTCTAGTGCTAAACGCTAGCGAGCCATTAACCGCCCAAGACAGACAACTTCTTGAGATTAGCCAAGATACCAATCGCATTATTCTACTTAATAAAACTGACCTACCAGAAACGATTGAAACTTCAGAACTACCTGAAGACCTTATTCGTATTTCAGTCCTTAAAAACCAAAACATCGATAAGATTGAAGAGAGAATCAACAACCTCTTCTTTGAAAATGCTGGTTTGGTTGAACAAGATGCTACTTACTTGTCAAACGCCCGTCACATTTCCTTGATTGAGAAGGCAGTTGAAAGCCTACAAGCTGTTAACGAAGGTCTTGAACTGGGTATGCCAGTTGACTTGCTTCAAGTTGACTTGACTCGTACTTGGGAAATTCTCGGTGAAATCACTGGAGATGCTGCTCCTGATGAACTCATCACCCAACTTTTTAGCCAATTCTGTTTAGGAAAATAAGAAAAATCCATGATCCTTCATTCGGTCATGGATTTTATTGTCTTCATTAATAATCTGGTCTTAAAACCCCTGTTACAGTTGCCTTGGTCGCTTCGTAGTCGCCATCTACAACAACCTTGATAATGCGTTTAGCATCTTCTTCTGGTGCTGGAACAAGAGGTAGACGAGTTGGACCAGCTTCAAATCCCATATAGTTGAGAACGGCCTTAACAGGAGCAGGACTTGGATAAGAGAAGAGGGCATTAACCTTAGGAATGAATTTACGCTGAATAGCAGCTGCTTTCTTCATATTGCTTTCTTCAATCGCAGTAAACATTTCGTACATTTCATCCCCATTTGTATGGGAGGCAACAGAAATGACACCGTCAGCACCAAGATTCATAGCATGGAAGGCATCACCATCTTCTCCTGTATAAATCAAGAATTCTTCAGGTTTATGCTCAATCAAGTATGCCATGTTTGCCAAGCTTGTACATTCTTTAACACCAATGATATTTGGATGGTCAGCCAAACGAAGCATGGTTTCTGGAGTCAATTCGACAACCACACGCCCTGGAATGTTATAGATAATAATTGGTAGGTCAGAAGCATCTGCAATGGCCTTAAAGTGCTGATACATTCCTTCTTGAGAAGGTTTGTTGTAGTAAGGAACAATAGCAAGCCCAGCTGCGAAACCACCAAATTCTGCTACTTCTTTTACAAACTCGATTGAGTCACGAGTATCATTGGTACCGACACCAGCAATGAGCGGAACACGACCGTTAACAATTTTCTGAACAGCGGCAAATAATTGCAACTCTTCATCGTGAGTTAGAGTCGGACTTTCAGCAGTTGTTCCTGCTAGGAGAATACCATCAGTATGATGAGCCAATAAATGTTCAATCAAGGCTGGAATAGCATCAAAGTTGATGGACCCATCATCATGAAAAGGAGTAATGAAAGCTGTGATAATTTTACACTCTTTTAAATCTTGATAAGACATGAAAACACCTCTCTATTTCAAAGAAGGAGTTCATCTGAACTCCTAAACGATATGACTATTTTAATTCAAATTTCAATTCAGCTGTTGGACGAACCAAGCCACGTTCGTGCAAAGTTTCAGCAATCTGAACTGAGTTCCAAGCAGCACCTTTGAGAAGGTTATCTGAAACAACCCACATGTGGATTCCTTTTTCAGCATCCAAGTCTTTACGGATACGACCAACAAAGGTATCACGTGAACCAACTGCATTGATGGCTTGCGGATAGATTTGATGAGCTACATCATCTTCAAGAACAGCACCTGGGAAGGCTGCGATAGCTGCTTTCACTTCTTCGATTGGAGCCACTTCTTTTGTTTCGATGTAAACAGACTCAGAGTGAGCTGACAAGACTGGAATACGCACACATGTTGCAGACACTGCAATGCTATCATCTTCCATAATTTTCTTAGTTTCCTTGGTCATCTTCATCTCTTCGTAAGTGTAATCATTGTCAGTGAAGACATCGATTTGTGGAAGAGCATTGAAGGCGATAGGATAATGTTTCTTGTCACCGCCTGAAGGCAAGATTTCCGCATGCAAATCACGTGGGGTTACACCATCATTCAAGACTTCACGAAGTTCACGTTGTGTCTCAAGAATTGCTCCCATACCAGCACCTGAAACTGCTTGGTAAGTTGAAACAATGATACGGTCCAAGCCCCATTTTTGGCGAACTGGCTCAAGGGCCACCATCATTTGAATTGTTGAACAGTTAGGGCAGGCAATGATACCGTTGTGAGCATCAAGTGCATGAGCATTGACCTCTGGAACAACCAAAGGAACATCTGGATTTTGACGGAAGTAAGATGTATTATCTACTACTACCGCTCCAGCTTTCACTGCGTATGGTGCATACTTAGCTGATGTAGAACCACCTGCTGAAAAGAGAGCAATATCAACTCCCTCAAAAGCAGTTTCAGTCGTTTCTTCAATCGTAATGATTTGGCCTTTAAATGTTAAAGTCTTACCTGCTGAACGTGCAGAAGCAAGCAAACGGATTTTATCGATTGGTAGATTTGATTCTTCCAACATTTTTATCATTTGAGCACCGACAGCACCTGTCGCGCCAACCACTGCAACTGTATATCCCATAAATAACCTCTTTCGGAATTTTCTAAAAATTTCTATAATAGATGTATTATACTACTTTTTCCATGAATTGCAAAGCTTTTTCATCATTTTTTGGAAAATAAAAATCCCCAGTCGCTAGACCAGGGACTAAGAGGCATCTTCATGTGATGAGCAGGTTCACACAACTCATCAAGGTCCGCTCCTGCGTTATGACCTCCTTATGCTCAATAGTGGTCCGAAAACCACCTATCGACTCATCGCATAGACTATTCTACTAGATAAGGACAGTTTTGTCAAGAATAAGTTATTTAAAAACCTCTTTCCATTGAAAGAGGTTGAATCTTTATTGATGAACTGCTTGGGCAGCTGTGATAAGTGTCAACTTGTAAACATCATCTGCATTACATCCACGAGAAAGGTCGTTTACTGGCTTGTTTAAACCTTGCAATACAGGACCAACAGCCGCAAAACCGCCAAGACGTTCTGCCATCTTGTAACCGATATTTCCTGCCTCGATACCTGGGAAGATGAAGACATTTGCTTGACCAGCTACCGTACTTCCAGGAGCTTTCAAAGCTGCAGTTTCAGGAACAAAGGCTGCATCAAATTGCAACTCACCATCGATTTCAAGGTCAGGTCGCAAGTCGTGAGCAATTTTAGTTGCTTCAACAACCTTATCAACGCTTTCTCCAAATCCTGAACCTTTAGTAGAATAGCTTAGCATAGCAATTTTAGGCTCGATGCCAAACATCTTAGCTGTGATTGCTGAGTTGATGGCAATTTCAGCCAAGGCTTCTGCATCAGGATTGATGTTGATGGCACAGTCTCCAAATAGGTAACGTTCCGTACCACGAACCATGAGGAAGGCACCTGAAGTACGCGTTACATTTGGACGAGTTTTGATGATTTGTAGGGCTGGGCGAACTGTTGAAGCTGTTGAGTGAATCGCACCTGATACCATTCCATCAACCAAGCCCAGGTAAACCAACATGACACCAAAGTAGTTGACATCTTCAACCAAAACCTTGCGTGCATCTTCTTCAGACATTTTGCCCTTGCGACGCTCCACCAAGGCAGCAACCATTTCTTCAAATTGAGGATAATGTTGAGGGTCAATGACTTCATAACCATCCATGATCCCTTCGATTTCAAGATAAATTTTAATTTTTTCAGGATTTCCCAACAAAACAGGAATCACTTCTGTTTCTTTTACCAAGCGTTTAGTAGCTTGAAGAATACGAGGTTCTTCCCCTTCAGGGAGAACAATACGAGCATTTTTACCAACTAAGTTGGCTTTGAGACTTTCAAAAACTTCCATGAGTTTTCTCCTTTTCATATTTAATGATACTCACAAGGATTTTTTAAGAGTATCAGTTGATAACTGTGTAATGATATTTCGAAAATCATCCGGTAAAGGACTTTCCATTTGCAAGTCTTGTTCTAAAAATGGATGATAAAAAGATAAATAATGGCAATGTAAAGCCTGACGTTGAATACCATCCTCTATACTTCCACCATAAAGATCATCCCCTAAAAGTGGGAAACCGATATGGGAAAAATGTACTCTAATTTGATGGGTACGTCCAGTATGGAGCTGAATATCGACCAAGTGAATATTGCCATAAGATGCTACAATCTTGTAGGATGTATGAGCATATTTCCCACCTTTTGCCACTCGTCTTGTGATAATAGAATTTTCATCACGCGCAATAGGAGCAATAATTTCTCCCTCTAGTTCCAAGTGTCCATCACCTTTAACCAAAGCAAAGTAGCGTTTTTCAATGGACTTCTTCTGCAACTGCTTGTCTAATCGCGCATGGGCATAGCCGTGCTTGGCAAAGAGCATCAAGCCCGAAGTGTCTCTATCAAGCCTGGTTACAATGTGAACCTGCTGATTCTCATAATTTTGCTTGACGTAGTATCCCTTGATAAAATTTGCAATGGTATTGGAATGATTAACACTAGGAATGGAGGCAACACCATAAGGTTTATTCAAAATTAAGAAGTGATCATCTTCGAATAAAATATCAAGTGGGCGCTCGATCGCCTCCAAGGTTTCAAATCCTTCCTCGGCTGGAATATCAATAGTAACTCGATCTCCAATATCCAAAATATAAGTTGCATTTTGTGTTTGACCATTTACCTGAATGTCACCACCTCGAAATTTAATCTTGGCTAAAAGTCCCTTAGAGACTTCGTATTTCTTCAAAAAAGTCTTAACCTTGACATGTTCATCTGCAATAAATTCAAACCTCATTCATGTACCTCACCGATGAAGGCATCTTTAACTCGATTCCAAAAGCTAGTATGACTTGGAGATGCTACAAAGTGAATCTTATGATGATCTATTTGATATTCAATTCTCTCGATATTGCGGAAAGAATAAATGCTATTGTCAACAGAAATGGCATGATAATCATTCCGGGTCGGAATAAGTTCAATCTTATCTTTTTTAGGAATAATGATTGACGAACCTAGAGTCCGATAGACACGATTGTTGAGACTGGCAATTTCAGTCAGCTGAAGGGCTTCAATGGTAGGGTGTAAAACAGCTCCACCTAGTGACTTATTATAGGCAGTGCTACCAGTTGGTGTTGAGACTGTAACCCCATCTCCACGGAAACGTTCGAAAGGGACTCCATTAATAAAAATATCTGCAACCATGGTCCTATCTGACCTACGGATACTAGCTTCATTAAGAACTCTGAAAATCTTGACTTCCCCATTTTCCAGAAAGACCTTTACGTTCAAGACAGGATATGATATCTTAGCCCCCGTATCCAGTTGTAAATTGGTAACTAACTGATCCAACTCAAAATCACGATAATCTGTATAAAAGCCTAGGTGCCCAGTGTGAACCCCTATAAAACGGACCTTATCCAGCTGATCTTCATACTTATGAAAGGCTGATAAGAGCATACCGTCTCCACCAATAGAGATAACTATATCTGGATTAGTATCATTGAGTATAAACTGATGTCTCTTCAAACGATCTCTCAATTCATACAAAACCCTTTGACTTTGCGGTTTTCTATTTGCTATCAGATCAATTCGTTTACCTGTATTCTTCATCTGTATCGTCACTGTTTCCTACACCGTCATTTAATTTTCTACTCAAAGGATCAAAAAGTGCCTGAGCTTCTTGGATATCATCACGAATTTTGCCCATTTCTTCATCTAACTGATGGGCAATCTTGGATGTAATTTCCAGTCGCTTCTTAATCTCCTCTGGGAAATCCCCTTGGTATTTGTAGTTGAGAGAATGTTCTATCGTTGCCCAGAAATTCATTGCTAGAGTACGAATTTGAATCTCTGCTAAAATTGTTTTGGCACCATTAATCGTATCAACAGTGTATTCTACTACAATGTGATAAGAACGATAGCCAGAAGCCTTTCTATGATTGATATAATCTCTCTCCTGCACAATTCGCATGTCTTGGCGCTTACGTAAAATAGCTACTACTTCTTGGACATCATCTACGAATTGCACCATAACTCTTAAACCAGCAATATCTTGCAAATCATGTTCCAAGGTTGCATAAGCAATTCCACGACGAGCCATTTTTTCCTTAATGCTCTCAATCGGTTTTACTCTCCCCGTAACAAACTCAATCGGAGAATGCTTATTTTGCTTACGATATTGCTTACGAATACCACGAAGTTTAATCTTTAACTCACCAACAGCTTGAATGTAAGGATCTAAAAATTCTTCCCATTCTATGGTCATATATTCTCCCTTGTTTTCATATTATCCTTTGAAAATATCTTTGATTTTTTCTCCAGATTCATATACAATAAATACAATGATTATTATACCATAAATCGCTTTCAATGATAAAGAAAAGGCAAGAAAAATGAAATATTTAGAAATTGAATTGAAAACACTATTGAAAAAAGATGAATATACTCGGCTCATAAAACAGTTCGCTAGTATCACTCCTATCCTTCAAAAAAATTACTACATTGACACACCCGATTTCAAACTTAGAGAAAAAAAGGTCGCCATGCGCATTAGAACCTTTGATGACTGGGCAGAATTAACACTTAAAGTTCCTCAATCAATTGGTAATATGGAGTTCAATCAAACTTTACCTTTAGAAGATGCAATGGAGTATCTGAACTCAGAAAAACTTCCGCAAGGACTTGTTCTTGAAGAACTGTCTAAGCGTGGCATTCAAAGTAGTAAATGGAAGATACTTGGTTGCCTGACGACTCTACGCTATGAAAAGCATACACCTATCGGCTTAATGGCTCTAGATAAGAGTCAGTACTTTGATATCACAGATTACGAATTAGAACTCGAAGTAACAAATCATGAAGTAGGAAAAATAGATTTTCAAAAATTTTTAGAAGAAAATCAAATCACTTACCAAAAGGCACCTTCAAAATTAGTACGATTTGTCAAAAGCATGAAAAATTGCTGAAATAATCTCCTTTTTTTGGTAAAATAGAAAAGATAAGAATACTCGAATCCTGTGTCTTAAATGCAAGGTAAAAAACAAGGATTCGCAAAGTTTACAGAGGATGGTCTAAAATGTCAGATAAAAAAAATATGAAACTTTTCGCACTTAACTCTAACCAAGAGATAGCACAAAAAATTGCGGACTCAGTAGGTGTCCCTCTTGGTAAACTATCATCTCGTCAATTTTCTGACGGAGAAATCCAAGTAAATATCGAAGAAAGTGTCCGCGGTTACGATGTCTACATCATCCAATCAACTAGTTTCCCTGTTAACAACCACCTTATGGAATTATTAATCATGGTAGATGCTTGTGTTCGCGCAAGTGCCCACAGCATCAACGTTGTACTTCCATATTTTGGTTATGCACGCCAAGATAGAATTGCATCATCTAGAGAACCACTAACAGCAAAACTAGTTGCTAACATGCTGGTTAAAGCTGGTGTAGATCGTGTCCTTACCCTCGACTTACACGCAGTTCAAGTCCAAGGTTTCTTTGATATTCCTGTAGATAACCTTTACACTGTTCCTCTCTTTGCTAAACACTACTGTGATAAAGGATTAAGAGGTTCAGATGTTGTTGTCGTTAGCCCTAAAAATTCTGGTGTTAAACGTGCTCGCAGTTTGGCTGAATACTTAGATGCTCCAATCGCTATTATCGACTACCCTCAAGACGATGCAACTCGTAACGAAGGCTATATTATCGGTGATGTTGAAGGTAAAAAAGCCATCTTGATCGATGACATTTTAAATACAGGACGTACCTTCTCTGAAGCAGCTAAAATCGTAGAACGTGAAGGGGCTACAGAAATTTATGCTGTTTCTAGCCATGGTCTCTTCGTTGAAGGTGCTGCTGAACTTCTTGATAAAACTAAGATTAAAGAAATTCTTGTGACTGATTCAGTAGCAACAAAAGAAAAAACTCCTAAAAACGTATGCTACATCACTGCTAGTGAGTTAATTGGTGATGCCATCGTCCGTATCCACGAAAGAAAACCAGTCAGCCCACTCTTTGCTTACAACAAAAAGAAATAAGGTGATTCTTTGATTTATTTGGACAATGCTGCAACGACTCCCATGTCAGCAGTTGCTATCAAAGCTATGACGGAGGTCATG
>CAUQVK010000059.1:0-9322 GCA_963521495.1 uncultured Streptococcus sp.
AATGCCCAACGTGTTCGTTCTTTTAAAATTCGTGGTGCCTATTATGCTATTTCTCAACTCAGCAAGGAAGAACGTGAGCGTGGGGTAGTCTGTGCATCGGCAGGAAATCATGCGCAAGGAGTTGCTTATACTTGTAATGAAATGAAAATTCCGGCTACGATTTTTATGCCGATTACAACACCGCAACAAAAGATTGGTCAGGTTCGCTTTTTTGGTGGGGACTTTGTGACCATTAAACTAGTTGGAGATACTTTTGATGCCTCAGCAAAAGCTGCTCAGGAATTTACTGTTTCTGAAAATCGTACTTTTATTGATCCCTTTGATGATATTAATGTTCAAGCAGGTCAAGGTACTGTAGCTTATGAAATTTTAGAAGAAGCCCGAAAAGAATCCATTAACTTTGATACAGTACTAGTTCCTGTTGGTGGTGGTGGTCTCATTGCTGGGGTTTCCACTTATATTAAAGAGACAAATCCTGAGATTGAAGTCATTGGCGTAGAAGCAAATGGTGCTCGTTCTATGAAAGCGGCTTTTGAAGCTGGAGGGCCAGTGAAACTCAAAGAGATTGACAAATTTGCAGATGGTATTGCTGTGCAGAAGGTTGGTCAGTTGACTTATGAAGCAACCCATAAACATGTTAAAACGATGGTAGGTGTAGATGAAGGTCTGATTTCTGAAACCTTGATTGATCTCTATTCTAAACAAGGGATTGTAGCAGAGCCTGCTGGTGCAGCTAGTATTGCATCACTAGAGGTCTTGTCTGAGTATATCAAAGGTAAAACTATCTGTTGCATTGTTTCTGGGGGAAATAATGATATCAACCGTATGCCAGAAATGGAAGAACGTGCCTTGATTTATGATGGAATTAAACATTATTTTGTTGTGAATTTTCCACAACGTCCAGGAGCTTTGCGTGAGTTTGTAAATAATATTTTAGGGCCAAACGACGATATTACACGTTTTGAATATATCAAGCGAGCTAGCAAGGGGACAGGACCTGTATTAATTGGAATTGCTTTAGCTGATAAGCATGATTATGCAGATCTTATCCGTCGGATGGAAATTTTTGATCCAGCTTATATTAACTTAAATGGCAATGAAACACTATATAATATGCTTGTCTGAGGATAAATAAAAAATATCATATTATTTGCACAACCGATGTATTGGTGTTATAATGAGGGTGAAGAAAGGAGGCGATTCCTATGGACTTAGGAAATCAATCGTGCTATTTCTCTTGTAACTCATTATAGCACCTATTATTTTTTGAAGCGATATATATTATTTAACAGAATCACTTGCTATATATAAGGAGATTTTTTAAAAAACTAAATTTTATATATAGTTAATTTTAAGATAGACTAATTATAATAGAAATTAGAAAAAATAAACAATAGTTACGGTAATATTTCTGTGAGTTGTCTGAAAATAGTGTTTATGAAACTAGTCAGAAAAATATAGAACAAAGATTAGATTAATTTTGAGACTGGAGTATAGTTGCTACTGCAGAATACCTATGAGAAATGAAATAGTAAAACTTGATAAAGTAAATAAATTATACCAGTTTAGTAAGTGGTAGATTTCTTATGAAGACAGGACAAAGAGATAAGAAATAAAAATTATAGAAATAGTAACAACTAATCAATTATATTTATTGGACTTATTATATTTAAAAGAAAAGATTAAATGGCTTGATAGATAAGATTTCCGAGACTATTCATAAACTGGTATTTAAAAGGTATGAATAAAATTACATCAAAAAGAGTTAATAATACAATTATTTTAAAGCATTTGCTAATGGTTTATAGCAATAAAAAACCTATATTATCGGCTTTGAAAAGATAGTTAGAAAATAGCGGAACAATTATTTTATTGAATATATGTTTTTTTATTGACAAAAGACATAAAAACGTATACAATTAAATATCGTAAAGAAGAAAATAGGAGAAGGACATGGCTAAGTCAAACTTTGAAAAAGTAGAATCAGTTGTTGGCTGGGTTCGTGATAAGAAAATCACAGGCTACCGTATCTCTAAAGAAACGAATGCGCGTGAAATGTCTATCATTGCTCTAGCGCAGGGGCGTGCAAAAGTAAAAAATATTTCGTTTGAAACGGCTCTAGGTTTAATTGATTTCTATGATAAAAATCATGAAAAATTTGAAGATTAATCTTTGGATAATGGTGGATTCTTGAATAGGATCTGCCTTTTCATTTTTAGGACAGCAAAAGACTGCACAATTGATGCAGCCTTTTCTTTTTATTTGAGATAACGTTGAAGGAACTCTTTTGTACGGTCTTCTTTAGGATTGGTGAAGAGGTCTTCAGGTTTGCCTTCTTCAGCAATAACTCCCTTATCCATAAAGATAACGCGGTGAGAGACATCACGGGCAAATTCCATTTCGTGGGTTACAACAATCATGGTTAAGCCTTCCTGAGCAAGATTTTGCATGATTTTAAGAACTTCTCCGACCATTTCAGGATCGAGAGCAGAGGTTGGTTCATCGAAAAGGATGGCGTCAGGACTCATAGATAGGGCGCGAGCGATAGCTACACGTTGTTTTTGACCGCCAGATAGCTGCTTAGGTTTTGCTTGCCAGTAGCGTTCTCCCATACCGACTTTCTCAAGATTTTCTTTAGCAATCTTTTCAGCTTCAGAACGTTCACGTTTTAGAACTGTTGTTTGGGCAACGATAGTATTCTCGAGAACGTTGAGGTTTTCAAAGAGGTTAAAAGATTGGAAAACCATACCTAACTTTTCACGGTATTGAGTGAGGTCATAGCCTTTATCTAAGACGTTCTTACCATGGTAGAGAATTTCTCCATCAGTTGGTGTTTCAAGTAAGTTGATCGAACGTAGGAAGGTTGATTTACCACTTCCAGAACTTCCGATGATAGAGATGACCTCTCCTTTGTGGATAGCGAGAGAAATGTCTTTTAACACCTCATTTTGTCCATAGGATTTTTTTAGATGTTTGATTTCAAGGATTGGTTGATTCATTATTTCAAATCCTCCGTTTGCATTTGGTTAGCACCGGTAGTATAAGTATCCATATCCATATGGCGCTCGATGAAGCGTAGGATACGTGTTACGGTGAAGGTGAGGACAAAGTAAATCACGGCGATGATTGTAAATGTCTGGAAGTATTGATAGGTTTGAGTTGCTACGGTATTTCCTGAGAAATAAAGTTCGACAACCGAGATAACGTTCAATACAGATGTATCTTTGATATTGATGACAAATTCATTACCAGTTGCTGGTAGGATATTGCGGACAACCTGAGGTAGGACAATCTTACGCATGGTTTGGTTATGAGTCATACCAAGAGCAGTCGCGGCTTCAAATTGTCCCTTGTCAACTGCTAGGATACCACCACGGACGATTTCAGTCATGTAGGCACCAGTGTTAATCGAAACGATGAAGATAGCAGCCAGTGTGCGGTCAAGGTTGATACCGAAAGCTTGGGCAGTTCCATAGTAGATAACCATCGATTGAACGATCATAGGTGTACCACGGAAAATTTCAATGTAGACATTGAGGATCCAGCCGACTAGTTTTTGTAGGCCGTAAATGGCTTTATTTTCAGAGAGAGGAGCAGTACGGAAAACACCAATGGCAAGGCCGATAATGAGACCTGTGATGGTTCCGACGATAGAGATTAAAAGAGTGATACCAGCACCACGCAAGAGTTGTTGCCAGTTTTCAGAAAGAATTTTAGCGACTTGGCTAAAGAAACTACTGCTAGTCTCTTCAGTTGTTGTAGCTTCGGCAGGTTGTTCCTTGATCATACGATCCATCAAGGCAACTTGGTCGTCTTTTGAAATGGTTTCAATGCTGGCATTGATTTGGCTAATACGATTGTCATCTTTACGAAGTCCAATGGCGATAGCTGTATCTTCTTCCCCAGTTTTGAAACCTGGTTCTACTTGAACCATCTTGAACTTAGAGTTAGCAGCTTCAGCAGTCAGTGCTTCTGGGCGTTCAGAAACATAGGCATCGATGACACCAGCCTCAAGAGCTTGGCGCATTTGAGCGAAGTCTCCCATGGCTGTTTCTTTTTTAGCACCTGTGATTTGTGCAATCAAGTCATAAAGGTAGACACCTTGTTGAGAAGTGATTTTAGCACCATTAAAGTCATCAAGACCCTTGGCATTTGCATAGGTGGAATCTTTTTTTACCAGAAGAACAGGCTCGCTAGTGTAGTAACTACTTGAAAAAGCGATTTCTTTTTTACGCTCAGCAGTCGGACTCATACCAGCGATAATCATATCGATTTTTCCAGAAGTAAGGGCTGGAACGAGGCCTTCCCACTTAGTTTTAACGACTAGTGGTTCTTTTCCTAAATCTTTGGCAATTTTTTTAGCAATTTGAACATCGTAACCGTTAGCATATTGATTGGTTCCATCGATTTTGACAGCGCCATTGCTATCATCATCTTGTGTCCAGTTAAATGGGGCGTATGCTGCTTCCATACCGATGCGTAAATATTCATCAGCTTTGGCAACATTGACAAGCCCTAACATCAGTAAGAGACTTGCAAAAATAGATAAGCATATTTTTTTCATGTTTTCTCCTATTTCTAGTTTAAAAATAACTTCTCTCTATTGTATCTAAAAATAGTCAGATTTTCAATATAAGTAAGCATTTACTTATAAAAAAAATGATATAATGATAGCAAAGATAAAAGGAGGCTTGGATGATGAAGAAAACTTTTTTCATACTGCTAATTAGCTTGTTTTGTGTTTTTCCACTCTCGGTTTTTGCCATTGATTACAAGATTCAGTCTTACCAAGGGGATTTGTATATTCATGCAAATAATACAGCAGCATTTAGACAAAAGATAGTTTATCAGTTCGAAGAAGACTTTAATGGGCAATTGGTTGGCCTTGGTCGTAGTGGCAAGATGCCGAATGGATTTGAAATTGCTCCTCAACCAAGAGTAGAGGTCTCTAAAAATGGTCGTGAAATAGAAAATGTTGAGAGTCAAGTAATCGAAGAAGCAGAAGGTTACACTGTCAAAGTATATAATCCGGGACAGGAAGGAGATGTTGTTGAAATCACCCTCACCTGGAACTTGAAAAATTTACTTTTCCTATACAATGATATTGCTGAATTAAATTGGCAACCTTTAACAGATAGTTCAGGGACTATTGGCAAGTTTGAATTTCATGTAAGGGGAGACATGGGGGCAGAAAAACTCTTTTTCCATACAGGGCAACTTTTTAGAGAGGGAACGATTGAAAAGAGTAATCTTGATTATACTATTCGTTTAGACAATCTTCCGGCTAAGCGTGGAGTTGAGTTACATGCCTATTGGCCTCGGACCGATTTTGCTAGCGCTAGGGATCAGGGATTGAAAGGGAATCGTTTAGAAGAGTTTAATAAGATAGAAGACTCGATTGTTAAAGAAAAAGCTACTAGTAAGTTACTGGTCACTTGGATCGTTCCGGGATTACTCACCATTGCTTTACTTTTAAGTGTTATTTCCTATGGCCTGTACAGAAGAAAAACAGCTCCTACAAGAAAGTATACGAAAAATCATCGTCTTTATGAACCTCCAATGAACTTAGAGCCGATGGTCTTGTCCGAATCTGTTTATTCCACTTCTTTAGAGGAAGTTAGTCCTTTAATACAGGGGGGAGGTAAATTTACCTTTAGTCAGCTAGTTCAGGCAACATTGCTAGATCTCATTGACCGTGGAAATGTTTCTATCATCTCAGTAGGGGATGCAGTAGGTCTACGACTAGTAAAAGAAGATGGTTTAGCAAGTTTTGAGAAAGATTGTCTAAACTTAGCCTTTTCAGGAAAAAAAGAAGCAACTCTTTCCAATTTGTTTGCGGATTACAAGGTATCTGATAGTCTTTATCGTGGGGCAAAAGTCTCTGATGAAAAACGAATTCGAGCAAGAGGGATTCAGCTCAAATCTTCTTTCGAAGAAGCATTGAAAGAGATGCAAGAAGGAGTAAGAAATCGAGTTTCCTTCTGGGGGCTCCCAGATTACTATCGACCTTTAACTGGTTTGGAAAAGGCTTTGCAAGTGGGTATGGGTGTCTTTACTATCTTGCCCCTATTTATTGGATTTGGTTTATTCTTGTACAGTTTAGATGTTCATGCTTATTTTTACCTCCCCTTGCCAATACTTGGTTTTCTAGGTTTGGTTTTGGCTGTTTTCTATTATTGGAAGCTTCGATTAGATAATCGTGATGGTGTCCTAAATGAAGCAGGAGCAGAAGTCTACTATCTCTGGACCAGTTTTGAAAATATGTTGCGTGAGATTGCACGATTGGATCAGGCTGAATTGGAAAGTATTGTGGTCTGGAATCGCCTCTTGGTCTATGCGACCTTATTTGGCTATGCGGACAAGGTCAGTCATTTGATGAAGGTTCATCACATCCAAGTAGAAAATCCAGATATCAATCTATATGTAGCTTATGGTTGGCATAGTATGTTTTATCATTCAAGCGCGCAAATGAGCCATTATGCCAGTGTCGCAAATACAGCAAGTACCTATTCCGTATCTTCTGGAAGTGGAAGTTCTGGCGGTGGCTTCTCCGGAGGCGGAGGCGGAGGCAGTATCGGCGCCTTTTAAAGAGAACTGTCATAGACTGAAAAAGTATGCTATAATGGAAGATAGAAAAAGGAGTAATCTATGTATCTTATTGAAATTTTAAAATCTATCTTCTTCGGGATTGTTGAAGGAATTACGGAATGGTTGCCGATTTCCAGTACAGGTCACTTGATTTTAGCAGAGGAGTTTATCCAATACCAAAATCAGAATGAAGCTTTTATGTCCATGTTTAATGTCGTGATTCAGCTTGGTGCGATTTTAGCAGTCATGGTCATTTACTTTAACAAGCTCAATCCTTTCAAACCTACTAAGGACAAGCAGGAAGTGCGTAAGACTTGGAGACTGTGGTTGAAGGTCTTGGTTGCCACTTTACCTTTGCTTGCAGTATTTAAGTTTGATGATTGGTTTGATACCCACTTCCATAACATGCTTTCAGTTGCTCTCATGTTGATTATCTATGGTATTGCCTTTATCTATTTGGAAAAACGCAATAAAGTGCGCGCAATTGAACCAAGTGTGACAGAGCTAGACAAGCTTCCTTATATGACAGCTCTTTATATTGGACTATTTCAAGTCCTTGCTCTTTTACCTGGTACCAGTCGTTCGGGTGCAACAATTGTTGGAGGTCTATTGAATGGGGCAAGCCGTTCAGTTGTAACAGAATTTACCTTCTATCTTGGAATTCCTGTTATGTTTGGAGCTAGTGCACTAAAGATTTTCAAATTTGTAAAAGCAGGACAGCTCTTGAGCTTTGGGCAATTATTCTTGCTCTTGGTTGCGATGGGAGTCGCCTTTGCAGTCAGCATGGTGGCTATTCGTTTCTTGACAAGCTATGTGAAAAAACACGACTTTACCCTTTTCGGTAAATACCGTATCGTGCTTGGTAGTGTCTTGCTATTTTATAGCTTTATCCGTTTATTTGTATAAGAAAAAACCTTGAAGGGTCAGCTCTTCAAGGTTTTAAAATCCAGTCAGGGTAATCCCCAGCAGGCGGACACCTCTTTCTTTCTCGTTTAACTCTTCATAGAGTTGCAGGGCTATTTGGCTTATCTGACTAGCATCCTGTGTTTTTTGAGCAAGACTTTTTCGTTTAGTAAGAGTTGAAAAGTCCTCGTAGCGGATTTTCAAAATGACAATTTTTCCAGCTTTTTCTTGTTGATGTAGATTGAGAGCGACTCTTTCTGATAGAAGAGTCAGCTCTTTTTTGATGTCTTCCTCGGCACGGAGAATCTTTCCATAGGTTTTCTCCTTGCCGATTGATTTACGGATACGATTGGATTTGACGGCGGAGTTGTGAATACCACGAGCCTTTCGATACAGGTCATAGCCCAGTCTGCCAAAGCGGTCTATTAGGGTCACTTCAGGAACTTCAAGTAGATCAGCGCCAGTAAAAATCCCCATTTGATGAAGACGTTCTACTGTCTTCTTTCCTACTCCATGAAACTTGGAAATATCCATTTGTTTGAGAAAATCCTCAGCTTGGTCAGGTAGAATCACTGTCAGACCATGTGGTTTTTGATAATCGCTAGCCATTTTAGCTAAGAACTTGTTGTAGGAAACACCGGCAGAAGCAGTTAGATGGAGTTCTTGCCAGATATCTTTTTGAATGAGGCGAGCGATTTTGACCGCTGACTTGATACCGAGTTTATTTTCTGTTACATCCAAGTAGGCTTCGTCAATACTCATAGGTTCAATCAAATCTGTATAGCGCTTAAAAATAGCTCGAATCTGGAGCCCCACAGATTTATATTTTTCATAATTCCCTGAGATAAAGACGGCCTGGGGACAACGTTCATAGGCTTCTTTAGAGCTCATGGCTGAATGGACACCAAAAGCTCGAGCCTCATAGCTACAGGTAGAAACGACACCACGCCCACCTGTTTGCCGAGGGTCGCTGCCGATAATGACAGGTTTTCCTCTGAGTTTAGGATTATCCCTGATTTCTACCGCAGCAAAAAAGGCATCCATGTCAATATGGATGATTTTTCTTGACAAATCATTTAATAAGGGGAAAATCAACATGCCTAGCACCTTTTTATACTCTTCGAAAATCTCTTCAAACCACGTCAGTTTCGCCTTGCTGTAGGTATATGTTACTGACTCCGTCAGTCTTATTTACAACCTCAAAGCAGTGCTTTGAGCAGTCTGTGGCTAGCTTCCTAGTTTGCTTTTTGATTTTCATTGAGTATTACTGCTTATTTTCTTTTATTATACCCTTTTTTCTGAAAAAAGGAAAAAAGGACTTCGTTTTTTCAAAAATATAATACAGTTTGGAACGAAATATAGACTGTTTTAGAAAAGAAAGTGTAAAAATAGGGATTTTCCACTTGTTGAAATCGGTTACTGTGTGGTATACTTGTCTCATGAATGTAACAGATGACTGTTACTAGAAAGAAAAAAGAGGACATTAACATGGTTGTTAAGACAGTTGTTGAAGCACAAGATATTTTTGATAAAGCTTGGGAAGGCTTCAAAGGCGTAGATTGGAAAGAAAAAGCAAGTGTATCACGCTTCGTACAAGCTAACTACACACCTTACGATGGAGACGAAAGTTTCCTTGCTGGACCAACAGAACGTTCACTTCACATCAAAAAAATTGTAGAAGAAACTAAAGCACACTACGAAGAAACTCGTTTCCCAATGGACACTCGTCCAACATCTATCGCTGATATCCCAGCAGGATTTATCGATAAAGAAAACGAAGTTATCTTCGGTATCCAAAACGATGAACTCTTCAAATTGAACTTCATGCCAA
>CAUQVK010000060.1:0-9115 GCA_963521495.1 uncultured Streptococcus sp.
AAGACATCGAAAATCTGAACGAATTTAAAAGATCTGCAAATAAACGACTAGATAACCACGATGAACAAGACAAGTCTATCTTGGTACTTGCGGAACAAGTTAAATCGTTAGGTGAAGATGTGAGAGAGTTAAAAACTTTGATTCAGAGTAAAACTTGAGAAAGGGGCAAAGAATGGCTTATGTTCGTAATTCAACGAATCTCAAACAAGTTGACGGTGGATTTTTAGTCAAGCAAGGCGATGTGGCTTCCACATTTGCCTTTTCTTTGCTCGACGAAAATCATGAGCCGATTTCACAGCTTGAAGGACAAGAGGCATCTATCACGTTGACGAGAGGTCAGGAGCAATTACGCAAAACGGCAGTCGTGACAAATGGTGCAGTTACTTTTAATCTAGGTATGATTTTACCTGCTGGCTTATATCAAATCGAGGTATCAGTGGGGGGATATACATTCCCAAGCGACGACTCGACTCAAATTAGAATCACAAAATCGGATAAGAATCTTGTCACAAATGAAATCCACGCTCTTAAAGAGTTGGATATCGCAGAAGAAGTTAAAAAGCAACTTGCAGGAAGAACTGTAGGTAGCGATGGCACAGTGAGTCAGGAAATCCCTGACTTGCTTTTTTACTACAATTTAGGAAAGGTATAGAAAATTATGGATACAACAAAATTAACAGCATTCGCTCAAGCAGTAGGAGAAGATATCAAGGAAGTTAAGCAAAGCGTCAGCGCTAAAGTAGAGACTTCAGCAATGACACAAGCAATCTCACAGGCAGTCACTCAAGCTAAAACGGAAGTTAAAGCTGAAATCTTGGGTGAAGGAACGCCTGAGAATCTTGATACGCTGAAAGAAATTGCGGACAAAATCACAAGTATGGGAGATGACGCTGGCGGAGCTCTTCTTGGGAAAATTACCGAAGTTGGCGGACGTGTAGACCAGATTGCCAATCTTGACTTAGTCGCAACCTATAACGCAGCGAAAGCGTGAAGCCTATGAATAACCTTGAAAGTCTAGCAGCTGAAATCGGTAAGGATATCAAGGACATTAAAGAGCAACAGGTTACGAAAAATGAGCTGGAACAAAAAGCCTATCTGACAAGTCATCAATCCTTGTCAGGTTATGCCTTGAAATCGGAGCTATACAATGATATTCCCATCAAGGCGCGTCTGAATGCCTTAGAAAACCGTCCATCATTCGATACGCTGACACCGACTCAACGGAATAGTTTGAAAGGTGAGAATGGCCATAGTTTAAGTGTCAATGTCCGTATCGAAGGGTCTTATAGAAATGGTGCGACTAGTCAGTTGAACCTGTTTTCGGATGTATTTTACGATGGCGAAGCAGTCACGAGTGGTTATACTCTTGATTATTACTACCGTGGTTTTGGGAACAATAACTGGGGGGTATTGAGAAATCAGACTCCTGATTCAGCTGGAAAATTTGGAACATGGAGTGCTACACAGCGCTCTGGTGGTTGGTTCGAGGTTCGAATTGAAGTGAGCTACAGAGGTCTTAAGGCCTCTGGGTTTGCTCATTTGGATAATGTCAACGATGGCGAACGAGGTGCAACGGGCGCTAGGGGCGCAGATGGAGCGCCTGGTCAAAACATTGTGAACCAAAACGGTTCACAGGCTCTAAAATACTGGGCAGGAACTGAATCACAGTACAACGCGATATCATACAAAGACCCCAATACTATCTATGATATTTTTAAGTAGGTGACAGATGAGAGAAAGAGCAAAAATTTTAGTAGGCAATCGTGAGGTTGCTAAGAGGTATATTGGTAGTCGGTTGGTGTGGGAAAACAGAAATAATATTAAAATAAGTGAAGTGGCAGGGAGGTTTTTAGGCAGCTCATGGATAGAGTTTTCAACATTTAACATAAAATCACAATTAAAAGGTAAAAAAATAACTAATATACGACTATACACCGGCAAAGAAATTACAGTTAGTAAAAGAACAAGTTTTGAATATTCTATTGACGGCAACAGTCTATATTTAGGTGAAATAAGCGAAGTTATGAGGAGTGATTTTGAAAATTCTGGCTTAACTGACAATACAAGATATTTCGATGTTACATTCTACTATGAATAGAAAGGAAACAACATGATTAATTGGAAAGTACGATTCAACTTAAAAAACAAAACATTCTTATTGCGAGTGGCATTTGCTTTAGCTTTGCCAATTCTCGCATATTTTAATCTCAAACTGGAAGATTTGGTTAGTTGGGGAGTTATCTTCGACTTGCTAAGAAAATTCTTTGCAAACCCTTACTTAGTTGGTTTGACGATCGTAAACATCTTAAATATCATTCCAGACCCAACAACCAGTGGTATCACTGATAGCAAACGTGCACTCGAATACTACGAACCAAGCGAAGACTAGGAGAGAACAATGAAGAAAAACGACTTATTCATCGACGTATCTAGCCACAATGGATACGATATTACAGGTATTTTGGCTGACATGGGTACACAGAATACTATTATCAAAATTTCTGAAAGTACAAGCTACATCAACCCTTGCCTGTCCGCTCAAGTTGAGCAATCAACCCCTATTGGATTTTATCATTTCGCATGGTTTGGAGGTGACATCGAAGAAGCCGAACGAGAGGCACGCTACTTCCTTGATAATGTGCCTCAAAAAGTAAAATACTTGTGCCTCGACTACGAAGATCATGCAAGCGGAGACAAACAGGCAAATACAGATGCTTGTATTCGATTCATGGAAATCCTCAAAGAAACTGGCTACGAGCCAATCTATTACAGCTACAAACCATTCACGCTTAATAATATTTATTATGAGCAGATTCTTGCGAAATTCCCAAACAGCCTTTGGATTGCTGGGTATGGCTTGAATGATGGAAACGCTGACTTTGAATACTTCCCAAGCATGGATGGGATTAGATGGTGGCAATACTCTTCAAATCCGTACGACAAGAACATTGTTTTACTAGATGATGAAGAAGCTAAGCCTGAATGGAAGAGAAATGATACTGGATGGTGGTATGAATATCCTGACGGATCTTATCCTAAAGAAGAATGGAAAAAGATTGATGGTATCTGGTACTACTTCGACGAGAGTGGTTATTCAATAGCTTCTCGCTGGTTGAAGGATGATGGCAAATGGTACTACCTCAAAGAAAACGGCGCAATGGCCATTGGTTGGGTGTTTGTGAATGGTAAATGGTACTATCTTGATGCTTCAGGAGCAATGGTTACTGGCTGGGTTCAATACAAGGACAAACTATACCATCTCAAAGAGGAGAACGGCGAAATGTCTTCAAAAGAACTTGTTAAAGTTGAAGGTGGCTGGTACTATGTCAACGAGGATGGCAGTCGTTCAGATAAGCCAGCGTTTACTGTCCTGCCCGATGGTTTAATTGTTACCACAAAATAAAGAAAGGAGATTCTATTTTCTTCTTAACGACCCGCAGGCAATAGCTTGCGGTTTTTTTGTTTGTTCAAAATAGAAAAAACAGTGATGGGGCTCACTGTTTTTCTTGTAGTGTATGGGCGTAAGAAGTCATGCTGATAGCGTGTTTTAAACGCATGTTCATAATATCTGATACACCGTTTTTATACTTATCTACGGCCTGAATAGATACGCCACAGTTTTTGCTGATAGCATAGGCTGTGGCGTTGTCTAAAAGCCAGCGGATAGCTTTAATATCTACTGACATATATTACCTCATAAAATACCAAACTGCAAATAGGAGTAGAAGAAGTCCAATAATAAATTCAACTTTTTCACGCTTGGTGGTTTTTCTGATTTTAAGATTTACTTTCATTGTTTTTCCTGTTATAATTTAAGTACACCCCCGAAGGGGTGGATAGTGATTTCTCACTATCCAAATTCGATGTGCCATTCAAAGCTGATTATAAATAAGTTTATTTTGATGACTAGCTTATTTGTTTTGACTTTGAGTGGCTTCTTTTTGAACTTAAACATTTTGTTTTCCTTTCTACTAGTTTCCTTGTCTAAGGTTTCCTCCTTAACCTTATGTATCTATTATGCAACTAAAGTTGTATAATGTCAATAGTTTTGATGAAGTTTTTTAAATTTTTTTCAAAAAAAAATAGACCTTGTCCAGAGGTCGGGGAGTTGGAGGGGACACCCTCCAAGAGCGTTGATTTAATAAGATTTTATTTTACCTTTTTCATAATAATCTCCCTATAAAGTCATCGCATTCGGTGACTTTTTTGTCTGTTAAAACATGGTATAATGAGAGAATTGATGGAAATATAAAACTAAGAATATAGACATAGATCCTTCAAAATAATATTTTTAGATTGAAAGAGAGTTGTCTAAGCTGTTAAGGCAAGTATGGTTTGAAGAGATTTATAAAGAGTATCATTAGAAACAGAGAGAAGAAAAATGGATTATACGCTGGAAGAAAAAGAAGCATTTATGAGAGAAGCCTTGAAGGAGGCTGAGATTGCTCTTGAACACGATGAAATTCCAATTGGTTGTGTGATTGTTAAGGACGGAGAAATCATTGGTCGTGGGCATAATGCTCGTGAGGAACTGCAGCGAGCGGTTATGCATGCGGAGATTATGGCTATAGAGAATGCGAATCTTCGTGAAGAGAGCTGGCGTTTGCTTGACTGTACATTGTTTGTGACCATTGAGCCCTGTGTCATGTGTAGTGGGGCGATTGGACTCGCCCGTATTCCAAACGTGGTCTATGGGGCTAAAAACCAGAAATTTGGCGCTGCTGGGAGTTTGTACGATATCTTGACAGATGAGCGTCTCAATCATCGTGTGGATGTTGAAACGGGAATTTTGGAAGATGAATGTGCAGCTATTATGCAGGACTTTTTTAGAAATAGACGGAAAAAATAATTTTGCTTTTAAAATGAATAGGAATGTGATATAATAAATAGTGGAGCAACAGTTCTGCGTGAAGCGGGTCAGGGGAGGAATCCAGCAGCCCTAAGCGATTTGAATTGTGTGCTCTTTTTTTCGTGCTTTTTCCGAATAAATAAGATAGAATAATCTAGAATAAATGATAATAGAAAAGAGAAGATGATGAAAATTCGTGGTTTTGAATTGGTTTCGAGTTTTACAGATGAAAATTTATTGCCCAAGCGTGAGACAGCGCATGCGGCTGGTTACGACTTAAAGGTTGCTGTGCGCACAGTTATCGCTCCAGGAGAGATTGTATTGGTTCCGACAGGGGTTAAGGCTTATATGCAACCGACGGAGGTTCTTTACCTTTATGATCGTTCTTCAAACCCTCGTAAGAAGGGTTTGGTTTTAATTAATTCAGTTGGGGTCATTGATGGGGATTATTATGGAAATCCTGGAAATGAAGGGCATATTTTTGCGCAGATGAAGAATATCACAGATCAAGAGGTTGTTCTTGAAGTTGGGGAACGTGTTGTCCAGGCTGTCTTTGCGCCTTTCTTAATTGCAGATGGAGATGAGGCAGACGGCGTGCGGACTGGTGGTTTTGGTTCGACAGGGCAATAAGATGAAGATTATCTTTGTACGTCACGGGGAGCCAGATTACCGTGAGTTAGAGGAGCGTTCTTATACGGGATTTGGGATAGATTTGGCACCCCTGTCTGAGAAGGGACGGCAGCAGGCTCAGGAACTGAGCACCAATCCTTTATTCCCTTCAGCTGAAATAATCATATCTTCTGCAGTCACAAGAGCTTTAGAAACGGCTTCTTATGTAGTTTGTGCTACGGGTCTTCCTTTAAGAGTAGAGCCTTTGTTACATGAATGGCAGGTCTATGAAGGTGGCACAGATAATTTTGAAAAAGCTCGTACTATGTTTCTAGAAAATAAGGGGGAGTTACTTCCTAATAGTCCTATTCAATATGAGACAGCTACGGAAATGAAGTCTCGGTTTCTAGAATGTATGTCTAAGTATCGAGAACATCAGACTGTGGTAGTTGTTGCTCATCGAATGCTCATGCGTCAGTTTGTACCAAATGAGAAGATTGATTTTTGCCACGTGATTGAGTGTGAGGTAGAGATATAGAAAGAGGTTTATCATCGCAAAGAAAAAAGCGACATTTGTATGTCAAAATTGTGGGTATAATTCCCCTAAATATTTGGGACGTTGTCCCAACTGTGGGTCTTGGTCTTCTTTTGTAGAAGAGGTTGAGGTTGCCGAGGTCAAGAATGCGCGTGTGTCCTTGACAGGTGAGAAAACCAAGCCCATGAAACTGGCTGAGGTGACTTCAATCAACGTCAATCGAACCAAGACGGACATGGAGGAATTCAACCGTGTACTTGGAGGCGGAGTGGTACCGGGAAGTCTTGTCCTCATTGGTGGGGATCCTGGAATCGGGAAATCAACGCTTCTCCTACAAGTCTCAACCCAGCTGTCCCAAGTGGGAACGGTTCTCTACGTCAGTGGGGAGGAGTCTGCCCAGCAAATCAAGTTGCGAGCGGAACGCTTGGGAGATATTGATAGCGAGTTTTATCTCTATGCAGAGACCAATATGCAGAGTGTTCGCGCTGAGGTAGAGAGAATCCAGCCAGACTTCCTCATTATTGACTCTATCCAGACCATTATGTCTCCTGAGATTTCAGGGGTGCAGGGGTCTGTTTCTCAGGTGCGTGAGGTGACGGCTGAGCTTATGCAGCTGGCCAAAACCAATAATATTGCCATTTTTATCGTAGGTCATGTGACCAAGGAAGGAACCTTGGCTGGTCCTCGTATGCTAGAGCATATGGTGGATACGGTGCTTTACTTTGAAGGGGAGCGTCACCATACCTTCCGTATTCTGAGAGCGGTCAAAAATCGTTTTGGTTCCACTAATGAGATTGGGATTTTTGAGATGCAGTCAGGTGGATTGGTTGAGGTACTCAATCCGAGTCAAGTTTTCCTAGAAGAGCGTTTGGATGGAGCGACTGGTTCGTCAATCGTTGTGACCATGGAAGGGACGCGTCCGATTTTGGCGGAGGTTCAGGCCTTGGTAACACCGACCATGTTTGGAAATGCCAAGCGTACTACGACAGGTCTTGACTTCAATCGCGCTAGCTTGATTATGGCTGTTTTGGAAAAACGGGCAGGACTTCTCTTGCAAAATCAGGATGCCTATCTCAAATCCGCTGGCGGTGTCAAACTAGATGAGCCTGCCATTGATTTGGCTGTTGCGGTTGCTATTGCTTCCAGTTACAAGGACAAACAAACCAATCCTCAGGAATGTTTTGTCGGAGAACTGGGCTTGACAGGAGAAATTCGGCGTGTAAACCGTATCGAGCAACGTATCAATGAAGCTGCAAAACTTGGTTTTACTAAGATTTATGTACCGAAAAATTCCTTGACAGGTATTCAATCTCCTCAGGAGATTCAGGTGATTGGGGTTACGACGATTCAGGAAGTCTTGAAAAAGGTCTTTGCATAATTCGTGACAAATGTTCTTAAAAATGATAAGATGGTAGAAATATTTGACCTTCAAAGTGTTAAGGAGGAAATCATGTCTTATTTTGAACAGTTTATGCAAGCCAATCAGGCTTATGTTGCCCTACATGGGCAGTTAAATCTGCCACTTAGACCAAAAACAAGAGTAGCCATTGTGACCTGTATGGATTCTCGTTTACACGTTGCCCAAGCTTTGGGACTTGCTCTTGGGGATGCTCATATCTTGCGAAATGCAGGTGGTCGAGTAACAGAAGACATGATTCGGTCTCTGGTTATTTCCCAACAACAAATGGGAACGCGAGAAATTGTAGTGCTTCACCATACAGACTGTGGAGCCCAGACTTTTGAAAATGAGTCTTTTCAGGAGTATTTGAAAAAAGAACTGGGAGTCGATGTTTCAAACAAGGACTTTTTGCCCTTCAAAGATATAGAAGAGAGTGTGCGTGAGGATATGCAACTTCTCATTGATTCTCCACTTATACCAGAAGATGTGGTTATCTCTGGAGCAATCTATGATGTAGATACCGGAAGTATGACCGTCGTAGAAATATAAAATGAGATTTAGAAAGAAGTATATGAAGAAAAAGAATATCTTATTTATTTTCATTTTATTGCTATGTATTGGTTTGCAGTATGAAACGAGTTACTACACTAATGATTCGATGTCAGAAGTAGAATACAAGCTGATGGGGATTGCTCTCTTTTTAGCTTTCTTTTATATGATACCGGCTCTGTATTTCTTGTCTCGTATTGGGAAGAAATGGGAAGTTCCCCAAAAAGCCTTGACTTTATCTCTACTCGGTGGGATGTTCATTTCGGGTTGGATGTCTAGCTTTGCAAATACCTATATCCATGATTTCTTGGGGATTCTTTTCCCTGATAGTGGTTTTTTAAATGCCTTTGAGAGTGCAATAGTGGCTCCTTTGGTAGAGGAACCTTTGAAATTATTGCCTCTTGCCTTTGTTTTAGTTTTGGTTCCTGTGCGAAAATTAAAATCTTTGTTTTTACTAGGAATTGCTTCTGGTCTTGGTTTTCAAATGATTGAGGATGTTTCTTATATTCGTACGGATTTAAGAGAAGGATTTGATTTTACTATTTCAAGAATTTTAGAGCGTATCATCTCAGGAATTGCTTCTCACTGGACTTTTTCAGGTCTTGCTATAGTTGGTGTCTACTTGCTCTACAAGGCTTATAAAGGGCAAAATGATGGCAAGAAAGAGGGTCTTGTTTACTTAGGTTTAGCTTTGGGAACACACTTCCTCTTTAACTCACCTTTTGTGGAGTTGGAAACAGAGTTACCTCTAGCTATTCCACTCGTTACAGCTATTAGTCTCTATGGTTTTTATCAAGCTTATCTCTATGTAAAGCAGCACAATGACATGATGAATCAAGAGAAAATATAGAAAAATTGACAAGGGTACAAATATGGTGCCCTTCTTTTATTTTTGATTGAAAAATACTAGAAAAAGGGTTACAATGGTAAATGGAAAATCTTGTGAGATGAACAAGCGATACATATATACCGGAGGAAATCATGTCTTTTTCTGATTTAAAGCTGTTTGCCCTTTCTTCTAATAAAGAATTGGCAGAACGTGTGGCGCAGGAGATTGGGATAGAGTTGGGGAAATCAAGTGTTCGCCAATTTTCAGATGGAGAGATTCAGGTCAACATCGAAGAATCAATCCGTGGGAAACACGTCTTTATCCTACAATCAACTAGTTCGCCTG
>CAUQVK010000061.1:0-8920 GCA_963521495.1 uncultured Streptococcus sp.
CTGAATTGACACAACGTGTCTTCCACGAAGTTCTTTCAATGGATGATGCCTTGGATGCATTGAGCTAATCAAGTTCTTGAGTAATGAAATAAGGAACCCTCGGTCAGTCGACTGAGGGTTGTTTTTTGGGCTTTTATACTCTGACAAAATCTCTTCAAACCACGTCAGCTTGATCTGCAACCTCAAAGCGGTGCTTTGAGCAACCTGCGACTAGCTTCCTAGTTTGCTTTTTGATTTTCATTGAGTATAAGTCAGGCACTGAAATATCTGACCGGAATTCAAAGATACTTTTTGATTTGAGGAAGTAGTCCGAAAAAATACCACACTTTGTAAGGAACAAGGTGTGGTTGTATTTTATCTCTTAGACCAAGTCCTCTTCATAAAGAGAAGTAGGATTGGATAAATCTCCAAGCGCCCTGCAATCATTGCAAAGGAGAGGAGAATTTTTGAGATAGGACTAAAGATTGAGAAACTAGAAGTGGTTCCTAGGATAGGTCCGATATTATTGAAACAGCTAAAGACAGCGCTGGTAACGACCAGGAAATCATTGCTATCTAGGCTGACAATAAAGATAAGTGCTAGTAAAATCATAGAATAGATGACAAAGTACTTGAGAATCTTATGCTGGGTATCTTTGTCAATCACCGTTTTATTAACATGGAGGGTCAAAACACGGTGGGGCGATAGGATTGACAAAATTTGATTTTTGGCAATTTTTGAAAGGATGAGACCTCGAATAACCTTGAGTCCACCTGCGGTTGATCCAGCAGAGCCACCGATTACCATGAGGAAGAGGAGGATAAACTGGGAGAAGAGGGGCCAATTGGTAATGTCTCCATATCCAAAACCAGTCGTCGTAATGATATTGGAAACTTGGAAGAAGGCCATTTCAAAACTCTTTGAAAATCCTGGGTAGAGATAGAGGGTATTAAGGCTAATTAAGCCTGTAGAAAGCAGTACAATGACCAAGTAAGCCCGAAGTTCTTCATCACCAAAGAAGGCTTTGACGCGACGGAGCATGAGGTAGTAGTAGAGATTAAAATTTACCCCAAAAACCAAAACTCCGATACTAACTAGATAGGTAATCAGTGAGCTACCATAGTGGGCAATTCCGTCGTTATAGACGGTAAAGCCTCCTGTACCCGCAGTACCCATGGCAATGACAAAACTATCAAATAGGGGCATTCCAGCTAGATAATAGATGATGACAAAGAGGGAGAAGAGAGCTAGATAAAGGAGATAGAGAATCTGGGCAGTGTTTTTGAGTTTGGATACAACCTTACCAAAAACAGGGCCAGGAACCTCAGCCTTCATCACTTCTAGGTGGCTATTCTTGGCATTATCCATAATAGCAAGTGCAAAAACAAGCACTCCCATCCCTCCAATCAAGTGGGTAAAACTTCGCCAGAAGAGGAGGGAACGACTGAGAACCGAAACGTCGTTCAGAATAGTTGCTCCAGTAGTTGTAAAGCCAGAACTGATTTCAAAAAAGGCATCGATAACGCTGGGAATTTGTCTAGCAAAGACAAAGGGGAGACCGCCAAAGAAGGACCAAAGGATCCAACAGAGGGCAACAATCAAGATTCCCTCCTTGGCATAAATCCGTTGATTTTTTGGCTTTTGTAAAATTCCTGAACCGCCTAGTAATACGAGAATCCCAATTGTTGAAAAGAGGGCCGTAAAGACTTGGCTCGATTCACGGTAATAGAGAGCGACAGACACAGGAACCAAAAGAAGAACAGCTTCAATCAAAAGTAACTTTGAAAGGAGGTAACGAATCATACTTTTATTCATTTCTTACCTCGCGATCAAGTCATAAATCTTGGTGATGTTTGGTAACAAGGTTGTTACTAGGAGCTTGTCTCCAACTTCCAGCATATCCTCCCCAGTAGGGAAAATAGTCTTGCCCTTTCGAATGATGGCTGCAATAAGAACCCCTTTTTTCAATTTTAGTTGAGAAAGAGGTTTGGCAGTCATTTTATTAGCTTCCTTGATATGAAATTGCAGGGTTTCGATTTGGCCATTGGCTAGATGGTGCATGGCTTGTAGGTCTGAGTACTGGGCATTAACACGACCACGAATAAAGTGCATAATCGTATCTACAGCAATGCTTTTAGGTGTGATGATACTTGAAAAATCAGGCGCATTGATGATCTCGAGGAGACTGGTACGATTGACCTTAGTGATGTTTTTCTGGACTCCAACACGATCAAGAAACATAGAGGTGATGATATTTTCTTCATCAACTCCAGTTAAGGTTGCTACTGCATCGTAGTGTGGTGCACTCTCTTCAAGTAAAATATCTTTTGCAGTTCCATCTCCTTGAACGATGTAGAGATTAGGGAATTTCTCACTAAAGAAACGTGCCCTTTCAGGGTTAATCTCGATGACTTTGGTATCGATACGACTGTCTTTGAGAATGCCAAGTAGATAATAGGCAATTCTTCCTGCTCCAACGATGAGAAGACTCTTCACCGCACGTGATTTAAAATAATTATGGAAGAGCATCATATCAACACGGTTACCAGTGACAAAGATTCTATCTTTGTCTTGTATGGTCATATCTCCACTTGGAATCATAAGTTGATGATCTCTTTCTATCGCACAGACAATGACATTTCCAAATTTTTTCCGAAAATCAGAAATGGGCATTTGGCAAAGACCGCTAGAAGATTTGACCACGAATTCCATGAGGCTAACGCGCCCACCAAAGAAACGTTCGACAGACAAGGCATTTGGGAAATCAATTATATTTGCAATAGCGCGAGCAGCTAAGAGTTCGGGATTGACAATCAGAGAAAAACTGAGAATATTCTTTTCTTTAAAATAAGAGTTAGAGTATTCAGGATTACGAACGCGAACGATGGTTTCCTTAGCTCCCATTTTCTTAGCTAGAACTGCTGAAATCATATTAACTTCATCATGTTCAGTTAGAGCTATAAAGATATCACAATCTTGGACACTGGCTTGTTCAAGTGTAGTGAAATCAGCTCCGTTACCGAGGATACCAATGATATCAAAGCGACTGACAATGTGATTGAGGACAGCTTCGTTTTTCTCAATTAGCCAAACATCATGCTTTTCTGCAACTAATGAACGACAGAGGGCAAAACCAACTTTTCCCCCTCCGACAAGAATTATTTTCATGTAAAAACCTACTTTTTCATTATGTAACTATCATACCTTTTTTCCCAAAAAAATGCACCTACTAGCTGGTAGCGACTGTCTTTATTGAACATTTGCTATAAGTCAAAACTATATCTTGACCATTTGAAATAGCTATTAGCGATTTTTCTTAAATTGTGGTATGATTAGTGATATAAAAGGAGATAAAATGAATAATAATTTACTGGTATTACAATCAGACTTTGGTCTGGTTGATGGTGCGGTATCGGCTATGATTGGAGTGGCTTTAGAAGAATCTCCAACCTTAAAAATTCATCATTTGACGCACGATATCACGCCTTATAATATTTTTGAGGGGAGTTACCGCCTCTTTCAGACGGTGGATTACTGGCCTGAGGGAACGACTTTTGTATCGGTTGTCGATCCAGGTGTCGGCTCGAAACGTAAGAGTGTAGTTGCCAAGACTGCAAAAAATCAATACATTGTCACGCCAGACAATGGGACTCTTTCTTTTATCAAGAAACACGTTGGTATTGTAGCCATTCGTGAAATTTCTGAAGTGGCCAATAGACGGCAAAACACAGAGCATTCTTATACCTTCCACGGTCGTGATGTTTATGCCTATACTGGAGCTAAATTAGCCAGTGGTCACATTACTTTTGAGGAAGTGGGACCAGAGCTCAGTGTGGACCAGATTGTAGAGCTTCCAGTCGTAGAGACCATCATTGAAGACCATTTAGTAAAGGGATCTATTGATATTCTTGATGTGCGTTTTGGTTCACTTTGGACTTCTATTACGCGAGAAGAATTTTACAAGCTTGAACCAGAATTCGGTGATCGTTTTGAAGTGACTATCTATCACGCTGATATGCTGGTCTATCAAAATCAGGTTGTCTATGGCAAATCATTTGCAGATGTGAGAATTGGGCAACCCATCCTTTACATCAACTCTCTCTATCGTTTAGGTCTGGCTATCAACCAAGGTTCCTTTGCCAAGGCTTATAATGTAGGTGTCGGTTCATCTTGGACCATTGAAATAAAGAAAATAGAATCATAAAATAGGAGAATATAGATGAAAAATCAATCAATTAAACAAGTTGTTGCTATCGGTGTTGGAGCTGCGCTCTTTGTTGTTATCGGGATGATTAGTATTCCAACCCCAGTTCCAAATACAAGTATTCAGCTTCAGTATGCGGTGCAGAGTTTGCTTTCTATCGTTTTTGGGCCAATAGTTGGATTGCTAGTTGGTTTAGTAGGACATGCGATTAAGGATTCTATTGCAGGTTATGGTCTTTGGTGGACTTGGATTATCGCAAGCGGTTTATTTGGGCTTTTTGTCGGTCTTTTTAGAAAGCACATTCGTGTTACACAGGGTGTCTTTGAATTGAAGGACATTGTTTTCTTTAACCTTATTCAGTTGGTTGGAAATGCTCTGGTTTGGGGTGTCTTGGCTCCAATCGGTGACGTTGTAATCTATCAAGAAGCAGCAGAAAAAGTATTTGCTCAAGGTATTGTTGCGGGGATTGCTAATGGTGTGTCTGTAGCACTTGCAGGAACATTACTCTTGTTGGCTTATTCACGCACACAGACTCGTTCAGGAAGTTTGAAAAAGGATTAGAATAAATGGAAGAGGTTGGGGAACCAACCTTTTTTAATGTTCACATACTAGTCAGAGAAATTGGGCTTGTAGGTATTTTTCTTGGACTCTGATTTTGATAGAAGAGACTGCAAGAAAGTCTTATTTTATGATAAAATAGAAGTCTAAGAAACGAATGAAGAGACATAAAATGAAAGAAGCAATAATTGAGTGGAAGGATTTTTCTTTCCAATATGAAAGCCAGCAAGAACCGACCTTGCAAGAGGTAGATCTAACAATTTATAAGGGTGAAAAAGTCTTAATTGTTGGCCCATCTGGGTCAGGTAAATCTACCTTGGGTCAGTGTTTAAATGGTATTATTCCCAATATCTATAAAGGTAAGACTTCTGGAGAATTTTATATCCAGGGTCAAGCAGCTTTTGATATGAGCATTTATGATAAATCGCATCTAGTGAGCACGGTCTTACAGGATACAGATGGGCAATTTATTGGTTTGTCTGTGGCTGAAGATTTGGCTTTTGCTCTGGAAAATGATATGACGGAATTGGATGAGATGAAGTCTCGTGTCAATAAATGGGCTGAAAAACTAGATCTACTATCATTGCTGCGACAAAGACCGCAAGATCTTTCTGGTGGACAAAAACAGAGAGTCAGTTTGGCGGGTGTATTGATTGATGAAAGCCCTATTTTACTGTTTGATGAACCACTTGCCAATCTGGATCCCAAGTCGGGTCAGGATATTATTGAATTGATTGATCAGATTCATAAGGAAGAGGGGACGACGACCCTGATTATTGAACACCGTTTAGAGGATGTGTTGCACCGACCTGTGGACAGGATTGTTTTGATAAACGATGGTCGTATACTTTTTAATGGTAGTCCTGATCAGCTACTAGCGACTGACTTATTGACGAGAAATGGTATTCGAGAACCGCTCTATTTGACAACTCTGCGTCACTTGGGTGTGGAGTTGGGCAAGGAAGAGCCATTATCGACTTTGGATAAAATGTCTATCTCAAAAGATCAGATTCACTTAGAGACTAGTTTTACCAAGGAAAAAGCAGATTTACACTCTCTCTTTCGACTTGAAGATGTATCTTTCGCTTACGATGATCGACCGATTTTAAAATCCATTGATTTGGATATTAAACAGGGTGAAAAGATTGCTGTTGTCGGAAAAAATGGGGCAGGAAAGTCAACATTAGCCAAGGCCTTAAGTAGCTTTATTCAGACTGACGGTTCTTATCTATGGAAAGGGCAAGATATCCAAAAAGATTCTGTTGCAGAGAGAGCAGAACGAGTCGGCTATGTGCTTCAAAATCCCAATCAAATGATTTCAAGCAATATGATCTTTGATGAGGTGGCTTTAGGACTTCGTTTGCGAGGTGTAGATGAAGAAAAGATCAAAGATCAAGTTTATGAAACTTTAAAAGTTTGTGGGCTCTATGAATTTCGGAATTGGCCCATATCCGCCTTATCATTTGGTCAGAAAAAACGTGTCACCATTGCATCCATTTTAGTGTTAGGAGCTGAAATCATCCTTTTAGATGAACCAACAGCTGGTCAAGACCAGAAGAACTATACTGAAATTATGGACTTTCTAGAGGAACTGCATCAAAAAGGTCATACCATTGTCATGATTACCCATGATATGCAATTGATGCTGGATTATTCTGATCGTGCTCTTGTCATGGTTGATGGAGAATTGATCGCAGATACAGATCCAGCCAGTCTTTTAAGTAATCCAGAGTTGTTAGTAAAAGCCAATCTAAAAGAAACCTCTATCTTCAATTTAGCCAAAAAACTGGATTTGGATCCACTGGCTTTAACCGCATTTTATAAAGAAAGGAGAGAAGGATGCAAGCTAAATTAATCGGTTACCACCATAGAGATACTGAGATTCATCGTTTGTCTGGAGCTGGCAAGCTTCTATTTTTCATCTTGGTATCCCTAGCAGCTATGATTAGTTATGATACTAGACTCCTTGTTCTGATTGCTCTTTTTTCAATCATTCTTTTATATGTGTCAGAAATCCGTTTTAAAGATGTGTCTTTTGTAGCAGTTTTTGCGACAGTCTTTGCTATTTTGAATGTTTTGATGGTGTATCTCTTTTCTCCTGAGTATGGAGTGGGGCTATATGGTGCTAAAAGTATCATTTGGCAAGGAATTGGTGCTTATACGATAACGACCCAAGAGCTCTTTTATCTGCTAAATCTAGCCATTAAGTATCTTTGCACTATTCCTTTAGCAATTATCTTTTTGATGACGACTCATCCTAGTCAGTTTGCTTCTAGCCTCAATCAAATTGGGGTATCTTACAAAATTGCCTATTCTGTCAGCTTGACCTTGCGCTATATTCCAGATTTGCAGGAAGAATTCTTTACTATCAAGATGTCTCAGGAAGCACGTGGGATGGAATTATCAAAGAAAGCTTCTCTCATGCAACGAATCAAAGGCAATCTGCGCATTATTACGCCCTTGATTTTCAGTTCCTTGGAACGGATTGATACGATTGCGACCGCCATGGAGCTCCGTCGTTTTGGCAAAGAGAAAAAACGGACCTGGTACACTTATCAGGCTTTAAAAACGGGAGACTATCTTACTGTACTAGTTGCCATTTTATTTTTAGTAGCTAGTTTAGTATTAATTTGGCAGAACCAAGGACGGTTTTTCAATCCTTGGAAATAGTATTGTCAAAGTTTTCATTAGATAAGTAAAGAGAAATTATTCTATAACTTTTTATTGATAGATTGTATGAGAAATAAAGTTAATAATTGTATGCTTGAAACTTTTTGACAAAATATGAATTAGTTTGTATACTTTATAGTAGAATTTACACTACAAAATCAAAGTTATTCAAATATAATCATTTTCAACTAAGTTCAGTGTCATAATGTAGAGACGATATAAAATAGTAAAAGTACTTAATTTAAATCGTGTTAATTTCACTTTGTGTAAACATGAGAAAATTTGAATGTAGATAATGATGGGAGAGGATTTGTAATGATCAGTTTAGAGCTGTTGTCTGAAGAAAATAGTTTAGACGTCTATTCTTTTGAAAAAGAAAATCGAGAGTATTTTGAACGAAATTTATCTCCTAGACCAGCTAACTATTTTGATTTAGAAGGTTTTAAAGAAATTACGAGGGAATTGTTAACGGAACAAACGAATCGGGATGTCTACATGCATCTTATCAGAGATTCGCAAGGCGTTATGGTCGGAAGAATTAATTTAAGTGTTTTAGAGAATAATAGAAAAACAGCAGAGCTTGGGTATAGGATTGGAGAAAATGTTAGCAATTTAGGTTATGCCAGCGAAGCGGTTAAACTCGTTTTAGAAAAAGCCTTCACGACTTATGGTTTCAATAGAATCATTGCAGGAACGGCAACAGGTAATCTAGCCTCTCAGAGGGTGCTTTTAAAAAATGGCTTCACCTTTAGTAAGGTTATAGAAAATGACTTACAAATTCATAATGAGTGGGTTCATACAGCAGTATTTGAGATAACGAGGTCATAATATCATCATGGTATAAAAGAGTAAGCAATTTTTGCAGATATTTAAGAATTCTCTCCTAGAAATCCTTGGAAATAGCTTGAAAAAATTGAAAAATTCAAGTTATTTCTATTGACAATAGTTCTGAAAGTGATATACTAGGTAAGTAGCTTCGCTGATTTACTTCAAACCTGTTGTGAGGTAAGTTAACGACGCCTTAACCACGCTGTTTGCTGAGCTTGACTCCGGGCAGTGTGGCTATTTTTTTGCAATGGTGAAAGGAAGCAAGTCATGACAAATCACATTGTATTATTTGAACCCCAAATTCCACAAAATACAGGCAATATCGCGCGTACTTGCGCTGCGACCAATTCTCCCCTCCACATCATCAAGCCAATGGGCTTTCCTATTGATGACCGCAAGATGAAGCGAGCTGGTTTGGATTATTGGGATAAACTAGAGATTTATTTTTACGAGAGTTTGGAGGATTTCATGTCTCAGATGAAGGGCAAACTCTATCTGATTTCGAAATTTGCTGAGAAAGTGTATTCTGAGGTGGATTTATCGACTAATGAAGACCATTATTTTCTCTTTGGACGTGAAGACAAGGGCTTGCCGGAGGACTTTATGCGCGAACATCCTGAGAAGGCTCTCCGTATTCCCATGAATGATGAACATGTCCGCAGTCTTAATGTGTCTAATACC
>CAUQVK010000062.1:0-8745 GCA_963521495.1 uncultured Streptococcus sp.
ACTATATCGAACCAGAAGAAGAGATTTACCGTGAAATTATCGTCCGTAGTTTGGGCCAAGGGGCTATGATTAACCGAACTATCGGTCATGGTGAACATGCCCAACCAGCACCACTTCCAAAGGCTCATTTTAGAACGACTAATGAGATGTTGGATGAATTTGCCTTCTTGGGAGAGGAACTGGCTCGTAAACTGGTTATTGAAAACACCAATGCCTTGGCAGAAATCTTTGAACCCGTTGAGGTCGTTAAGGGTGACTTGTATACGCCTTTCATTGACAAGGCTGAAGAAACGGTCGCTGAATTGACCTACAAGAAAGCTTTTGAGATTTATGGAAATCCACTGCCAGATATTGTTGATTTGCGGATTGAAAAAGAATTGACTTCCATTCTGGGGAATGGATTTGCTGTGATTTATCTGGCATCGCAGATGCTGGTGCAACGTTCCAATGAACGGGGTTACTTGGTTGGTTCTCGTGGATCTGTAGGATCTAGTTTCGTTGCGACCATGATTGGGATTACGGAGGTTAATCCTCTATCTCCTCACTATGTCTGTGGTCAGTGTCAATACAGCGAATTTATTACCGATGGTTCTTACGGTTCAGGATTTGATATGCCCAATAAGGACTGTCCAAACTGTGGTCACAAACTCAGCAAAAATGGGCAAGATATTCCTTTCGAGACCTTCCTTGGTTTTGATGGGGACAAGGTTCCCGATATTGACTTGAACTTCTCGGGAGAAGACCAGCCTAGCGCCCACTTGGATGTGCGTGATATCTTTGGTGAGGAATATGCCTTCCGTGCAGGAACGGTTGGTACGGTGGCTGCCAAGACCGCTTATGGATTTGTCAAGGGTTACGAGCGAGATTATGGCAAGTTTTATCGTGATGCAGAGGTAGAACGTCTAGCCCAGGGAGCTGCTGGTGTCAAGCGGACGACAGGACAACACCCAGGGGGAATCGTTGTTATTCCTAACTACATGGATGTCTACGACTTTACGCCTGTCCAGTATCCAGCGGATGACGTGACGGCTGAATGGCAGACCACTCACTTTAACTTCCACGATATTGATGAGAACGTCCTTAAACTTGATGTACTGGGACATGATGATCCTACCATGATTCGAAAACTCCAGGACTTGTCTGGGATTGATCCTAATGAAATCCCTATGGATGATGAAGGCGTGATGGCCCTCTTTTCAGGGACAGATGTGCTAGGGGTAACACCTGAACAAATCGGAACACCAACTGGGATGTTGGGAATTCCAGAATTTGGAACCAACTTTGTTCGAGGGATGGTCGATGAAACCCATCCGACGACTTTTGCAGAATTGCTTCAGTTGTCAGGGTTGTCCCACGGTACCGACGTTTGGCTGGGCAATGCACAAGATTTGATTAAACAAGGAATAGCGGACCTATCAACTGTTATCGGTTGTCGGGACGACATCATGGTTTACCTCATGCATGCGGGTCTCGAACCTAAGGTGGCCTTTACCATCATGGAACGGGTGCGTAAGGGCTTGTGGCTCAAGATTTCCGAAGAGGAACGCAATGGCTACATCGAAGCCATGAAGGCTAATAAGGTGCCAGAGTGGTATATCGAATCCTGTGGGAAAATTAAGTACATGTTCCCTAAAGCCCATGCGGCAGCCTACGTTATGATGGCCTTGCGTGTAGCTTACTTCAAGGTTCATCATCCCATTTATTACTACTGTGCTTACTTCTCCATTCGTGCTAAGGCTTTTGATATCAAGACCATGGGTGCGGGCTTGGATGCTATCAAGCGCAGAATGGAAGAAATCTCTGAAAAACGGAAGAACAATGAGGCCTCTAATGTGGAGATTGACCTCTATACAACTCTTGAGATTGTCAATGAGATGTGGGAACGTGGTTTCAAGTTTGGTAAACTCGATCTCTACCGTAGTCAGGCGACAGAGTTCCTCATCGATGGGGATACCCTCATTCCGCCATTTGTAGCAATGGATGGTCTGGGAGAGAACGTTGCTAAGCAGTTGGTGCGAGCGCGTGAAGAGGGAGAATTCCTCTCTAAAACAGAACTACGCAAGCGTGGTGGACTCTCATCAACATTGGTTGAAAAGATGGATGAAATGGGGATTCTGGGCAATATGCCAGAGGATAACCAGCTCAGTTTGTTTGATGAGTTGTTTTAAAAAAATTGTTTAATCATCTATCCAAAGAGGCTAATGTATATCCAATAGATTTACATTGGCTTTCTTTTTTGTTAAAATAGTCTATAGAAAGAGGGTGAGAGTATGTCAAAGACGAGTATGAGCATCCGTCTGGATAGTGAGGTTAAGAAGCAGGCCCAACAGGTGTTTAGTAATCTAGGAATGGATATGACAACGGCTATTAATATTTTCCTTCGTCAGGCTATTCAATATCAGGGATTACCTTTTGATGTTAGACTAGACGAAAATCGGAAGTTGCTTGAGGTATTAACGGATTTAGACCAAAATCGTAATATGAGCCAATCCTTTGAATCAGTCTCTGACTTGATGGAGGATTTGCGTGCTTAAGATTCGTTATCATAAACAGTTTAAAAAAGATTTTAAGTTGGCTATGAAGCGTGGTTTGAAGGCAGAATTATTAGAAGAAGTTTTAAATTTTCTTGTTCAAGAAAAAGAACTTCCTGCTATATATCGTGATCATCAATTGACGGCATCCAAGCATTTTCAAGGAGTTCGTGAATGCCATATCCAGCCAGATTGGCTTTTGGTTTATAAAGTAGACAAGGAAGAATTGATTTTAAATTTGCTGAGGACAGGCAGTCATAGTGCTTTGTTTTAATAAATTTTAAGGGGGTTCTCATGAAACTAAGAATATTCGCGGAAGATAAACCGAACCAAAAAGTTTTTGATTATCAGCTGGAACTAGATTCGGATACAATTTTGAAATCAACAACTTTAATTTGCGGTACGGTAGCAGCAGTTAGTCTGCTGTCCCTGTTTAAAGAAAAATAGAAAAGAGATAACAGAATGGTTTTACCAAATTTTAAAGAAAATCTAGAAAAATATGCGAAATTATTGGTTGCGAACGGAATCAATGTGCAACCTGGTCACACTTTGGCTCTCTCTATCGATGTGGAGCAACGCGAGTTGGCTCACTTAATCGTCAAAGAAGCTTATGCTTTGGGTGCACATGAGGTGATCGTTCAGTGGACAGATGATGTCATCAACCGTGAGAAATTCCTCCACGCACCGATGGAGCGTCTGGATAATGTGCCAGAATACAAGATTGCTGAGATGAACTATCTCTTGGAAAATAAGGCTAGCCGTCTTGGGGTTCGTTCTTCTGACCCAGGTGCCTTGAACGGAGTGGACGCTGACAAGCTTTCTGCTTCTGCTAAAACTATGGGACTTGCCATGAAGCCAATGAGAATCGCAACTCAATCCAACAAGGTTAGCTGGACTGTAGCAGCCGCTGCTGGACTTGAGTGGGCTAAGAAAGTCTTTCCAAATGCTGCGAGCGATGAAGAAGCAGTCGATCTCCTTTGGGACCAAATCTTCAAAACTTGCCGTGTCTACGAAGCAGATCCTGTTAAGGCTTGGGAAGAGCATGCAGCTATCCTCAAGAGCAAGGCCGATATGCTTAATAAAGAGCAATTTTCAGCTCTTCACTACACAGCGCCAGGGACAGATTTGACACTTGGTTTGCCAAAGAACCACGTTTGGGAATCAGCTGGTGCTATCAATGCACAGGGTGAAGGATTCTTGCCAAATATGCCGACAGAAGAAGTCTTCACAGCGCCTGACTTCCGTCGTGCAGATGGTTATGTAACCTCTACAAAACCGCTTAGCTATAATGGAAATATCATCGAAGGAATTAAAGTAACCTTCAAGGATGGACAAATCGTGGATATCACTGCAGAAAAAGGCGATCAAGTCATGAAAGACCTTGTCTTTGAAAATGTGGGTGCGCGTGCCTTAGGTGAATGTGCCTTGGTACCAGATCCAAGCCCAATTTCTCAGTCAGGCATTACCTTCTTTAATACCCTTTTCGATGAGAATGCGTCAAATCACTTGGCTATCGGTGCAGCCTATGCGACTAGCGTAGTTGGTGGAGCGGAGATGAGCGAAGAGGAGCTTGAAGCTGCGGGGCTTAACCGTTCAGATGTTCACGTAGACTTTATGATTGGTTCTAACCAAATGGATATCGATGGTATCCGTGAGGATGGGACACGTGTACCACTCTTCCGTAACGGAGATTGGGCAAATTAAGGAGATAATATGTTAGGAAGTATGTTCGTTGGTCTCCTAGTGGGATTTTTAGCAGGTACTCTGACCAATCGTGGAGAGCGAATGGGATGTTTTGGAAAAATGTTTCTAGGCTGGATTGGTGCCTTTATAGGCCACTTGCTTTTTGGGACTTGGGGACCGATAATAGCAGGAACTGCCATTATTCCGGCAGTACTAGGTTCCATGATTGTCTTAGCGATTTTCTGGAGACGAGGAAGTTAATTTCTTAAATCTGAAACGAAAAGGAGGTTGGTCATTGTACCAGCCTCCTTTTGATATGATATAATAGTTCTATGAGATTAGATAAATTTTTAGTTGCCTGCGCTGTAGGGAGTCGGACTGAGGTCAAAAACTTGCTCAAGGCTGGGCGCGTGACGGTAAATGGTAAAAAAGAAAAATCAGCTAAATTGCAGATTGATGAAGAAAGAGATGAGATTCGCTTTGATGGGCAAGTGTTGGAGTATGAAGAGTTTGTCTACTACATGATGAACAAGCCCAAAGGAGTTATCTCAGCGACTGAGGATCCTAAGCACAGAACCGTTCTGGACTTGTTGGATGACTTGGCTCGGAGCAAGGAAGTTTTCCCAGTAGGACGCTTGGATATTGATACACATGGTCTTCTACTCTTGACCAATGATGGCCAGCTTGCCCATGCTCTTCTTTCACCTAAGCGTCATGTTGACAAGACATATCTGGCTCAGGTCAAAGGAATTATGACCCAAGAAGATGTGGAGATATTTGCTGAGGGTATTCCTCTCAAAGACTTTACCTGTCAGCCCGCTAGACTGGAGATTCTTTCCACAGATGCAGAAAAGAATCAGAGTCAAATCCGTGTGACTATTGCAGAAGGGAAGTTTCATCAGGTCAAGCGTATGGTGGGCTACTGTGGCAAGGAAGTTGTAGACTTGCAACGTTTGACTATGGGAACTTTAGTTTTAGATGAGAACTTGCAGCGAGGAGAATGGCGTCGCTTGACCAAGGAAGAATTAGAGGTTCTCCTTGCAAGTATTGCTTAATTTAGTTTATATTCGAAAAAGGTAGGGAGAATATCCCTGCCCTTCATGTTTTTCAGTTGCTTCCTTTGTGAAAAGAGTTATAATAGACTGTAGAATAAAAGGAGGAATCTATGAACGCGATTCAAGAATCATTTACTGATAAACTATTTGCCAATTATGAAGCAAATGTAAAATACCAAGCGATTGAAAATGCTGCCAGCCACAACGGAATTTTTGCAGCCCTAGAACGTCGCCAAAGCCATGTAGACAACACACCTGTTTTCTCATTGGATTTGACCAAGGACAAGGTAACCAACCAGAAAGCGTCTGGTCGTTGCTGGATGTTTGCGGCTCTCAACACTTTCCGCCACAAGCTCATCTCACAATACAAACTGGAAAATTTTGAGTTGTCACAGGCCCACACATTCTTCTGGGATAAGTATGAGAAATCAAACTGGTTCTTGGAGCAAGTCATTGCGACTGCAGACCAAGACTTGACGAGTCGTAAGGTTAAATTCCTACTTCAAACACCACAACAAGACGGTGGTCAGTGGGATATGGTCGTTTCTCTCTTTGAGAAATACGGTGTCGTGCCTAAGTCAGTTTACCCTGAGTCTGTTTCATCTAGTAGCAGCCGTGAGCTAAATGCAATTCTTAACAAATTGCTTCGCCAAGATGCTCAGATCTTGCGTGACTTGCTTGCTTCTGGTGCAGACCAAGCGACTGTTCAAGCTAAGAAAGAAGAACTTTTGCAAGAAATCTTTAACTTTCTTGCTATGTCTTTAGGACTTCCACCACGTACATTTGACTTTGCTTATCGCGATAAAGATAACAATTACCAAAGTGAAAAGGGCATTACACCACAAGAGTTTTACAAGAAATATGTCAATCTTCCTCTAGAAGATTATGTTTCTGTTATCAATGCTCCAACTGCTGACAAGCCTTACGGCAAATCTTATACAGTTGAGATGTTGGGAAATGTGGTTGGTAGCCGTGCGGTTCGTTACATCAACGTACCGATGGAGCGCTTGAAAGAATTGGCGATTGCCCAAATGCAAGCAGAAGAGACTGTTTGGTTTGGTTCAGACGTCGGTCAGCTCAGCAACCGTAAAGCTGGAATCCTTGCGACAGATGTTTATGACTTTGAATCAAGCATGGACATTAAACTCACTCAAGACAAGGCTGGACGTTTGGATTACAGCGAAAGCTTAATGACCCACGCTATGGTCTTGACAGGTGTTGACTTGGATGAAAATGGGAAGTCAACCAAGTGGAAGGTTGAAAACTCTTGGGGAGATAAGGTAGGTACAGATGGTTACTTTGTTGCCTCAGACGCTTGGATGGACGAATACACTTACCAAATCGTTGTCCGTAAAGAATTGTTAACAACCGAAGAACAAGCTGCTTATGAAGCAGAACCAATCGTACTTGCACCATGGGATCCAATGGGAGCCTTGGCTGAATAAAAGCATAGAAAAAAGGAATCAGGTTTAGAACCTGGTTCCTTTTAAGTTGCTTAATTACATGATACCGAAGAAACGAGCTGCGATACCTACTGCAAAGAGTGCAAGAATGATTGAGATTGGTGATACTTTTTTCTTAAGCAACCACATGCAAAGGAAAGTAAGGAGAAGTCCCATCAATCCTGGAATCAATGAGTTCAACTGACCTTGAAGGGTTTGTGGTTGAACGCTATCCAAGCTCATACCACTAAGTGCTTGACCAAGAATACCCTTCAATTCTGCACCTGTAACAGCACCTTCTGGGAAGTTGATGTAGGCACCTTCTGACAGTTGTTTACCTGGAAGGTTGACAGTGAAGTTGATGGATACCCAACGTTGTACAAGAACGGCAAGGATGAACATACCAAGGATAGAAGCACCTTTAGTGATGTCTTTCAAGATACCACCAGACATGTCTTTAGTGATTTCAGATCCAGCCTTGTAACCAAACTCTTGTGTGTACCATAGGAAGGCCATACGGATAGCATTCCATCCGAAGAAGAAGAGAAGTGGACCAACCAAGTTACCAGATGCAGCAAGTGATGCACCAAGAGCTCCAAGGATAGGACGAACTGTAAACCAGAATACTGGGTCACCGATACCAGCAAGAGGTCCCATCATACCGATTTTTACCCCTTGAACTGCAGCATCGTCGATCTCAGCACCATTTGCACGTTCTTCTTCAAGTGCAAGTGTAACCCCCATGATTGGAGCAGCTACATATGGGTGAGTGTTGAAGAATTCAAGGTGACGTTCAAGAGCCGCCGCTTGTTCTTCTTTAGTAGTGTACAATTTTTTAATCGCTGGGATCAATGAGTAAGCCCAACCCAAGTTTTGCATACGCTCGTAGTTCCAAGAACCTTGAAGGAATTGTGAACGCCACCAAACTTTTTTACGATCTGATTTTGATAATTGAAGTTTTTCAGTCATGATTGTTCCCCTTTCTAGTAGTCTTCTAGGATATCACCGATTGGGTCATTAGAAGTTGCAGCACCGCCACCGTTACCACCTTGTTTAGAAAGGTTAAGGTAGATGAAGGCAAGAGCAACACCGACTACACCAAGGGCAATCAAAGTCAATTGCGAGATAGCTGCAAAGGCAAAACCAAGAGCGAAGAATGGCCAAACTTCACGAGTTGCCATCATGTTGATAACCATAGCGTAACCAACAGCAACGACCATAGCACCACCGACAGCCATACCACCGTTCAACCAGTCTGGCATCAATTTAAGAGCATCTTGAACGGCAGAAGCTGGGATAGCGATAAGGAAGGCTGCAGGGATAGCGATACGAAGACCTTGAAGAAGAAGTGCGATAAAGTGAGCACGCTCAACAGCTGCAATATTTCCTTCTTTAGCAGCAGCATCTGCAGTGTGAACCAAACCAACTGAGATTGTACGAACAATCATAGTCAAGAAAAGTCCAGCTACGGCAAGAGGGATAGCTGTTGCTGTTGCAACGGCGATACCTTCAGTAGTAAAGTTACCACCTTTGATCAAGATGATTGCTGCGGCAACAGATGCAAGAGCAGCGTCAGGAGCTACGGCAGCTCCGATGTTTGCCCAACCAAGGGCGATCATTTGAAGTGATCCACCAAGCATAACCCCTGCTTCGAGGTTACCAGTTGCAAGTCCGATAAGGGTACATGCGACGATTGGTTGATGGAATTGGAATTGGTCGAGGATACCTTCAAGACCTGCAAGGAAGGCAACAACTACAACCAAGACAGCAGAAATGATTGAAATATCTGACATGGTTTTATTCCTTTTCTATTTAATTATATTGAAGTGTAAAATCTTTCTTCGAATGTTTCGATAAATTTTGATTTAAATTATTGAACGTTAGCTTTACTGATTAAGTCAAACAAATCTTTTTTAGTGTCATTTGGTACTTTACGTACATCAAATTCAACACCGAGGTCACGCATTTTTTCAAATGTTGCAACGTCTTCTTTGTCCATAGACAAAACGTTGTTGATCATTGTTTTACCAGTTG
>CAUQVK010000063.1:0-8628 GCA_963521495.1 uncultured Streptococcus sp.
TGTCATCATCTGTATCTAAAACATCTGGTGTTCCATCTCCATCTGTATCACGTTGAATTGTGACTGGAACTGTTACGTCTTTTTCTTCCGTTACTTCTTCTTTACCATTTTCAGTGAATTTTTCTACTTTTTTCGTAACTTTAACTGGAATATTGATAGTTTTTTCTTCATCATTGCCCCAATTTTCCACTGTTGGAGTTCCTGTTAATTTACCTTCTCCATTAACAGTCAGACCGTTCACTTTTCCTGAATTATCTGTTGTAGTAGTTGTAATTGTTGCTCCTTTTTTATTTGGTGTAACAACTTCTTTTGGAGTGACTTCTTTTTTCTCCATCACTACATTCGGTTTTGTAACCGCTACTGTTAGATCATCAAAAGCTTTTGGATCTGTTCCATTATTCTTTTCATCTTCATCTGAGATTCCATCGTTATCATCATCTAAATCGTCAACATCCGGAGTTCCATCTCCGTCTGTATCACGTTGAATTGTCACTGGAACATATACCGTAGCTTCTTCTTTTTTACCATCTTTTTCTCTCGTAATTTTAACAGGAATGGCGATATTACGTTCCTCTTCTCCGCCAACCCAATCTTTTACGGTCGGTGTTCCTTCTAATTTACCTTCTCCATTAACGGTTAAACCTTTTTCTGGAGTTGATGGTTCAATTGTTGCATCCGATTTATTCGGTGTTACAACTTTTGGTAAAGGTGTCGGTACTGGAGTTTTCTCTTTCACTTTAGCTGGAGCTGTAACGATCCCTGTCAGACCATTCGCTACTTTTGGATCTGTTCCATTTCTCTTTTCATCTTCATCTGAAATTCCATCGTTGTCATCATCTGGGTCTGTCACATCTGGTGTTCCATCGCCATCTGTATCACGTTGGATTTTAACCGGTACACTTACGTTAACTTCTTCCGAATCCTTCTTAACTTTTACTGGGATAGTAATATCACGTTCTTCTTCACCTTCACCCCATTTGCCTACTGTTGGTTTTCCTGTTAATTTACCATTGTTATCAACTCTCAATCCATTTACAGGATCTGGTGTTTCTATCGTTGAATTTTCTTTATTTGGTTTTACTACTCCTGGTATATCAACATCTTTATTTTCAATAACAGTAGATGGTTTTGCTTCTCCTGTTAGACCGTATGACGTTGGATTTCCTGGTTTGTCAGGAATCTTTGGATCTGTTCCATTTTTCTTTTCTTCTGTATCTGGAATATTATCATTATCATCATCTGGATCTGTAGTGTCTGGATCTCCATCTTTGTCTGTGTCTCGTAGTATTGTAACTGGTACATTTACGGTGATTTCTTCAGTTCCATTCGTAACTGTAACTGGAATTGTGATAGCACGTTTTTCTTCATCTTTGCCCCAATTTTCTACTTTTGGCGTTCCTGTTAAGTTCCCACTATTATCAACGGTTAATCCATTCACTTCACCTGGTGTTGTTATCGTTGAGCCATCTTTATTTGGTGTGACAACTTTTTTAGAGTCAACTGCACGTTTCTCCAAAACTTCATTTGGTTTCGTAACTTCTGCTGTTAAATTCATAGGTACAGTAATATTCACACTAACGTTATCTCTTGTTTTATCTGGATATTCTACCACAACAACTGCAGAAACAGTTTGCCCGCCTTGGCTTGTGTTTGGTGGAGTTAACCAAGTATATTTTGTCCCTTGTGGAAGGTCAGTTTTATTCGCAATACTATCTTCTGCATTAGGCGTTGAGTTTTTAGGTACCGTTTGGTCTTTTCCTATTGGGGTATACTTGTCTTTTTGCCCTTTGACTACAATTTCAATAGTTTTTTCACCCTTATTATCATTCTTATCATAAGCTGTAATCGTTACTTTTGAAATTCCAGGTGTTCCTATAGGAGTTCCTACGATTTGATTATTTTCAAATCTTAGTCCCTCTGGCAATCCTTTTACTTCGATCGGCTTATCTTTATGCATTCCAACTCCGCCATCATTATCTTTAGCTGTTACTGGAATTGGCGTAATTTCCTCACGACTTGTAACTGTTGCTCCATCCGCTGAAATAGTTGGTCCTATCTTATCACGTGGTGTTACCTCAAATGAGAAAATCACCGGTTTAGCCTCATTTACACCATCTGTTGCGTTAAATATAATTGTATTTTGCTTACCAACATCTTCTGCTACAGTTTTAATTGTAAACTTAACTTCTTTCAATATAGGTGTATCTTTTACATAACTAGCCGTCACTGCCCCTAAAGTATATCTATTAAAATATTTACTTAGAAAATCATTCATATCAAAAGTAACATTTTTGTCATCTCTTGCCGTCACTGTAAATGTTACAGTTTCTCCTTCTACTACCGTTACATTATTAGGTGTTAGAGTTAAAACTGGTGGTTCATTATCTGGTGTTTTTGCCTTGTCTGTTGCCGGTTCTGAATCGTCACTTGTTCCGTTTTTCGTGATAGCTGTTACATCTGTTTCATTTTTTACTTTTTCAGCAGGGATTGTAATTTCACCTGTGTCTGCATTGATTTTGATTTCTGGATCACTTGAAATCCATTGATTAAACGGATCTTTCGTTCCCACTACTGTTTTTGGTGAACCATCTTCTCCTGTGTAAGTAACCGTAATTTTGTCTACTTTGGTTGGATCTTGTGGTTTTGCTGTTACAGATCCATCCTCTTTTGCTACTACTGTTGGTTTTTCAGGCTTTGGAAATCTTGCGACTGCTTTAGCTGGGTCTGAGTCAACACTATTTCCATTTTTTGTGATAGCTGTTACTTCTGTATTGTCTTTGACTTTATCAGCCGGAATAGTGATTTCACCAGTTTTAGAATCAATAGTTACACCTGGATTGTTTTCAATAGTCCATGTGCCATCATTTCCTTTATTACCTACTACTGTTACTTTTGACCCGTCTTCTCCTGTATAAGTAACCGTAATTTTATCTGCTTTTACTGGATCTTTTGGTTTTGCTGTTACAACACCAGTATTTGGTGCAGTTACGATTGGTTTTTCAGGTTTTGGTGCTTTTGCAGTTGCTTTTGCTGGAGTTGATTCATCACTGTTTCCATTTGTTGTTACTGCTGTTACTTCTGTATTATCTTTTACTTTATCAGCTGGGATTGTGATTTCTCCTGTATTTGCATCGATTTTGACTTCTGGATTACCCGTAACAGTCCACGTTCCATTTCCACCTTTAATTCCTTCAACAGTCTTTTTCGAACCATCTTCTCCTGTGTAGCTAACTTTGATTTTATCTACTTTCGTTGAATCTTGTGGTTTGGCTGTTACAGATCCATCTTCTTTTGCTGTTGCTAATGGAGCTTCTGGTGTTTTTACTTTATCCTCTGTAACATGAATAGGTGCATCTACAATAAATGTTCCACGTTCTGGAATAATCACTTCCACTTTACCATACACAGGTGCACCTGGCGCTGTCGCTTTTGATACATCCGGATCTTTAAACCAACGATAAGTTGTACCCTTTGGCAACTCATCCGGATTTGCAATACTATTGAAAGCATCTGGAATAACGCCTACTTTAGTCGTTTGTGGCTTAGATTTTGGTTTCAAATCATATCTAACTGCTTCATCTGGTTTCAACGGTAAAGTACCGATAATGGCATTTTGTCCTGCTCTATATCGAACATAACCTAGGTCTGTATATCCTCCGTATGCTAGGTACGGATCATTCGCTAAACGTTTTTTAATCTCAGCAAGCATTGGGTTATTTTTATCTTTATTTCCCCAATCCGACATAATGCTTTGATCTAATTCATCACCTTCAAGAATTTTTGTTTTAAAAGTGATAATCGTACGTTGTCCTTTTTTTACGTTCATTTTATCTTCAATGACACCTCTACCAAGGTTGTAAATAAGTCCCCCTGTTGTAATACCGTACATATCTTTTACACGAGAAGCCGCATCCGGATTACGATCAGTACCATCTCTTCTAGAGTCACGATAAATATTTCTCCACCAGTTGTTATCTGGATGAGCATAATCCATCCAAGATCCTAAATTCTCCGTATAAGAAGCACCAGAACGACGTTCTCCATTTTTTACATAAGCACGATAATTAGAGTTTTCGTGTTCCCAAGCAGTTGCATTGGCATATTCATTATGAGAGTACAGAACCCCATTAGCGTATTTTGTATAAGTAAAGTCATACGGATCTCCTACAGTACGAGGAATCGTAAGTGAAACTTTCTTAGACAAACCTGCCTGAGCATTTGCCGCTGGACCTGAATCTAACATCCAGTAATAATATTTATTCCCATCTTTTTCGATACGTTCTTCACGGTAAACACGAATGTTGTCATAAGCTTGATCAGCTGTTCCTTTACTTACGAAAGCATATTGCTTCGTATCTGGTGAATATACATCACGCTCTGAGTAGTTAATCATTGGGTTTTTATTCCAACCAACCCCGAAGTCAGTTACTTTTGTTTCACGAACTGTACTTGTTCCACGACCAACTACTTGACCATTCTTTTTGATAACAGTCGTAACAACTGCATCTTTTACCATCAAGTTCGTATCAACATTAATCGTGAAGTATCCATTTGTTTGTGATTTAGTTTTAAAAGTTTTTCCGCCTACAGTTACCTCAACATCAGCTTCCGCAGCTGTATATCCGTCAACTTGAGCAATTCCTGCTAAACTATCATTGAAAGCTACTGTATCTGCCGGACTTACTTTAGTAGTATAAACACTCTTTCCATTAACAACTAACTCAACATTATCTCCAACTTCGATACCTTTAGCATTTAATTTGAAGCTTCCTGTATCGTCAAGTTTAGAAGTAAGCACAGTTGTACCATTTCTCTTAATCTCAATTGTTGAAGATGGCGTTGCATATCCTGTAATAAATCCAGAGTTCGCTACAACAATTCCAAGATTTCCTCGGCTAGTTTTATCATCAATTGGTGCAGATCTAAAATCAGAACCTACTTCATTCTTATTCCCATTACGCAAGTCACGAGAGCCACTATTAGCAATCGTATTTTCCCCTTCTTTTAACTCTTTTTTAGGAGCGCCAATCTTAGGCATTGAAGATAATACAAAAGTTTTCTCATTAAGTTTTTTAGCCATTGCATCTATGTCAGCTTGTGTCAGTTCAACGCTATTACTATTAAATATTTTTTTCGCATTTTCTAAATCTATTTTAATAGCCGCTAAAGTAGACGCAGGCGCTTTATCTTTATTAATTTTCTCTAAAAGTTCTTCTACTCTTTCAATATTAGTTTGTAATTTTGTTTTGTCTAATACTACTTGTTTTTCTACTGTTTTTTCAGTATTAGCATTATTGTTTACAGCGGAAGTATTTCCAGTGGCTAACTCCTCTTTTTTAGCAGGTTTCGCTTCCTCTTTACCAGGCGAAACTGCTACTTCAGTATTTTTCTCTACAACTTCTCGATTTTTAGCCGATTCCCCTATCTTCTCAATTTTTTCTGTTTTATCAGGATTTACCAGATCCTCCTCTTTTGGATTCTGTGCGCCTATGTTATGTTGGTTTTGATTATCTACAACATCCGCACTAACGACGTGCGTACCTAAAAACATCAGTGCTGCTACAGCTACTGAAGCCGCACCAAAGCTATATTTACGAATAGAAAAGCGCAAGACCTTATCACTTTGATGACGTTTAATTCGACTTAATGACTTATTTTTATGTTCCATTTCCCCTCCTAAGAGCCATATAATATAGAAAAAGCAATTTTTATAACTTTAACTTCAAAAAAGAGTTAAGTTATAAAAATCACTATGATGACTACTATTTGCTAATAACATCACAGCTATCACAGCTATCACAGCTATCACAGCTATCACAGCTATCACAGCTATCACAGCTATCACAGCTATCACAGCTATCACAGCTAGATTATACCATTTTTAATATATTTACACAACAAAAAACAGGGTTCTTCCGTCAAATATCAAACGTCTCACACTAACTTCCACCATAGCGGAACTTAATCTGAAACGCTTTCAGATAAGGGGATTTTGTGCGTTCTTTTTTTTCTATTCCTTTCGGCTACAAAAGCGATGAAATCAAGCATTAGTAAAACCAGTGGAACTTACCCTGACACGGAATTTCACTGGTTTTTACGATTTTTATCAGACTAACTTCCACTTGTATTAGCGATGGAAGTTAGTTTGGGAATTTAGCAATTTTTAAAGTTTGGCAAAAGTCGTCACAATTCGCTGACACACTTCTTGCAGTAGGGATTTAGGCATGGCTACATTGAGGCGGGCATGGAGACTTCCTTCATCCCCATAATCCAAACCAGGATTGAGGATAACCTTGGCTTCATTTCTCAACAGCTCTTGCAATGTTTCATCAGTCAAGTCATAGGCTGAAAAATCAAGCCAAATCAAGTAGGTTCCTTGCGGTTTCATGACCTTGATTTTAGTCTCTTTTCCAAATAAATCCACCACATAATTGATGTGGTCTTCAAAGACTTGCTTGAGTTCCTCTAACCAATCCTTCCCATAGCGATAAGCAGCTTCTGTCGCCAAATAGCCCAAGCCTGAAATTTCATGCTGGTTATTGACCAACTGGCGTTTCTGGTAAGCCAGTCTCAACTTAGGATTTTCAATGACTGCATAGGAATTTTTTGTTCCAGCAATATTAAAGGTTTTAGTGGCACTGGTCAAGACGATAGCAAATTCTTTAAAGTCAGGGTTGACAGTATTGAAGGAATGATGCTTGTGACCAAAGAGGGCCAAATCTTGGTGAATCTCATCCGAAACCAAGAAAACACCGTGTTTTTGGCAGAGTTGGCCAATCTTCTCCAACACTTCTTTTTCCCACACACGTCCACCAGGATTATGAGGATTGCAGAGAATGTAAAGTTTGACATCCTCTTCCACCAAATCCTTTTCAAGTTGGTCAAAGTCAATCTCAAACAGACCATCCTTTTCCACCAAAGAATTGGTAATCAATCTGCGGTTGTTCAACTTGACACTGCGAGCAAAAGGTGGATAGACAGGTGTGTTAATCAGAACCGCTTCGCCTTCTTTTGTAAAGGCTTGAATAGCTGTTGAGATGGCTGGTACCACACCCTCGATAAAGACAAGAGCCTCTTTGTCAAAGTGGTAACCATGTTGTGTAGCTTCCCACTTTTGAACTTCCTTAATTAACTCTTCACTGGCATAGGTATAGCCATAAACCAGTTGATCAGCGTAAGTCTGCACGGCTTGGCGGATTTCAGGCAAGACTACAAAGTCCATATCCGCTATCCAAGCTGGTAGAACTTCACTATCCGTTTCTGTTTCTTTCCATTTATAGGTATGGTGCCCTAAACGGTTGGGCAGGCTTGTAAAATCATATTTTCCCATCTTTGTCTTATCCTTCTAATGCTTGGCGCAAATCTGCAATCAAATCTCTAGCATCCTCAATCCCAATTGATAAACGCAAGAGGTCATCTGTCAAACCATAAGAATGGCGCACTTCTGCTGGAATATCAGCGTGAGTTTGAGTCGTTGGATAAGTAATAAGACTTTCCACCCCACCCAAGCTTTCTGCAAAAGAGAAGACCTTGAGGCTGTTCAAGATATGCGGAATGCGTTTTTCATCTACTACTTTAAAGGAAATCATCCCCCCACGACCCGTATAGAGAACTTCCTTGACTGCTGGAGAATCCTTCAAAAAAGCAACCACTTCTTGGGCATTGGCTGTTGAGCGCTCCATACGAAGAGACAAGGTCTTGAGACCACGAATCAATTGATAACTGTCAAATGGTGACAAGACTGCCCCTGTCGTATTGAGATTGTAGAAAAGCTTCTCGTATAGTTCTAAACTATTGGTCACAACCACTCCAGCCAAGACATCATTGTGGCCTGCTAGATACTTGGTTGCTGAATGGAGAACGATATCTGCTCCATCTTCAATCGGACGTTGGTAGATAGGGCTGTAGAAGGTATTGTCCACCACCACTTTGGCACCCTTAGCATGAGCCAATTTTGCTAGTTTTTCGATATCAAATTCCAACATCAAGGGATTGGTTGGTGTTTCGATATAGAGAACATCCACGTCCTTTTCTAACTCGGCAATCAACTCTTCTTCTGTATTGGCATAGGTAAAATGGAAACGGCCTTCCTGCTCCACTTGATTGAACCAGCGGAAAGAACCACCGTAAAGGTCACGGACAGCCAAGACCTTACTTCCTACTGGGAAGACACTAAAGGCCAGTACAATAGCTGACATCCCTGAGCTAGTTGCTAGGGCATAATCTGCTGACTCGATAGCCGCCAAGACTTCTTCTGCCTTACTGCGAGTTGGGTTTTTGGTGCGCGTATAGTCAAATCCAGTAGATTTACCAAACTCTGGATGCTGATAGGTCGTTGAAAAATGAAGCGGTGTCACCAATGCACCTGTCGCTTCATCTGACTTAATACCCGCCTGGGCCAAAATTGTGTTAATGTGTAATTCCTTGCTCATACAATTCCTCCAAATCTATAGTAACTATTGTACCACTTATTTTCATCAACTCATTTTCTTCTTTTCAAGAGCTAGTTATAGTTTTAAACTATAGACTTATACTCTTCGAAAATCTCTTCAAACCACGTCAGCGTCGCCTTACCGTAGGTATATGTTACTGACTTCGTCAGTTCTATCTGCAACCTCAAAACAGTGT
>CAUQVK010000064.1:0-8565 GCA_963521495.1 uncultured Streptococcus sp.
AATTAAGCAAAGCCAAGAAGCTTTCTGCTTCAAGTGATGCACCACCTACAAGGGCGCCGTCAACATCTGGACAAGCCATGTATGAAGCAACGTTCTCAGGTTTAACAGAACCACCATATTGAACGCGAACTTTGTCAGCAACTTCTTGACCAAAGTCAGTAGCTACTACGTCACGAACAACTTTACACATTTTTTGTGCATCATCTTGTGAAGCTGATTTACCAGTACCGATAGCCCAAATTGGCTCATAAGCGATAACTGAAGCTGCAACTTGTTCAGCTGTTAATCCAGCTAAAGCAGCAGATACTTGAGCACCTACGAATTCAGCAGCCTTCCCTGCTTCGTAAGTTTCAAGTGATTCACCACAACAGATGATAGGAAGCATACCATTTGCAAAGATTGCTTTTGCTTTTTTGTTGATATCTTCATCAGTTTCATGGAAGTAATCACGACGTTCTGAGTGACCGATTACTACATAGTCAGTATCGATTTCTTTCAAAACTTGTGGGCTAGTTTCACCAGTGAAAGCACCTACATTTTCAAAGTAGCAGTTTTGAGCAGCAATTTTAAGGTTAGAACCTTTAGCAGCAGCAAGAACTGTTGTTAAATCAAGAGCTGGGACTGCGATACCTGCTTCAACAAGTTCTGATGAAGGAAGTTTTGATGCAACAGCTTCAACAAATGCTTTTGCTTCTTCTGGATTTTTGTTCATTTTCCAGTTACCGGCGATAAATGGTTTACGTGACATTTCACATACCTCTTTTTAATATTTATTTTCTACTTATTTTATCACAATTATACACAGCTTGCAAATCTTACTCGGATTCAAAACCTAATCCTTCCAAAGATCCATAGCACTTCTGAAGTCAGCAGATACTTGCGTCTGCTGAGTGTGACTTGCTACTCTTTCTACTCGCTTAGCTTCTACCTGAGCTACACTTCTAATGCCCTCATGCCGCCAGTTTCGGAGAATCGCCTGAATGTATTTCCAATTAGCTTTACCATTTAAAATAGCTTCACGAAGGGCTTCTTTGATAACATCTGGATTGACTCCATCTTCTTTTGCAGTTTTGGTCAAATCTTCGATTTCAAAAGGTGTTAATAAGCGTCCTAATTCCTGTTGGAAGATTTCTACTAAATCCTTGAGTTGGTTTTGAGAGCTTAACTGTTCAGAATGGGAGTGACTAGTACCTAACAATTCATCCAAGCGTTCCAAGGCAGGGCTAGCATCAAATATTAATTCAATTTCACCATTTAACTCGATGGTGCGATACTGGAGTAGGCCACTTTCAGTCAGATTAGAAATACTCTGATTGACATCTGCTAATTCTTTTCCTATAGTTTCCGCAATTTGACTTGGAGACAATTCCTCCACAGCGGATGTATTTACTAAATAAAAAAATTGCCAAACCAGAAAATCATCACTGGAAGGAAAGAGTTCCTTAAAATGCAAGAGCAGGGCATTCGGCAAAACCAAGTTCCCTGATTTAAAAGCGTCTAAATATGTCATAATTCCTCTTATAAATAGCCAAAGGCAGATGCATCACCTTCGATTTTTTCCCAATCAAAGGGTGTTTCTTGATAGACAGCATAGTTGACCCAATTACTGAAAAAGAGAGCTGCAGATGAAGACCAACAAAGACAGGGTGTTTGATTGATATCATCATTCTTAAAGTAATTTTCGGGAATGTGGGGATTTAAACCAGCCTCATAATCACGGAAATACTCTTTTGCTAGGGTATCGCGATCATACTCTAAGTGCCCAAAACTATAAATCTCACGCAAATCACGACTTGCCAAGATAGACACACCAACTTGTGAGCCTTCTGATAGAATCTCCAGATTTGTTTTATTCAAAATCTCTTCTTTAGAAATCTCTGTATTTCTAGAATGTGGAGCCACATAACTATCATCAAAACCTCTAAAAAGGAGATGTCCTTCTATCAAAGTATCTTGCGGATAAATTCCAGATAGCTTACTATCCATCTGATATTTTTCTACTCCATAACGAAGATACAGACCTGCTTGAGCTCCCCAGCAAATATGAAGGGTAGAATATACATGGTTTTTCGACCACTCAATCACTTGACTAAACTCTTCCCAATAATCCACTTCTTCAAAAGGAAGATGTTCAACTGGTGCTCCTGTAATAATCATTCCATCAAAAAAGTCATCCTTTACTTCTTTAAAGGTCTTATAGAAAGTTTCCATATGCTCTGCACGAGTCGTCTTGGAACGGTGGCTCTCCATATAAAGAAAGTCAATATCTAACTGCAAGGGGGTATTAGCCAAATGCCGTAACAACTGGGTCTCTGTTACTACTTTTTTAGGCATGAGGTTCAATATCAAAATCTTCAAGGGACGAATATCTTGATGAGCAGCCCGCTGGTCATCCATTACAAAGATATTTTCTGTCCGTAAAATCTCAACAGCTGGTAGTTTTTTATCAATTCGAATGGGCATAACTTTCTCCTAACTGTATACTTTCAGAAATCATCATAGTTGTTTAAAGACAAACTCTAAACACCTCTTTCCTTTATTATACTGTAAGAAGATATAGTTTTCAATTATAGTTTTTCTCTAACTAGCTATAGTCTATTTTTATATCCTAATGTAGAGAAAACAGCCCTAGGGACTGTTTTTCATTAATAATGCATGAGAACTTTGTAATCGTAGTCACCGATTTTTTCACGGCCGTTCAATTCATCCAATTCAACAAGGAAGGCACAACCTGCTACAACACCACCAAGTTTTTCAATCATCTCGATGGTTGCTTTAACAGTTCCACCTGTTGCTAAGAGGTCATCCACGATAAGAACACGTTGACCTGGCTTAATGGCATCCGCGTGCATAGTCAATGTATCAACACCGTACTCTTTTTCATAGTCAGCAGAAATAACTTCTCGTGGTAATTTACCTGGCTTACGAACAGGTGCAAACCCAATTCCTAACTCAAAAGCAACTGGACAGCCAACGATAAATCCACGTGCCTCCGGCCCTACAATCATATCTATTTTCTTGTCAGTAGCATACTGAACGATTTCACGTACAGCATAGCTATAAGCATTTCCATCAGCCATTAAAGGACTAATATCACGGAAGGTAATCCCTTCCTTAGGATAATTTTCAATTGTTGCAATATAATCTTTTAAATTCATCTTTTTCTTTCTTTCAAAGTTTTTACTCTCTATTATAGCATATTTTTTAAGAAAGAAAAAAGGAAAAGTTAACTTCAATAATTATCTAACGATTTGACGATTTATAACTAGCCATAGCAATAAAGCCCAATTTCTTTTTATTCTTAGCAAACATTTTATACATAGTTAAAAACTGCTTTCTATTCTCCTTTTTACAAGCATTTACACAAATTTTCAAAGTTCCTAGCCAACCTTCGTCATAAATCATACCTGATAATTTCATTAATGTCATTTCACCAGTCAATACTTTCACATCACGATAACCTGATTCTATCATCACCTCTTCCCAACCATCTTGAGTTAAAGGACCTACATTTACATGAATTGCTTGTGACAATTCCTGTCTGACAGACTCTTTAGCTTCCTTAAGAAGCACATCATGTGTCAAGAGAAGACCTTCAGGTTTTAAAACCCTTAGATATTCCATTACACATTTTTTCTTAGCTTGATCGGCTTGCATAGTCAGCATAGCTTCATTTATAACAATATCAAAACTAGCATCTTCATAAGGAAGTTTCATTGCATTAGCTCTTTCAAAACTGATCAAATGAGCAACACCTGCCGTTTCAGCAGATTTTTTAGCCACTTCTAAAGCTTGAGCATCCATATCAACAGCAGTTATCTTACAACCAAAACGCTGTGCCAACTCAATTGCTGTAGTTCCTCTATTACACGCAACCTCTAGTATTCTCTTTTCTTTTGAAAATCCTCCTTCCGCAATTAACCAATCTGTGGCACGTTTTCCACCTGGACGTAAGCGTTTTTTCCCCAGTTTTGCTAAAAACTTATGACCTGCTTCTGACATTTGAACACCTCTGTTTTTTTCTTCATTATAACATAAAATGATATTATCTGACAATTCTAATCTATTATTTGATAAACTAGAATCAAAATCATACAAACTGCCATGACTATATCATAAATCTATTAATTACCTCTATAGTTCGAATTCAATTGCTCCCATCATTTACACGAATGGATTACGACTACCTATTTTGACTTTAGAGTTTCTGGTAGCCTCATCCGCTATATACGCCTTACTATCATGTTCCTATTCGTAGAGTCACAATTTCGCTATCCCTTCCTCTGACGATTCTTATTTCAACGTCAGACTTAGGAATCTTACCGGTAGCGGACGCCCACAGAGGACTTGCCCCTCAGATGTACGATATGCCCGTCGTACACTAAAAAATCAAAGACCCTGCCACTAACGTAAAGATGGGCATAATCTTTGATTAATTTCTTAATAATTGTATACTCATTTGGTAGCGACTTATTCAATGCTACTATATAGAAGATAGGAATACTTATCGTCATACTAAAACTACTAACACATCTTGCTTCTAAATCTTTATGTTTATAAAAACAATTAATTTATTAAAGAATAAAACTAAGAACCTTGAAAACAATTTCATTTACTAACTTACAATTCCGTACGATTTTCTATAGCTCGTAGTAAAGTAACTTCATCTGTATACTCTATATCAGCCCCTACAGCTAGGCCTCGTGCCAAACGAGTAACTTTAATACCTGCTGGTTTGAGCAAACGAGATAGATACATAGAAGTCGCCTCGCCATCTGCCGTCGCATTAGTTGCGACAATCACTTCTGAAACCTTACTATCCATGAGACGAGTCATAAGACTCTTTAAATTGATATCATCTGGACTAATACCATTCATTGGAGAAATCAACCCATGCAGAACATGATAGAGTCCATGGTATTCCTGGATATTTTCCATTGCAGCCACATCACGGCTATCTTCCAAAACCAGAATGGTTGTTTGATCGCGACTTGGATCTGTGCAGATTGAGCAAGGATCATCATCCGTCAAACGACCACAGATAGAACAGTAGGTCAATTCTCGTTTTGCGGAGAGTAGATTTTTTGCAAATTCACTGACATCGTCATCAGACATCCCAATCGTATAAAAGGCCAGACGCGTAGCCGTCTTAATCCCGATACCTGGTAACTTAGAATAACTGTCAATCAGCTTGGCAATGGGTGTTGGATAAAGCATAATTTCCTTTCTAGTTCATTGGATGGTATTTTTGATACAGATTGATAATGTCACGCGCAATGGAAGGTCCTACACCATTTGTTAGATTGGTATTATGAGGAAAGACCACTGCAACAGCGATTTGAGGATTATCTGATGGTGCATAGGCCACAGCATTGGTATTGTTAGCTTCTTGACCACCCTCAACATAACTTTCGGCAGTACCTGTTTTACCACTAATGGAAACTGCTGCTCCATTTGAAAAAGCACGTCCAGTTGTCAATCCACTAGTCCCATGAGCAACCTGATAAAAACCTTGGTGCAAGATACTCATATCGGAGTCGGATATATTGACCTTATTCATCTCTGTCGGTTGCAGTTGCTGAATCAAGTCGCCTAAGCCTCCCTTATCATTATTTCCATAAATGCCTTCAACAATACGAGGAGCCACACGAACACCATCATTTGCAATAGTTGCTACATACTGAGCCAATTGCATTGGGGTATAGTTATCAAACTGCCCAAAGGCATTGGTGATGTAATTAGCAAAGCTATAGTCTTTGGGAACAAATCCAGTAGATTCATCTGGTAGGTCAATTCCGGTCGCAGAACCCAAACCATATTCACCAAAGGTTGAACGCAATTTCCCCATAGCAGACTCTAGATTGCTGGTGCCGACAAACATATTGGGTTGGTAGGTCTGCCCCATAAGACCTAGAGCTGTTTGGACCATATAGGCATTAGATGAATACTCCAGAGCTTGGACTGCTGTGATAGGGAATGAACCGTAAGCCTGAGGAGTATACCAAGAATTGATGGGAGCTGAACCTTGAAAGACAATGGACTGGTCTGTCAAGGTCTGATTCCCAGATAAAATACCATTTTCCCAACCAGAACTAATAGTTGCTGCCTTAACGACCGAACCTGGAACAAAAACATTAGTTACTGTTCCTAAAGAATCTTGTGTTAACTTCCCTGATTTTAAGTCATGTTTTAGTCCTGACATGGATAAAACTGCACCGTTTTTTGGATTGAGAGCTACTGCATAAACACCTTCAGAATATTTAGCTCCTCCGTTTCCTAATTCTGAATTGAAATAGCTTTTGAGGAGATTATCTACACTATCTTGAAAAGACAAATCAATTGTCAGTTTAATATTATTACCTTTAGCACCCTCTTCGATATTTTCGACGCTTTCCATATTACCGAACTTATCTAGATGGATTTCTTTTACTGAGCGTTTCCCTTGTAGGTTTTCTTCATATTGTTTTTCAAGATAAGATGTCCCGACACGATCATTAAGTGAATAGCCTTTTTTCAGATATTCATCTGCATCTTCAGCTGGAAGACCACCTTTTTCACTTGAAACACTTCCTACAATTGAAGATAAGGATGTTTCTAATACCTTGCGATCCCATGAAGTAGAAATGCTAACTCCAGGTAATTCTTTAGATGAAGAAGCAATCAGAGCAACTTGATTATCTGTCAAAGTATCTGTCACAATATTTCCGGTCGCAAAATTTCCAACAGCATTTAGTTGACTAAAAAGATAAATTACTTTCTTTTCTTCATCTGTGTAATTCAACTGACTAGTTTCAATACTTTCAACTGCATTGTTATACAGTTCTGATTCCGATATAAGGTTACCATCAGAATTCAAACGTTTATCTTTCGGCAAAGCTTCAACTGTTTTTTTGTAAATTTCAGGATCTGCTAAATAATAATCTGCTAGTTGACGTTCTGTCACATAAGGAGAAGTAAGACTTACATAATCTAATAACTTTTTAGCAATCTCTTTCAAATTACTGGCCGTCATTTTATTGTTTCGAGTAAAGGAAACAACTCGTTTAGCTATATTCTCAACCAAGGGCTTACCACTAGCATCATAAATCTCTCCACGCACTGAACTAGTTGTAACCTTAGTTTTACTAGCTGAAGCTAACTTTGTTTCATAGAAGTCCTTGTTCAAGACTTGCATATACAACAAACGACCGATAATGGTCATAAACAGTAAAATGACGATTGAAAACAATAAATTAAGCCGAATCGGAATCGAATGGCTGTTAAATTTTCTCATACAAATCCGTCTCTCTTCTAATTAAAATCTTACTTTTCATTGTACCATAAATCAACCAGAAAATTGTGGAATAGAAAAAGCTTTTTTTTAAAATTTAGTACTCTCTAAATTTATGTGTTATAATAAGTGTAAACAATAAAATATGTCTTATTTCTAAAAATTACATGTATAGAGGACCCTACCTTATGGATAAAATTGATATTGCAAACATTATTGAGTTGCACTTTGAAGAAATGACAGATTTAGAGCAGGAAATTGCAAGTTATTTTTTACTATCAGAAACTATTTCTGATGATTTATCTTCTCAACAAGTCACCCAAAAATTGCACGTTTCCCAAGCCGCACTCACCCGTTTTTCAAAAAAATGTGGTTTTACAGGCTATAGAGAATTTGTCTTTCAATACCAACAGCAAGCAGAAAAAGAAAATAGTCATTTTACAAATCATAGCCCTCTTACAAAACGTGTTCTAAGAAGCTATAGCAATATGCGTGAGCAAACACAGGATTTAATTAATGAAAATCAACTCGAACGAGTTGCCCACTTAATTGAAGATGCGGAACGTGTTTATTTTTTTGGAACAGGTAGCTCGGGACTTGTAGCTCGGGAAATGAAACTACGTTTTATGCGTCTGGGTGTTGTCTGCGAGGCACTCACAGACCAAGATGGCTTTGCATGGACAACGAGTATTATAGACGAAAATTGTCTAGTCATAGGTTTTTCTCTTTCTGGCACAACTCTTACCATCTTGGATAGTTTGTTAGATGCTAAAGAAATGGGAGCAAAAACAGTACTTTTCACTAGTGTTCCAAATAAAGATAGTCAGGCTTATACAGAGACAGTACTTCTTGCCGCACATAGCCAATCATCATATATTCAACGTATTTCCGCTCAACTACCCATGCTTTTTTTCATAGACCTAATTTATGCCTACTTTTTAGAAATCAATCGTGAAAACAAGGAAAAAATATTTAATAGCTACTGGGAAAATAAAAAACTCAATGGCTATCGTAGACAAAAACGCATAAGAAAATCCTAGTTCGGCTAAGCCAAACTAGGATTGTTTTGTTTTGAAATGATAATATGCTCCCAACATCCCTGCTGTATTCTGGTGATGGGCAAATTCTAATCGTGTTTTCTCAGCCAAACTTGGTACCAAAGCCTCTTTCAAGGCTGTACGGATCTTGGGTTTGAGGATCGCCTCTTGTCCCATGATACCGCCACCGAGAATGACTACTTCTGGATTGGCCACATAGCAAATATTTGCCAGACCTTTTCCTAGATAGTCTACCAT
>CAUQVK010000065.1:0-8452 GCA_963521495.1 uncultured Streptococcus sp.
CATTAAGAGACCAATTGGCTCAGACAGAAGAGATTTTCTTCATGGATATTCCCCTACTTTTTGAGCAGGACTACGTTTCTTGGTTTGATGAGACTTGGTTGATCTATGTGGACCGAGATATCCAAGTAGAACGTTTAATGAAAAGGAATCAGCTATCCAAGGAGGAAGCTGAGTCTCGTCTTTCAGCCCAGTGGCCTTTAGAAGAAAAGAAGGGCTTGGCAAGTCAGGTTATCGATAACAATGGAAGTCAAGACCATTTGCTAGCTCAGGTTAATTCTCTTCTCGAAAGTAGTGAGCAAGATTAAATCCATTTGTTTAATAAGTTTTTTAAATGTAGTTGAACCAAAAATAAGGATAAAAGTAAAGGAAATCTAGTGCGAGTAAAAATTAATCTCAAATGCTCCTCCTGTGGAAGCATCAATTACCTAACCAGTAAAAATTCAAAAACCCATCCTGATAAGATTGAAGTTTTAAAGTATTGTCCCAAGGAAAGAAAAGTAACCCTACATCTTGAATCTAAGTAGATTTTATGGTAAAATAATAGGGATTTTAAGGAGTTTGATATGTATAACCTATTATTAACCATTTTATTAGTATTATCTGTTGTGATTGTGATTGCGATTTTCATGCAACCAACCAAAAACCAATCCAGCAATGTATTTGATGCCAGCTCAGGTGATTTGTTTGAACGCAGTAAAGCACGCGGTTTTGAAGCTGTAATGCAGCGTTTGACAGGGATTTTAGTCTTTTTCTGGCTAGCCATTGCCTTAGCATTGACGGTATTATCAAGTAGATAAGAAAATAATGGGCAGGACTAGGTCTTTGCCTGTTTTTATTTTGAAAGGAATAGTATTAACACTAAATAAAAAATCTAGAAAGAAAACATGAAAGAAATTATAAAAGAATATTTACAAGAAAAGGGAAAGGTAACTGTAAATGAACTTGCCCAGGCTCTCGGAAAGGACGGTTCCAAGGATTTTCGTGAGTTGATTAAAACTCTGTCCCTCATGGAAAGAAAGCACCAGATTCGCTTTGAGGATGATGGAAGTCTGACCTTGCAAATTAAGAAAAAACATGAAATCACCCTCAAAGGAACTTTCCATGCCCACAAAAATGGTTTTGGCTTTGTCAGTTTAGAAGGGGAAGAAGATGACCTCTTTGTTGGTAAAAACGATGTCAACTATGCTATTGATGGCGATACAGTTGAGGTCGTGATTAAGAAAGTGGCTGACCGAAACAAGGGAACAGCAGCAGAAGCAAAAATTATCGATATCCTAGAGCACAGTTTGACAACCGTTGTTGGACAAATTGTTCTGGATCAGGAAAAACCTAAGTATGCCGGCTATATTCGCTCAAAGAATCAAAAAATTAGTCAGCCTATTTACGTCAAGAAACCAGCCCTTAAACTTGAAGGAACTGAAGTCCTTAAGGTCTTTATCGACAAGTATCCAAGTAAGAAACATGATTTTTTTGTAGCTTCTGTTCTTGATGTAGTTGGTCATTCGACAGATGCTGGGATTGATGTCTTGGAAGTTTTGGAGTCTATGGATATTGTCTCTGAATTTCCAGAGGCTGTTATCAAGGAAGCAGAAAAAGTACCGGATGCTCCATCTGAAAAAGATATGGAAGGCCGTCTTGATCTACGAGATGAGATTATCTTTACCATTGATGGTGCAGATGCTAAGGACTTGGATGACGCAGTTCATATTAAACCATTGAAAAATGGAAATATCGAACTTGGAGTTCACATCGCAGACGTTTCCTACTATGTGACGGAAGGCTCTGCCCTTGATAAAGAAGCCCTTAACCGCGCGACTTCAGTCTATGTGACGGACCGTGTGGTCCCAATGCTTCCAGAACGCCTATCAAATGGAATTTGCTCACTTAACCCGCAAGTGGACCGCCTGACCCAGTCTGCTATTATGGAGATTGATAAATATGGTCGTGTGGTCAACTACACTATCACACAAACGGTTATCAAGACTAGCTTCAGGATGACCTATAGTGATGTCAATGATATCCTAGCTGGAGACAAGGAAAAGAGACAAGAATATCAGAAAATTGTACCAAGTATCGAACTCATGGCTAAGCTTCATGAAACTTTAGAAAACATGCGAGTGAAACGTGGAGCCCTCAATTTTGATACCAATGAAGCTAAGATTTTAGTGGACAAGCAAGGTAAGCCTGTTGATATCGTTCTTCGTCAGCGTGGTGTTGCCGAGCGCATGATTGAGTCCTTTATGTTGATGGCCAATGAAACAGTTGCCGAGCATTTTAGCAAGCTGGATTTACCTTTTATTTATCGAATTCACGAGGAGCCTAAGGCTGAAAAGGTTCAGAAGTTTATTGACTATGCTTCGAGCTTTGGCTTGCGCATTTATGGGACTGCCAGTGAGATTAGTCAGGAGGCACTTCAGGATATCATGCGTGCTGTTGAGGGAGAGCCTTATGCGGATGTATTGTCCATGATGCTTCTTCGCTCTATGCAGCAGGCTCGCTATTCAGAGCACAATCACGGCCACTATGGCCTTGCTGCTGACTATTACACTCACTTTACCAGCCCGATTCGTCGTTATCCAGACCTTCTTGTTCACCGTATGATTCGGGATTACGGCCGTTCTAAGGAAATAGCAGAGCATTTTGAGCAAGTAATTCCAGAGATTGCGACCCAGTCTTCCAACCGTGAGCGTCGTGCCATTGAGGCTGAGCGTGAAGTCGAAGCCATGAAAAAGGCTGAGTACATGGAAGAATACGTGGGCGAAGAGTATGATGCAGTTGTATCAAGTATTGTCAAATTCGGTCTCTTTGTCGAATTGCCGAACACGGTTGAAGGCTTGATTCACATCACTAATCTACCTGAATTTTATCATTTTAATGAGCGTGATTTGACCCTTCGTGGGGAGAAATCAGGAACAACCTTCCGTGTAGGTCAGCAAATCCGTATCCGAGTTGAAAGAGCCGACAAGATGACTGGTGAAATTGACCTTTCTTACATCCCAAGTGAGTTTGATGTGATTGAAAAAGGCTTAAAACATTCTAATCGCAGTGACAGAGGGCGTGGTTCAAGTCGTCGTTCAGATAAGAAAGAAGACAAGAGAAAATCAGGACGCTCAAATGATAAGCGCAAGCATTCACAAAAAGACAAGAAGAAAAAAGGAAAGAAACCTTTTTACAAGGAAGTAGCTAAGAAAGGAGCCAAGCATGGCAAAGGGCGAGGGAAAGGTCGTCGCACAAAATAAAAAGGCGCGCCACGACTATACAATCGTAGATACGCTAGAGGCAGGGATGGTCCTGACTGGAACTGAAATTAAGAGTGTGCGAGCTGCTCGAATCAATCTCAAGGACGGCTTTGCCCAAGTAAAAAATGGGGAGATCTGGTTGAGCAATGTTCATATTGCTCCTTACGAAGAGGGAAATATCTGGAACCAGGAACCAGAACGTCGTCGCAAACTCTTACTCCATAAGAAGCAAATCCAGAAGTTGGAACAAGAGACTAAAGGGACAGGAATGACCCTGGTTCCCCTCAAGGTCTATATTAAAGATGGCTATGCCAAGCTTCTTTTAGGACTTGCCAAAGGGAAGCATGACTACGACAAACGGGAGTCTATCAAACGTCGTGAGCAAAACCGCGACATCGCGCGTGTTATGAAAGCTGTTAATCAGCGATAAAAAGAGGAAATGAAAATGGAAAAACTAATTGCCTATAAACGTATGCCTTTGTGGACTAAAGAAACCATGCCAGAGGCTGTTCAGCAGAAACACAATACCAAGGTTGGGACTTGGGGCAAGATTACTGTTTTAAAAGGAACTCTCAAGTTTATTGAATTGACAGAGGATGGTGAGGTTCTAGCTGAACACATCTTTGAAACAGGGGCTGACAATCCCATGGCACAACCACAAGCTTGGCATCGAGTGGAGGCTGTAACAGACGATGTGGAATGGTACTTGGAATTTTATTGTAGACCTGAGGATTATTTCCCAAAGAAATACAATACCAATCCTGTTCATTCAGAGGTCTTAGAAGCCATGCAGACAGTAAAACCAGGGAAAGCCTTGGATTTGGGCTGTGGTCAAGGCCGTAATGCACTCTTTCTAGCCCAGCAAGGTTTTAATGTGACGGCTGTGGATCAAAATGAATTGGCCCTTGAAATCTTGCAAAGCATTGTGGAGCAGGAAGATTTGGATATGCCTGTTGGTCTTTACGATATCAATTCAGCCAGCATTGAGCAAGAGTATGATTTCATCGTCTCGACAGTGGTTTTGATGTTTTTGCAAGCAGACCGCATTCCTGCAATTATCAAAAACATGCAGGAGAAAACCACTGTTGGTGGCTACAATCTTATCGTTTGTGCCATGAACACGGAGGATTATCCTTGCTCTGTGAACTTCCCATTTACCTTTAAAGAAGGGGAATTGGCAGACTATTACAAGGATTGGGAATTGGTTAAGTACAATGAAAATCCAGGTCATCTGCACCGTCGCGATGAGAATGGCAATCGTATTCAACTACGCTTTGCAACTATGCTAGCCAAAAAAATCAAATAAATATGAATGAAGGTTGGGTAGATAATATCCTACCTTTTTCTTTTAAAATCTCATAAAAATCTCCATAAATGCTATTTATTGCAAAAAATGTTGGTAATATTGTTTATTTATGCTATAATAGGAACAATTATTTTTAGGAGGTGCAGTATGTCTTATTTATTTGAGATATTACCGAGTTTATTGAGCGGTGCAAGTACGACTTTACAGGTATTTGCCTTAGTCTTGATCTTTTCTATTCCTTTGGGTGTTTTAATTGCCTTTACTTTACAAGTTCATTGGAAGACCCTCCATTATCTGATTAATATTTACATCTGGATTATGCGAGGAACACCTTTGCTCTTGCAATTGATTTTTATCTATTATGTGCTTCCAAGTATAGGTATTCGTTTGGACCGTCTTCCTGCAGCTATTATTGCTTTTGTTTTAAACTATGCTGCCTACTTTGCTGAAATTTTCCGAGGAGGGATTGCTACCATTCCGAATGGCCAGTATGAAGCGGCAAAGGTCTTGAAGTTTAGCCCTTTTGCCACAGTAAGGTATATCATTTTACCTCAGGTTACAAAGATTGTTCTTCCTAGCGTTTTTAATGAAGTAATGAGTTTGGTTAAGGATACTTCCTTGGTATATGCACTAGGAATATCAGATCTCATCCTGGTCAGTCGAACAGCTGCAAATCGTGATGTAAGTTTAGCTCCTATGTTTTTAGCGGGACTTATTTACTTGATTTTGATTGGTTTTGTGACAATTATTTCTAAAAAAGTTGAGAAGAAGTATAGTTACTATAGATAGGAGAAGAGAAATGTTAGAATTACTCAATATCAATAAGTCGTTTGGGGATAAACAGATATTATCTGATTTTAGTTTAAAGATTCCTGAAAATCAAATCCTGGCTATTGTTGGGCCTTCAGGAGGAGGAAAGACAACTCTCTTACGTATGTTAGCTGGACTTGAGACAATTGATACAGGTCAAATATTTTATAATGGGGAATATTTAGCCTTAGACGAATTGGAAAAGAGAAATTTACTAGGATTTGTATTCCAAGACTTTCAACTGTTTCCTCATTTATCAGTCTTGGAAAATTTAACTTTGTCGCCTGTTAAAATGTTGGGGATGAAGCAAGAAGAGGCTGAAAAAAAAGCTCTAGATCTTTTAGAGCAATTAGGCTTAGCAGGGCATATAGACGCCTATCCATTCTCATTATCTGGTGGGCAAAAACAGCGAGTGGCTTTTGCACGTGCTATGATGATTGATCCCAAAATTATAGGTTATGATGAGCCTACTTCTGCACTTGATCCAGAATTACGATTGGAAGTTGAAAAACTTATTCTACAAAATAAGAAATACGGTATGACGCAGATTATTGTGACGCATGATTTACAGTTTGCTGAAAATATAGCTGATCAGATTCTCAAGGTTGAACCTAAATAGGAGGTACCTATGAGCAATAAGAAAATTTTTACAGTTTTATGTTTTATGTTTTCTCTCTTTTTAGCTGCTTGTACTCAAAAGGCTAGCGATCCAAAGCAGGATAACTGGGATAAGTATCAAGAGCAGGGGACGATTACTATTGGTTTTGACAATACCTTTGTACCTATGGGTTTTGAACAAAAGAATGGTCAATATACAGGCTTTGATATTGACTTAGCACAAGCTGTCTCTGAAAAATTAGGCTTCAAGGTTCAATTTCAGCCAATTGACTGGGATATGAAGGAGACGGAACTGCAAAATGGAACCATAGACGCCATCTGGAATGGGTACTCTGCCACTGATGAACGCCGAGAAAAGGCTGCCTTTAGCATTCCTTATATGGAAAATCAGCAAGTTCTGGTTGCGAAGAAAAGCCAGCAGATTCATTCAGTAGAGGATATGAAGGATAAGACCTTGGGAGCCCAAGCCGGTTCCTCTGGTTATTTAGACTTCGAAGCCCAGCCAGACTTACTGAAAAATCGTGTCAAAGACCAGAAGGCCAATCAATACCAGAGTTTCAATGAAGCCTTGATTGACTTGAAGAATGACCGAATTGATGCCTTGTTGATTGACCGAGTGTATGCCAATTATTATCTCCAGTCAGAAGGGATTTTGAAAGACTTTGAAGTATTTTCAGCAGGATTTGAAAGTGAATCCTTTGCAGTCGGAGTTAGACCAGCAGACAAAAGATTATTGCAAGCTTTAAACCAATCCTTTATTGAACTTTATCAAGAAGGTAAGTTCCAGGAGATTAGCCAAAAATGGTTTGGAGAAGATGTAGCAACCAAAGAAGTGAAAGGTAGAGATGAAGTTTTTACTGTCTCAGATTTTAAAAAAAATTGAAATTTGTAAAAAAAGAAACTTCCAGGCTTCCATTTTTTGGAAAGCTTGGAAGTTTTATTTTTAGTCTTTATTTTCGTACGGCAAGATCAAGTTCAAGATGATTCCTGTCATGGCTGATAGGGCAGTACCTGAAAGTGTCACTGGACCAAGTTTAAGGATTGCACCACCAAGTCCAAGGACCAACATTGCACTTGCAATAATGAGGTTACGCATTTGTCCGAAGTCTACACGTTCTTTGATCAAGACTTTCAAACCATTACTTGCGATAACACCATAGAGAAGGATTGACATACCACCAAGTACAGCATTTGGGATTGTAGAAATCAAGGCAGTGAATTTACCAAGGAAGCTAAGGGCAATCGCGATGAAGGCAGCGTTACGGATAACTGAGACAGAAGCGATACGAGTCATACCGATAACCCCTGTATTTTCTCCATAAGTTGTATTGGCTGGTCCACCAAGGAAGGCAGAAACAGAAGTTGCGATACCGTCACCAAGAAGAGTACGGTGAAGACCTGGTTCTTTCAAGAATTGACGGCCACAGATTTGACCCAAAACAGTATGGTCTCCGATATGTTCAGAAATTGTTACGATAGCGATTGGCAAGATAGCGATGGTTTCTGGACCGAAGTAAAGGTTGTATTCTTTAAAGGTACCACCTGTGCTAAATGGCAAGTAGAAACCAGGGATTTCGACCCAGTTAGCTTTAAGAACTGGTGTAAAGTCAACTAAGCCAAGAGTTAGTGCGAAGAGGTAACCACCAATAATGGCAAAGAGGAATGGAATGATTCGTAGGAAGCCTTTTCCTTTTGTGTTGATAAAGGCAGCAATCAAGAAAGTAACAACTGCTACAAGAGCATTTTTCCAATTTCCATCAGCTACAAGACCAGCGTTGGTAACAGCTGAACCTGCAAGTCCAAGACCGATAACGATGATCATAGGTCCAATAATGATTGGTGGCAAGAGTTTATCAATCCATTTTGTACCTGCAAAACGAACACCAGCAGCGACAAGGACATAGATAAAACCTGTCAGGATAACCCCTGTTTGAGCAGCTGATACATCCCCTCCTAGTTCCTTCATAGCTAGGGACATAGCTGTGATAAAGGCGAATGATGATCCTAGATAAACTGGAACTCTAAAACCAGTTGCGATCATGTAGATGAGTGTTCCAACACCTGAAGCAAAAAGGGCAACAGATACAGGCATTCCCAAAATCAATGGTACCAAGATGGTCGCACCAAACATGGCGAAAACGTGTTGGAAACTAAGGAGAATTCCTTTTCCAGCCGAAGGACGTTGGTCAACGTCTAGTAACAAATCAACAGTTGATTCTTGTTTCATATAAACCTCACTTTTGGGCATCAAAAAAGAGCCCATTATTTTACAGCAATAGGCCCTCAGAGTAAGACTTCTCTAAAATCTAGACTTTAAAGAGTTTCAAATATTTCTGCGTCTTCGTCACCTCACGGGATGACATTAAAAACCTTTGCTTGTGATAGTATAGCAGAAAAAAATGATTTTGTAAATCATTTTTTCCCGAGCCTAGAAATAAAAGAGCGAGGATGATTTTGTAAATCATTTTTTCCCGAGCCT
>CAUQVK010000066.1:0-8090 GCA_963521495.1 uncultured Streptococcus sp.
TTGCTTGCTGGAGACGGAAGATATTTGAGGCAAAGGATGCAAAGATGATACGTCCCTCTATGCCTTGGATAATCTTCATGATGGACTGGCCAACGACTTTTTCAGAGTTGGTAAAGGTTGGAATTTCTGCATTTGTCGAGTCAGACAGGAGACAGAGTACACCTTCTTCACCAAGAGCTGCCATACGGTGCAAATCTGCTGGTTCACCAACTGGTGTTAAGTCAAACTTGAAGTCACCCGTACAGACAATTTTCCCTTGAGGAGTATGAATGACAATCCCCAAAGGTTCTGGAATAGAGTGTGTAGTTCTAAAGAAAGTTGCCTTGAGATTTTTAAAGGTCAACTCAGTATTATGGTTGATTTCGTAAAGTTTGGCGTTGCGCAAGAGACCGTGTTCTTCGAGTTTCCCACGGATTAAAGCTAAGGCAAGCGGTCCAGCATAGATTGGGACATTTGCTTGCTTGAGTAGGAATGGAATCCCACCGATGTGGTCCTCGTGTCCGTGTGTAATCAAAACAGCTTTGACGCGGTCGATATTGTCTACGATGTAAGAGTAATCAGGAATGACGTAGTCGATACCCAGCAAGTCATCTTCTGGGAATTTAATCCCAGCATCGACGATGATAATCTCGTCTTGGTATTCAATTCCGTATGTGTTTTTCCCGATTTCTCCCAGACCACCGATGGCAAAAACGCCGACTTCTTCAGGTTTAAGAGTATAGGCCATATTAGAACTCCGTGATTTCGAAGGCGCCAGTTTCTTTTTCGTAATCTAGCAATTTGTCAGACAAGAGTTCGATATACTCGATATTGTACTCTGGGCGATTTTCTTCGACAAGTTGGCGAGCAGCGATACGGCCCTCAAGTTCTGAGCTGGCATCGATGTCTAGGTAAAGTGCGCGTGTAGTTTCACGACGTGGGCTACGTTCTTTTGTTTCTTGATAAAAAACTTTGTAAATCATATAGTTCCTTTCTATTTGTAGGTCAGTTTATTCCAAACTTTCAGCAGAGATTTGCTTGATTTCATTCCATTTTGCGTCTAGATTGACCTTGATTCGTTATAATTATTTCAATTATACCATAAAATGAAAAATTAGTAAAAAATGGAAACGAGAAAGTCTTTTGAAGCCAAGTAAACGCTTGCAAAAAAGAAAACGTGCTATAATGATAGAAAAGGGATAAGATACGAAACATTCTTAATACTTTTCATCAAGGAGGTTCGATTATGAATGACTTGTTTATGTTTGCTATCGGTGTTCGCTTGGTGGCATTTATGATTTTTGTTGCCTGTGTTTATGGAGGAAATGTTTTATTTACTCGACTAGAGGGACGGGAAACCAAACTTTTCTGGAAGATTAGCTTTGTGACTCTTTACTCGCTTTTACTTCTCCTCGTAACCTATGTAGTTTGGTTTGTATTTTACTTTGGATTAAATGCTTAGATGCCCTGCTGATGCTAGGGCCTTTTTGTTTGGGGATAAAGAAAATTCCCATGTGCCAGCTTTTGTAGTATAATAGTAAGCAGACAAAAAGATAGGAATGTGTTATGAAAGTATTAGCTTTTGATACGTCCAGCAAGGCTCTTTCTCTCGCTATTTTAGAGGACAAGCAGGTTCTTGCCGAGACGACGATTAATATTAAGAAAAATCACAGTATTACCCTTATGCCTGCCATCGATTTTTTGATGGCAAGTTTGGATTGGACGCCCAAGGATTTGGATCGAATCGTGGTGGCAGAGGGACCAGGTAGCTACACAGGTTTGCGAATTGCGGTAGCAACTGCCAAGACTTTGGCTCATACTCTGAACATTGAGTTAGTTGGTATGTCTAGCCTCTTGGCTCTGGTGCCCTACCAACAAGAAGGCTTGTTCGTCCCTTTGATGGATGCGCGTCGCAACAATGTTTACGCAGGATTTTATGAAAATGCCAAACCTGTCATGCCAGAAGCACACCTGCCCTTTGAGCGAGTGATTGAGTTAATCAAGGGGGCTAGTCAGGTAACCTTTGTCGGAGAAGTTGGCCCCTTTGTGGAGCAGATTCAAGAACACTTGCCAAGGACTAATTATAAAGAAACATTGCCTAATGCAGCCAAACTAGCTCTTTTGGCCTGGGACAAGGAAGCAGATTCCTTGCATGATTTTGTGCCGAATTACCTCAAACGAGTCGAGGCTGAGGAAAACTGGCTCAAGAACCATACCGAGTCTGGCGAGTCTTACATTAAACGTCTATGATAGAAATTAAACGAATCCAACAGCAGCCTGACTTGGCTCAAGCCATCTACGCTGTTATGATAGCTGTTTACCCAGTCAGTCCTTGGACGCTGGAACAAATCCAAGCAGACCTGTCCCAAGACCAGACTTGGTATGTTCTGGCTTATGATGGGGCAGAAGTGATTGGCTTTCTAGCTGTTCAGGAGAATCTTTTTGAGGCAGAAGTCTTGCAAATCGCTGTTAAAGGAGACTACCAGGGTCAGGGAATTGCGTCAGCCTTGTTTGCTCAATTGCCGACAGATAAGGAGATTTTCCTCGAAGTCAGAAAGTCAAATCAACGAGCGCAAGCATTTTACAAGAAAGAAAAGATGGCAGTCATCGCTGAGCGAAAGGCCTACTACCATGACCCAGTCGAGGACGCCATCATCATGAAGAGAGAAATAGATGAAGGATAGATATATTTTAGCATTTGAGACATCCTGTGATGAGACCAGTGTCGCCGTCTTGAAAAACGACGATGAGCTCTTGTCCAATGTCATTGCTAGTCAAATTGAGAGTCACAAACGTTTTGGGGGCGTAGTGCCTGAAGTAGCCAGTCGTCACCATGTCGAGGTCATTACAGCCTGTATCGAGGAGGCTCTGGCAGAAGCAGGAATTACCGAAAACGATGTGACAGCTGTGGCTGTTACCTATGGACCAGGCTTGATCGGAGCCTTGCTAGTTGGTTTGTCAGCTGCTAAGGCCTTTGCTTGGGCGCATGGACTTCCACTAATTCCCGTTAACCACATGGCTGGCCACCTCATGGCCGCTCAGAGTGTGGAGCCTTTGGAGTTTCCCTTGCTAGCCCTCTTGGTTAGCGGTGGGCACACAGAGTTGGTTTATGTTTCGGAGGCTGGTGATTACAAGATTGTTGGGGAAACGCGAGATGACGCGGTTGGTGAGGCCTATGATAAGGTTGGCCGTGTCATGGGCTTGACCTATCCTGCAGGTCGTGAGATTGACGAGCTGGCTCATCAGGGGAAGGATATTTATGACTTTCCTCGTGCCATGATTAAGGAAGATAATCTGGAGTTTTCATTCTCAGGTTTGAAATCTGCCTTTATCAATCTTCACCACAATGCCGAGCAAAAGGGAGAAAGCTTGTCCACAGAGGATTTGTGTGCGTCCTTCCAAGCAGCTGTCTTGGATATTCTTATGGCAAAAACTAAGAAAGCCTTGGGAAAATACCCTGTTAAAACCCTTGTCGTGGCAGGTGGTGTGGCAGCCAATAAAGGTCTCAGAGAACGCCTAGCAACTGAAATCACTGACGTCAAGGTCATCATTCCACCTCTGCGCCTCTGCGGAGACAATGCAGGTATGATTGCCTATGCTAGCGTCAGCGAGTGGAACAAAGAAAACTTTGCAGACTTGGACCTCAATGCCAAACCAAGCCTCGCTTTTGATACCATGGAATAAGGAGTCAGCTTAAGGCTGGCTTTTTCACTTGCTAAGGTGTCAGAATATTTTGACAAAACTATAAAAATAATGATATAATATGCAAAATCTAGGAGGTGGCAAGATGATTGAGAGAATGGAATTGGGGGAATTTTACAAGGAATTGCGCTTGGCTAGAAAGCTCAAGCAGTCAGATGTGGCTTGTGCTGGACTAACAGCCTCTCAGTTGTCAAAGTTTGAGCTAGGGCAGTCTATGCTATCTGCGGATAAGTTGATCCTAGCCATCCAAGGGATCAATATGAATTTTGATGAGTTTGGTCATAAGCTCAACAATTATCAAGAATCCCTACATATGCAAATTGGTAGAAAGGTTGTGGATCGCTTTGCCCACCAAGATATAGCTGGTTTAGAGCAACTATTAGAGGAGATCAAGCAAGAACAGATGGCAGAGACCTATCGTCGTTTGAATGCTATTGTAATCAAAGATGCTATCCATTCTTTAGATAACAGCTATCCGCTAGCAGAGGAGGATAGCGAATTTTTGACCACCTACCTCTATGCTATTGAGTCTTGGACCTGGTTTGAACTCTATCTCTTTTGCAATACCATGCCCTTCTTGAGCAACCAAGATTTGGTATTTTTATCAACCTCGTTACTTGAAAAATCCAAGGAATTTAAAGAGTTGGTACATAATAGACTGTATATGAAAAGTGGATTTCTGAATATTATATCAGAACTCATGGAGCGTAAACTTTTCTCTTATATCCCAATTTTTGAAGCTGAGCTAGAGAGCATGCTTCGTCCATACGATGTTTTTGAAAAAGTATTGTGGCAGTTTTTAAAGAAAATGAAGATTTTCCTTCAAACCAAAGGAAGCAATCAAAAAGAGATTGAAAGCTATCTCCAATCTCTGCAAGTATTAGAAAATCCACAATTGATAGCCCTTTTTGAATTACGTTTGCAGCAATACAAAGAACTTATCGATTAGTTAGAAATGGGAAAAAGATAATAATCTCAGCGATGATTGTCAATAATGTTAAAACTTGTTTCTTCATAATTACTTTCCTCCTCATTAGTAATAACTTTATTATAGCAGGGAAATAATCAAATCTACCAAAATCGCAAATAAGAAATTGCTACAAGAAAAAATGTCAAATATGCGATTTTCTAAAATAAGCTAATTTTCGTGTTATACTGTCCTTGTAAAGCACTTGAAGCAAATCCTAGGTCGCAGAAGTGGTTTACAAGAAGAAAACGATTGAAGGAGTATAAAAGATGTTAAATTTACAATTTGCAGAAACGATGGAATTGACAGAAGCTGAGTTGCAAGATGTTAGAGGAGGAAATATCACTTCGGTTTGCGTGGGTGAAAATATTGGTTGTGGTGGCAGTGCTTTGCCTGCTTGGGGAGGTAGAGGTATTAGTCCCAGACCTTATGGGGCATTTGATTGGACTAATGGGCTGATTGAAGGACTGTTTGGAAAACGCCGTAACTAATATTTAGGAGAAGAAACTATGAAAAGGGGAGAAACGAAATTTTACCTAGGAACCATTTTGGTACTTATGTCTTATTACTTGATTTTTAGTTTAGTAGTGAGATTAGAGTTTGTGGATCAATTATCAGATTTTGGATTTTATGGGATTCAAATTTTATTGATAGTAATTGAAGGAATTGCTAGTACTGTGCTTCTTGTTAAGAGTCAACGTTGGAAAGATTACGGTCGATTTCAGTTTCGTTGGTCCTATCTGGGTATCTTCTTTCTTTCCTTTATATTGATGTTTTTGTGGGTAAATATAACGACTAGGATCTTTCCCAGCACACAAAATAGTAGTGCTATAAAAGAAGCCGTAGCCAATTTGACGGGAATTAGTTATTTTGTGACACGTATTCTCTATGGCAGTCTTATTGCTCCGATAGTTGAGGAGTTAGTTTTCCGTGGCCTTCTGATGACAGCCCTATCTAAATTTAAAAAATACTATATTGATGCCATTATTTCTTCCGCACTCTTTAGTCTCATCCATGTTTTACAATATGGATGGGTGTTAACAGACTTTATCGTTTATGCAGGAGCAGGTCTGCTACTCTGTATTCTTTTTCGTTATACACGTTCAATTTATTGGTCAATGACACTTCACATCTTGTGGAATACCTTTTTAATTATTGTGAGCTTATTGGTGTTTGGATATTAGAAAGATGAAATATGAAAAAGATAATTTCTAAATACTATTTTATTGTAGTTGTTATGCTTATCATTGCTGACCAGTTCTTCATTCGTTTGCTTTTACATAGCGATCTTGCTGCTGGTTTATCCGACTTTGCCTATTATTTGTCGGATATGATGTTGCATTTTCTTGTCGTTTTTATTGCTTTTTTTGCTATGATTTGGTCGGGGAAATGGCAACAAATCAACAGTAGAAAGTTTAAAGGATCCTATCTTTTCTATTCCTTCCTAGCTTTGCTTGCTTTTGTTGTTTGGAATTTTGTCACCTTTTTTCTTTTCCCGCCTACCAAAAATGAAATTTCTTATCAACTGGATGTTCCTACTTTTACAGGAGCTACAGCATTTTTGATGTATTTTCTCTATCCTGTGATTGCAGGTCCCATTTTTGAAGACATGATTTATCGTGGATTGGTGATGACTGCTCTGGAAAAAGGAAAGAAGTGGGGACTAGATGTGCTTGGCTCAGCTACATTATTTGGAATTTTGCACATTAGTAATCACGGTTGGGTTTTGACAGACTTTTTCGTATATATGGGTGGCGGTCTCATATTTGCAGTCTTGTTTAGGGTAACCAAGTCCATTTATTGGCCTATTGGACTGCATATAGTCTACAATGGTATTGGTCAGCTTTTGATGTTACTGTAATTTTGGTTGTTAGTAGTATCGCGGTCTATCCTTGGGGAAAGATTCCCATTTGAACTTAAAAAGGAGTTGTGATGAAAGTATTTCTTCAAAATAGAGATTTTAGGCAATTAACCATCAACCAGTGGATTTCAACGGTTGGGGATACGATTTTTTATCTGGCCTTTTTGAATTATGTGGCAGATGCGTCTTTTGCCCCTTTGGCGATTTTACTTATCACGATTTCAGAAACCCTTCCCCAAGTTCTACAAATCTTTCTGGGAGTTTTGGCGGATTTTCAACATCATCGTGTCCTAAAATATACAATTATTAGTTTTGTAAAATTTTTGCTTTACTCTATAGTGTCCTTGTCCCTTTCAGGGCAGTCCTTTTCCTTGTTATTAGTAGCATTTATTTGTCTGATTAACCTCTTGTCTGACACATTGAGTTATTTTTCAGGCGCCATGCTCACTCCGATTTTCATTAGAATTATTGGACAAGATCATCTGGCAGAAGCTATTGGATTTAAACAGTCAACTGTTAGTTTAGTGAAAACAATCAGTAATATTTTAGGAGGAGTCTTATTAGGTATTCTATCCATCCAGTTTATTTCCTTACTGAACGCTTTTACCTTTTTAATCGCATCTTTAGGTATCCTATTCATAAAAAATGATCTCTTGAAAGTAGAAAAAACGATTAGCTATCAAGAAGGACTCTCTGTAAAATCCTTTTGCCAGCATTTGGTCCAGTCATCGAAATTGATATGGAAGATGAATCAGGTACTCTTAGTTTTGTTTATTATCTCTATTAGTCAAGCAGTGATAAATGTTACAGTTCCTGTCTCTACTCTGTTTTTGAGGAATCAGCCCTTTTTGAATTTACAAACAGGTCAATCTCTTGCCTTGCTATCCACTTTTGAACTGTCAGCCCTGATTGTCGGAAGCCTTGTAAGTGGCTATCTAAAAAATACGATTTCTATAAAAACAGCTCTCTATGCCTCACTTGTTATCCAGTTGCTTCTTCTAGTAGGATTTGCCACAGTTCGTTTTGACTGGATTCTTATCTTTAGTGCCTTGGATGCCTTTTTCGCAGGTATTCTCTCTCCTCGATTACAGGAACTCATTTTTAAACAAATACCTGAGGAGTCAATGGGAGCAGTTCAATCCTCTATCGGTGCTATTACGGTTGTTTTACCTAGCTTATTTACAATAGCTTTGGTAACCATTGCTACTAGCTTTGGAACTCTGGTAGTTAACTTTGTTTTATTGCTACTCCTTCTAGTTTCCTTTGCCATGCTCTTGAATATCCGTGAAAACATTTAGCGGAAAATTTCTATAATATATGTTTGAGACTGGTTTCCAGTCTTTTTATGATAGCTACAATCAGCAGACTTTTTTCTCTTTCTTGAATGTGTTATAATAGTCCATGCTGTGGCTGGAGCCTTTTCAGCCTACTTATACTCTTCGAAAATCAAATTAAAACCGCGTCAGCTTCGCCTTGCCGTATATATGTGACTGACTTTGTCAGTCTTATCTACAACCTCAAAACAGTGTTTTGAGCAGCCTGCGGCTAGCTTCCTAGTTTGCTCTTTGATTTTCATTGAGT
>CAUQVK010000067.1:0-8028 GCA_963521495.1 uncultured Streptococcus sp.
ATAATCTGTGGCAAGAAGAGCTAGCAGGGTCAGGGAAATCTACAGATTATTTCTACCAATTTTATCAAGATTTGCTAGCAAAAATACAAGTAAATTATGTGCGAAGTGCGAGTCTTCCTATCAAACCAGTCATCAAAGCAGAACAAGTGCAGCAGTACCAACTGCCTGATAAGGTAGATGTTTACTATGCTAATAGCAATTTTCTAAAGAGCAAGGGATTCAAGTTACCAGATACCAGCACTAAAAAAGTTATTTTGATGCCAGCCAGTGCCAAAGGACAAGAAGGCAAGAATCAGTTCTTGGGAAAATCCATAGCCTATCTTTCTATGAGGTATGAAGATCAGCAAAAGCAAAGGATAGAAGATATGGATGTAGAAATTGCCTACTATGAAGGAGATTGGTCTTTCTTCCCTTATAATAATGAGCGAAAGGAAAATCTCCACAATCCAATCATTAGTCTGGTAAATGATCAAGACATGATGTGGGAAGAAAAGACTCGCTTGTCAACGACAGGTTTAAACAATCCGATGAAAGTTGAAAATACAGAACAAAATCAAAAAGTGATTACGGAGTTAGTTGAGAAATTATCTGATGGTAGTTATTTAAAATTTTCATCGATTCAAGCAATTCAAGAGGGGATGGTTGATACCTATCGGGATTCTGTTCGTAATTTTAACGTTCTTTTTGCCTTATTTGCTCTCCTCAGTATGATTGTCTCCTACTTTTTACTCGTTACCACTTTCTTGTTGAAGCGCAGGGATATCATTACCAAGAAGTTTATGGGGTGGAAACTGGTCGATCGCTACCGTCCTCTCTTAGTTCTGCTCTTGCTGGGCTATAGTCTGCCTCTTCTAGTCTTGATTTTCTTTGCCCATGCGCTCTTGCCACTCCTACTTTTTGCAGGTTTTACATGTTTGGATATACTATTTGTGCTAGGCTTGGCTTCTAGGATGGAGAAAAGAAGTCTAGTAGAGTTATTGAAAGGGGGCATCTTATGATTGAGTTGGAAAATATTACCAAAACCATTGGGGGAAAAGTGATTTTGGATAACTTGTCTCTCAGGATTGATCAGGGGGATTTGGTAGCCATTGTTGGTAAGAGTGGTAGTGGTAAGTCGACCTTGTTAAATTTATTAGGTTTGATAGATGGTGATTATAGCGGACGGTATGAGATTTTTGGTCAGACAAATCTAGCGGTTAATTCTGCTAAGTCGCAAACAATAATCCGTGAACATATCTCTTATCTGTTTCAAAATTTTGCCCTGATTGATGATGAAACGGTCGAGTACAATCTCATGTTGGCACTGAAATATGTGAAATTGTCCAAGAAAGACAAGCTCAAAAAGGTGGAAGAGATTTTAGAGAGAGTAGGTTTGTCAGCTACTTTGCATCAAAAGGTTTCCGAGTTGTCTGGTGGGGAACAACAACGAATTGCAGTTGCTAGAGCCATCTTAAAACCCAGCCAGCTGATTTTAGCCGATGAACCAACAGGTTCTCTGGATCCTGAAAATAGAGATTTGGTCTTGAAGTTTCTCTTAGAGATGAATCGAGAGGGGAAAACAGTTATTATTGTGACCCACGATGCTTATGTAGCCCAACAATGTCATCGTATCATTGAATTGTGAAAAATACAGAAATCTTATCAAAAATCTTTAGATTTAAGGATACCTTTAAAATTTAATTTTAAAACACTCATTTATCAACATTTTTTGATTGATAAAAATAGGAAATTGGTTGTTTTTGGGAGATTCACTAAAATTACCTTCTAACCACACGTACTAAAAAGATACTTCCTATGGAAATCGTATGACCCTTAAGCTTCGAATACTTAAGTTCTCATTGTTTTGAGCTATTCTAGCTTTAGAATCCTTCAGAACGTAAAATTTTAAGCAGTCAAAGACCTAGAATACCTATAAAACATTTATTCTATAGCAATTCTAAGTTTAGAATTACATATATATGTTCTTGAGCTGTTCGATAGTTTGGACAGTTTTATTCTGAGAAATCTGAGTTATCAATGCTTTAGAATAGTATTTCGTCAATGGATTTTATTGAAGGATTGCTTATTTTATGCTACTCTAAAATAGAACGGATTTAATGGAGCAAATGGAGAATCATTACATGAAACATTTTTTTGCTGGAATTGGTGAGATTCATTTTTTGTCATTTTTATTATATCTAAGCATGTCTACTAGTCCAATTATTGGACTAGTGATTGGATATACTAAAATAAATCTAATAAATTCTATTATTATAGCTCTTGGTATGATATTGGCATTAATTTTGGTATTATCAAGAGTGTATAGAAAATATTTTTATAGAGACGATGATGACTAAAGTTTTTATCAATAAAAACAGAGGTTGGCAGATTATCAGCCTCTTTCTTGTCTTCTCCAACCAAGCATGTTATAATGAATACTGCTCAAGCGACCTTCAATCGTTAAAGCACACACGACCTTCAATCGTGAACTAGTCATTTCGTTTATCTTTTATTACGTCGTTAACTCGAAATGAGATGCAAGCTGAGCTTGTCTGATTTATAACCTCAATCAGTCTCCCAGACTGATTGAGCGAACTCAAGTTATGCCTGCGACTCGTTGCCTATCATATTTTCATTTTAAGATGATAGGCTAAAATGGTCTCCCAGACCATTTTACTACTAAAAGCAAACGAAATGACTATACTCAAATAAATTCTATTGAAAGTCATAGTAAATAGAATTTTGAGGGGTATAAATAAACGAATAGATGGGAGACTTACCATGAGTGATAACTCTAAAACACGTGTTGTTGTGGGGATGAGTGGTGGTGTTGATTCGTCGGTGACGGCTCTTCTTCTCAAGGAGCAGGGCTACGATGTGATCGGTATCTTCATGAAGAACTGGGATGACACAGATGAAAACGGCGTCTGTACGGCGACCGAAGATTACAAGGATGTGGCTGCGGTGGCAGACCAGATTGGCATTCCTTACTACTCTGTCAATTTTGAAAAAGAGTACTGGGACCGCGTTTTTGAGTATTTCCTAGCGGAATACCGTGCAGGGCGCACGCCAAATCCAGATGTTATGTGCAACAAGGAAATCAAGTTCAAGGCCTTTTTGGACTATGCCATGACCTTGGGGGCAGACTATGTAGCGACTGGGCATTATGCCCGAGTGGCGCGTGATGAGGATGGCATTGTTCACATGCTTCGTGGCGTGGACAATGGCAAGGACCAAACCTATTTCCTCAGTCAACTTTCGCAAGAACAACTTCAAAAAACCATGTTTCCACTAGGACATTTGGAAAAGCCTGAAGTTCGCAGACTAGCAGAAGAAGCAGGCCTTGCAACTGCTAAGAAGAAAGACTCGACAGGGATTTGCTTTATCGGAGAAAAGAACTTTAAAAACTTCCTCAGCAACTACCTGCCAGCTCAGCCTGGTCGTATGATGACTGTGGATGGTCGCGATATGGGCGAGCATGCTGGTCTGATGTATTATACAATCGGTCAGCGTGGCGGTCTCGGTATCGGTGGCCAACACGGTGGTGACAATGCCCCTTGGTTCGTTGTCGGAAAAGACCTAAGCAAGAATATCCTCTATGTCGGCCAAGGTTTCTACCATGATTCGCTCATGTCAACCAGCCTAGAGGCTAGCCAAGTCCACTTTACTCGTGTGATGCCAGAGGAGTTTACGCTCGAATGTGCGGCTAAATTCCGCTACCGTCAGCCTGATTCCAAGGTGACAGTCCATGTCAAAGGAGATAAGGCAGAGGTCATCTTTGCGGAACCTCAGCGTGCCATCACACCAGGACAGGCAGTTGTCTTTTACGATGGTGAAGAGTGTCTCGGTGGTGGCCTTATTGACAATGCTTATCGAGATGGACAAGTTTGTCAGTACATTTAGATTGACAAATTTTCTCAATTTGCTACAATAATAAAAGCAATAGAAATGATGGTCAAAGCTCATGGATGTTGCAGGCTTTTTTGTCCTGCACTTCTTTGGAGTTTTGACTGTTTTTGTGTCGTTTAAGGGAAAGGAAAAAATGACTCAGCAAGACTTTCGGACAAAAGTAGACAATACGGTTTTTGGTGTTCGGGCGACAGCTTTGATTCTTCAAAATCGCAAGCTTCTAGTCACCAAAGATAAGGGCAAGTATTACACTATCGGCGGTGCGATTCAAGTCAATGAAAGCACGGAAGACGCGGTAGTCCGTGAAGTGAGGGAAGAATTAGGTGTCCGAGCTCAAGCTGGGCAACTAGCTTTTGTTGTTGAAAATCGTTTTGAACAGGATGGTATTTTCTATCACAATATCGAGTTTCATTATCTAGTGAATTTGCTTGAAGATGCCCCATTGACCATGCAGGAAGATGAGAAAAGGCAGCCCTGTGAATGGATTGACATAGACAAGCTTGAGGGTATCAATCTAGTTCCAGCCTTTTTAAAAACAGCCCTGCCAGATTGGGACGGCCAACTAAGACACATTCATCTTGAGGAATAGGAGAGAAAATGATGGTTAAGCTTATTGCCCATGTACTTGTTCATAGTGGTGATGATTATTTGCTCATTCAGCGTTCGGAAATTAAAAGAGGACAACCCAATGTTTATCCAACTTACTGGGATATTCCTGGTGGCGGGGTTGAAAAGGGTGAACTTCCGCGAGATGGAGCTCTTAGAGAATGTATTGAAGAAGCGGGAGTTAGGCTAGATAGCAGTTCGCTCAAACTTCTTCACGAAGATAGTCAACTGGATACCTCTAAGGATACTGTCTTTACTCGCTTAGTTTATAAAGCAGAGTGGGTTGGGGAGAAGCCAATTATCAGATTAGATCCTGAAGAGCATACGCACTTTAAATGGGTTACTATGGCTCAAGCTCTAGAGGAGGAGAAGTTAGTTCCTTATTTACGAGAAATTTTTGAAAGGTTAAGAAATGACTTATAATTTTACTGAAGAATACGATATTATTGTAATTGGTGCGGGACACGCTGGGGTCGAGGCTTCTTTAGCTGCTAGCCGTATGGGCTGTAAGGTCTTACTTGCGACCATCAACATTGAAATGTTGGCTTTCATGCCTTGTAACCCCTCTATCGGTGGTTCTGCCAAGGGAATTGTCGTGCGTGAAGTTGATGCCCTCGGTGGCGAGATGGCCAAGACCATTGACAAAACTTACATCCAGATGAAGATGCTCAATACAGGGAAGGGTCCTGCCGTTCGTGCTCTTCGTGCGCAGGCTGACAAGGAGCTTTACTCTAAGGAGATGCGCAAGACGGTTGAAAATCAAGAAAATCTGACCCTTCGTCAGACCATGATTGATGAGATTTTGGTGGAAGATGGTAAGGTTGTTGGTGTTCTTACAGCGACCCATCAAGAATATGCTGCTAAGGCTGTTATCGTGACGACAGGAACAGCCCTCCGTGGGGAAATTATTATCGGAGACCTCAAGTACTCATCAGGTCCTAACCACAGCTTGGCTTCTATTAACCTTGCTGACAATCTCAAGGAACTTGGACTCGAAATCGGTCGTTTCAAGACAGGAACTCCTCCACGTGTCAAGGCTTCTTCTATCAACTACGATGTGACAGAAATTCAGCCAGGAGACGAAGCGCCTAATCACTTCTCATACACTTCACGTGATGAGGATTATGTCAAGGACCAAGTGCCATGCTGGTTGACCTATACCAATGGTACCAGTCATGAGATTATCCAAAACAACCTCCACCGTGCGCCTATGTTTACAGGTGTGGTCAAGGGAGTGGGGCCTCGTTACTGTCCGTCGATTGAAGACAAGATTGTGCGCTTTGCGGACAAGGAACGCCACCAACTCTTCCTTGAGCCAGAAGGGCGCAATACTGAGGAAGTCTATGTTCAAGGTCTTTCAACTAGTCTGCCTGAGGATGTCCAGCGTGAGCTGGTTCATTCTATCAAAGGTTTGGAAAATGCAGAGATGATGCGAACAGGTTATGCCATTGAGTATGACATGGTCTTGCCTCACCAGTTGCGTGCGACTCTGGAAACCAAGAAAATCTCCGGACTTTTCACTGCTGGTCAGACAAATGGAACGTCAGGTTACGAAGAGGCAGCAGGCCAAGGGATTATCGCTGGTATCAATGCGGCTTTGAAAATCCAAGGCAAGCCTGAGTTGATTTTGAAGCGCAGTGACGGTTATATCGGGGTGATGATTGATGACTTGGTGACCAAAGGAACAATCGAACCTTATCGTCTTTTGACCAGTCGTGCTGAATACCGTCTCATTCTCCGTCATGACAATGCTGATATGCGTTTGACTGAGATGGGACGCGAGATTGGACTTGTGGATGATGAACGCTGGGCTCGCTTTGAAATCAAGAAAAATCAATTTGACAATGAGATGGCTCGTTTAGACAGCATCAAACTCAAGCCAGTCAAAGAAACCAATGCTAAGGTTGAGGAGATGGGCTTCAAGCCGTTGACCGATGCAGTGACAGCCAAGGAATTCCTTCGCCGTCCAGAAGTTTCTTATCAAGATGTGGTTGCCTTTATCGGACCAGCTGCTGAGGACTTGGATGATAAGATTATCGAATTGATTGAAACAGAAATCAAGTACGAAGGCTATATCTCAAAAGCCATGGATCAGGTGGCCAAGATGAAACGCATGGAAGAAAAACGTATTCCAGCCAATATCGACTGGGATGATATTGACTCCATCGCGACAGAAGCTCGTCAGAAGTTCAAGCTCATCAATCCAGAAACCATCGGTCAAGCCAGCCGTATTTCGGGAGTAAACCCAGCGGATATTTCCATTCTTATGGTCTATCTTGAAGGTAAAAATCGTAGTATTTCTAAAACTCTTCAAAAATCAAAATGATACGTCGTCGGCTTCTTACGAATGAGTTCAAAGCTTGGCTTTGATTCATCTACAGCCTCCCATAGTTCCCCGAACTATGGGAGCTAACTCAAGTTATGCTTTCGCCTAGCCTTCTAGTCTGCTTTCGATTTTTATTGAGTTTTAATCTCAAAAGAAAGTATAGAGAAAAACAGCTCCGAAGACGGGGCTGTTTTCTTGCTTTATTCTTCATCTGGTGTGAGGATCATAGGGATGATAATCGGTTCACGTTCTGTATTTTCATAGAGGAAGGGGCGAATAGCGTTGACAATGGCACCGTTGACAGATTGCACGCTAGCATCCTTGTTTTTCAGTGCGATACGAATGGCATTGAAGAGGATGCGCTGGCTTTGGCGAATCAAGTCACCAGACTCTCTCATGTAGACAAAGCCTCGGCTGAGGATGTCTGGACCAGACAGAATCATCTGCGATTTGAAGTCAACAGTTGCGACTGCCAGAACGACACCATCTTCAGATAGATCACGACGATCTTTGAGGACAGCAGCACCGATTTCACCGATACGATTTCCATCGACATAGATGTCTTGGGCGTTGAAATGACCTGCGATACGAGCTGAGTTAGCAGTAAGGGCAAGCACATCACCATTGCTCATGATAAAGATATTGTCCTTCTCAACACCAGTATCCACCGCTAGTCCAGCGTGGACTTTTTGCATGCGGTATTCACCGTGGACAGGCATGAAGTATTTTGGCTTAATCAAGCGGAGCATGAGTTTTTGCTCTTGCTGACCACCGTGTCCAGATGTATGGATATTGTTAACCTTACCGTGGATAACTTCGACACCAGCTTCAGAAATGATGTTAATCAGCTTGTTGACGCTAGTCGTATTTCCAGGGATTGGACTAGAAGAGAAGATAACGGTATCACCTGGTTGGAGTTGTACCTGACGGTGGGTTCCGTTGGCGATACGAGAGAGGGCTGCCATAGGCTCGCCTTGACTACCTGTACAGAGGATCAGAATTTCTCCTGCAGGGTAGTCTTTGATTTCATTTGGCTCGATAAAGGTTCCCTTAGGAGCTTTGATGTAGCCAAGCTCGATTCCGTTGACAATGGCCTTTTCCATAGAACGACCAAAGACCGCAATCTTACGTCCAGTCTTAACAGCAGCTTCTGTTGCTTGCTGGAGACGGAAGATATTTGAGGCAAAGGATGCAAAGATGATACGTCC
>CAUQVK010000068.1:0-7899 GCA_963521495.1 uncultured Streptococcus sp.
CAGTTGACTTGGATGCTATTTGTTGGTCTTTCCTTGCTAGCTATTCTTTTGACAGGTCTTAATCTCAAAAATGATATCTAATACTCTTCGAAAATCTCTTCAAACCACGTCAACGTCGCCTTGCCGTAGATATGGTTACTGACTTCGTCAGTTCTATCCACAACCTCAAAACAGTGTTTTGAGCAACCTGCGGCTAGTTTCCTAGTTTGCTCTTTGATTTTCATTGAGTATAAATCCTAATTTTTTTCTTACTGTTTTAATCCCTCTATTTATGGTAAAATAAGACTATTAAGTTTAAAGAGGATTCCCTATGAAATTACAAAAACCAAAAGGAACGCAGGATATTTTACCTGCTGAGTCTGCCAAATGGCAGTACGTTGAGGGCTTTGCCCGTGAGATTTTCAAGCGCTATAACTATGCAGAAGTGCGCACGCCTATTTTTGAGCATTACGAGGTTATCAGTCGCTCTGTTGGGGATACGACCGATATCGTAACCAAGGAAATGTATGATTTCTATGACAAGGGTGACCGCCATATTACCCTCCGTCCAGAAGGAACTGCGCCCGTTGTCCGTTCCTATGTGGAAAATAAACTCTTCGCCCCAGAAGTGCAAAAGCCAAGTAAGTTCTACTACATGGGACCTATGTTCCGTTACGAGCGTCCACAGGCAGGACGTTTGCGCCAGTTCCACCAGATTGGTGTTGAGTGTTTTGGCTCTAGCAATCCAGCTACCGATGTGGAAACCATCGCTATGGCAGCCCATTTCTTGAAAGAAATTGGCATCCAAGGTGTCAAATTGCACCTCAACACTCTTGGAAATCCTGAGAGTCGTGCGGCCTACCGTCAAGCCTTGATTGACTATTTGACACCGCTCAAGGAGACCTTGTCTAAGGATAGCCAACGTCGCTTGGAGGAAAATCCTCTCCGTGTCTTGGACTCTAAGGAAAAAGAAGACAAGGTAGCAGTAGAGAATGCACCGTCTATCTTGGACTTCCTTGATGAAGAAAGTCAAGCTCATTTTGATGCTGTGCGTCAGATGTTGGAGAATCTTGGAGTAGACTATATCATCGATACCAATATGGTGCGTGGTCTGGACTACTATAACCACACCATTTTCGAGTTCATCACTGAGATTGAGGGCAATGATCTGACAGTCTGCGCGGGTGGTCGTTACGATGGCTTGGTTGCTTACTTTGGAGGCCCTGAAACTGCTGGCTTTGGTTTTGGACTTGGTGTAGAGCGCCTGCTTCTTATCCTTGAAAAGCAAGGTGTGGCCCTCCCTATCGAAAACGCCCTAGATGTCTATATCGCAGTTTTGGGTCAAGGGGCAAATGCCAAGGCCTTGGAATTAGTACAGGCTCTTCGCCAACAAGGTTTCAAAGCAGAGCGTGATTACCTCAACCGTAAGCTCAAAGCTCAGTTCAAGTCAGCCGATGTCTTTGCGGCTAAGACCCTCATCACCCTAGGAGAGAGTGAAGTCGAAAGCGGACAAGTAACGGTCAAGAACAACCAAACCCGAGAAGAAGTGCAAGTGTCACTTGAGACAATCAGCCAAAACTTCTCAGAAATCTTTGAAAAACTAGGCTTTTAATAGTAGAAAAACTGGTCAGGAACCTACTCCTGACCTTTTTCTTTTGCAAAATGACAAAAATCATAAACTTTTTGACAAATATGCTTGTCAAAAAGAAAAAGATGTGTTACAATAAATTCAAGTTAAGAGAAAAGGAGCAAGGAACGATTATGTGGGCATTAGGATTTGTACCTCTTGTGATTATGTTTTATCTCTATCATACCCAAAGGGTCAAGAAACTAGAGAATAAAATCAAAAGAATTGAGCAAAAACAGAAAGGAAATAAAGAAATGTCAAGATTATTAAAAGAATTGATTGGGAAAACACCGACAATCGTTGGACAAGTTTTTGGAACAGATAACTGGGAAGTTGTAGATGTTGATGAGGAATGGGTCAAGCTACGTCGTGTTGATAAAAAAGGAAAAGAAAAATTCAAACTACAACGCATTGAGGATATCCAAACCGTTGAATTTGACGGAAAGTAGGTGTGTAACATGCAACTAAAAAATCGTCTAAAAGAGCTGCGGGCTCGCGATGGCCTCAATCAAACCGAACTAGCCAAGCTAGCAGAGGTTTCCAGACAGACTATTAGCCTATTAGAACGGGACGAATACACCCCGTCCGTTGTGATTGCCTTGAAAATATCTCAGATTTTCAACGAAACAGTCGAATCGGTATTTCGCTTGGAGGAGGATGAGTGATGAACATGTATAGAGTGGTTTATTATATGAGTGTTCTTGCCCTTATTGTGAATGCTTTCGCTATGGTTGGAACATTACTGGGGTGGTTCTATTTTGTTGAAAGTAAGTATTTGTTTTGGATTAACTTAGTCCTCTTGTCCATTTTCAATCGGTTGAAGAAAAAGGAGAAAAATGATGAACAAGTATAAAGTAATCTATTATGTAGTTGTCGTAGCTCTATTAGTCAGCCTGTGTCTACTAATTGGAACAAATCTAGGATGGTTTGATCTCTATTACAGCGACCAATTTATCTGGGCCTACTTTGCTCTTATCCCAGTCGTTGACTGGATTGAAAAGAAAGCAAACAATTTAGCGAGTGAAAAAGGAGAATGAATATGAAAGAGTTTTTAGCAGGATTTCAAGTAGATACAGAACAAAAAGAACTTGCAGGTGTCTGTGCAGGTTTAGGAAATTATTTTAATATCAAGACGAACGTCATCCGTTTAGTAGCCATTTTGCTGTTTCTTTGGTCAACAGAGTTTGGGATTTTAACAGTCATCCTATATGCTTATCTAGCAGGCTGGCTTGGGAGAGATCCTTTAGGAGAAGGGGCGAAAAAAGCAAGAAATCAAGCTATTCTCTTGTTTGCTGTTTGTTTGATTTTAGTATCACTTGGAACAGAGGGTTTGACAGCAATTTATGCATCAGGTAAAGCCTTTGGTCAGTGGTTAGTTGGATTGGTTTAATTTAGAAGGAGAATGAATATGAAAAAGAAAAATAAACGTGGATTGTTATTTTTAATGTCTATTGTCTTGGGAGCTTTCTTCGGCGTGTTTATAGGGATGTTTAAGGCACGTGCCGAATCCCACGAAATTATTTTAGATGTAAAAGTCTTGATACCATGGATATCAGCTATTTGTTTACTGATAGGTTTCATTAGTATTCTTTTGACTTTCAATTTCTTAAAGAAAAGCAGAAAATTTCACTCCTTGTATCAAGAGGAAATGGATGATGATTTGAATGAAAGCTATTATGTGCAAATGTATCGGAATCTAGAGTTTGGAAGCATTGCCTTTAATATTACAACTGTAGCGATTTTATTGGCTCTTTCCATCTCATTAAATGAAGTGATTATACTAAATGGAAGCCCTCTAATCTTATCTCTTTCTTTTTTGGTATTTGTGTGGGTTTTCAATGCTCAAAAATCTCTTTCTAAAACAATTACAATCGTTCGTCAGTTTGATTTGGCTCTTTTCTCTACACCAAAGGATGTCTTGAACTATATTAATTCTTATGATGAAGGGGAGCGTCAGGCTAATTTGGAACAGAGTTTTCGAATTTTATTCCAATTAAATCAGTATGTCTTACCAGTCTTATATGTTTTTCTTTTTATCATTTCTTTCTTGACAGGAGAGATTCAGTTACTAGCCTTCTTGCTTGTCGGAGCAATCCATATTTATATCAATGTGATGCAAATACCTATGGTAAAACGCTATTTCAAATAAAGGAGTTTCTATGATTCGTGTTGAAAATGTAAGCAAAAGTTTTGGGAGCAAAAAAGCTCTTCATCAGATTTCTTTTGAAATTAAGGAAGGTGAAATCTTTGGTTTTCTTGGCCCTTCTGGCTCAGGTAAAACAACCATGATCAACGTCTTGACAGGTCAGTTGGCTGCAGATCAAGGTAAAACAGTTTTGTTAGGCAAGAATTCTCAAGATTTAACCTCAAATGATTTGGAACAAATTGGTATTGTTAGTGATGGCAGTGGTTTTTATGAAAAGATGAGTCTTTACAAAAATCTGCTCATCTATGCTAAGTTATATGGTCTCAAGTCAGATAGAGTAAATCAGGTGCTCCAACAGGTTGGATTGGCAGATGCTAAAGATATTATCGCAGAAAAACTATCTACAGGAATGAAACAACGAATGTTCTTGGCTCGTGCCCTTCTTAATGCTCCTAAGATTCTCTTTCTAGATGAGCCAACTAGTGGCTTAGACCCTACAACATCTAAGATGATTCATACCCTACTTCAAGAATTAAAGCAGGCGGGGACAACTATCTTTCTGACCACGCATGATATGAATGAAGCAACTCTGCTTTGTGATCGCTTATCTCTTTTAAATAAGGGTAACTTAATAGAGTATGGAAGTCCACAAGATATTATCCAGAAGTACCATGTGGATAAGAAAGTACGTGTGGTTTATAAAGATGGACGAGAACAGATAGTTCCATTTGAAGAATTGCCACATTTAGACACGACAGATTTGATGGTGGTTCACTCTTGTGAGCCAACTTTAGAAGAAATCTTTATCAGATTGACAGGAGAAAAGTTAGATGTTTAGAAAATTAAATGCCCTACTATGGTTAAGATTACAAGTTCTTATCAGCAATTCAACTTTGTTGGCGACTCTATTGTTGCCTTTTGGAATGGCTGTTCTATATAATGAGTTCTTAAACAAGAGTGGAGAATTGAGTACGTATTTCCTTTCTACGAGTTTGACGATGGTCTTGAGCATGGGAAGTGGTTATATGGTATCGATTATGATGGCAGAAGATAAGGAAAAACGAAATCTTAAATCACTCATCCTAAGTGGTGTGACAGCAACAGAATATACTTTCAGTATGCTCGTTCTCCCTATTTTGATAATGTTGGTTGCTATGATTGTACTTCCCATCTATCTTAAAGTAGATGTATCTGGTTATTTATTTGCCTATGCTATCTATTTGCTCCTAGCAACTATTTGTATTATTTTTCTCAACCTTCTAATCGGTGGGGTGTCAGATACTCAATCTAAAGCGCAAGTCTATAGTATCTTTCCTATGTTAATTGTCTCTATTTTACCCATGATTGCCTCTCAAAATGATACGGTTCAAAAAGTGTTGGATTACTCGTTCGTTGGTCCTATTGTAAATCTTTTAAATAAAAAAGGTGGGGAAATATCTTTTTCTAATATCGGTATGTTACTTGCTTGGGTACTTGTGTTAGGAATAGCGAACCTCTTTGTATTGAAAAACAGCTATAAAGTAAGATAGGAGATTTATATGAAACTACTTAAAAACCTTGGCTGGTTTCTTCTAGCCATTCTATCCTTTTTATTCATCTATGGCTTCATTCAGGTGCTCGCGACTACGTCGCTTGCCTTAGGCGGTTCACCCTATGCTGTTACCCTACTCTATGTAGCCTTGGCTGGAGTTTATGTGTACGGCATTTACAAATGGTATCAGAAAGGTCCTGTTCGTATTGAGAAGAGTGGCTTCAACCGATTTATTTGGCTTCCTGCCTTGGTTTGGTTCTTATCTCTGGTTGTCCAGTTTTTCTTGCCCGATGATCCTTCAGTAAATCAGCAAATAGCGATAGACTTGACCTTGTCTCAACCACTTTTCTCATTCTTTGCGGTCGTTATTTTTGCTCCTCTGACGGAAGAACTTATCTTTAGAGGGATGTTAGCGCGCTATCTCTTTCCTAAGCAGGACAATAGTAAACAAACTCTGCTTTTCCTTCTGGTATCTAGTGTTTTGTTTGCCTTAGGTCATTTCCCAGGTGATGTGCAACAATTTTTTGTCTATTTTAGCCTTGGTTTTAGTTTGGGTTTGGCTTACATTAGCAGAAAAGGTCTGGTCTACAGTATTTCTCTTCACGCTTTGAATAATTTAGTCGGCTTTTTGATGATTCTCATGCTATAATAGAGTCAGGAGGTCACATGAAACGAGTAATTTTATTAGCAGTGATTCAAGCAGTCGTTCTATTTTTCATCATTGGAGCGCTAGCTTATGCCTTCAAGGGCGATTTCTTCTACAGCCATCTCGCAGTAGTCTTTGCCCCTATTGCCGGTATCTGGCGTTTTGGGACAGCTTATACGACGGAAATCGTCTTGCCTCGAAAGGCAGCTGAAATTGCTGAAAAGCGTAAAGCAGGCAACAATTCAAAATAAAAGAGTCCGGTGAAGTTCATCGGATTTTTGTATGTGCGTTAATTTTTTAAGACTGGCAAACTTTTCTGATGATTTTCATGAAGAGCCTGCGCTTTTATGGTAAAATAGTAACAGAATAAAAGAGGAGAGAAACAATGAAACGTAGTATGTATGCTGGTCGTGTTCGTGAGGAACACATCGGACAAGAAATTACCTTGAAAGGATGGGTAGGCCGTCGTCGTGACCTTGGTGGTTTGATCTTTATCGACCTTCGTGACCGTGAAGGAATCATGCAGTTGGTTATCAACCCTGAAAAAGTATCTGCAGAGGTTATGGCAACAGCTGAAAGCCTTCGTAGCGAATTTGTCATCGAGGTGACTGGTCAGGTCGCTGCGCGTGAGCAAGCCAATGATAAGTTACCAACTGGTGCAGTTGAGTTAAACGTGACAGCTCTGACAGTGCTTAATACAGCTAAGACAACCCCATTTGAGATTAAGGATGGCATTGAGGCCAATGACGATACACGTTTGCGTTACCGTTACCTTGACCTTCGTCGTCCAGAAATGTTGGAAAATCTTAAACTTCGTGCTAAGGTGACCCACTCTATCCGCAACTACTTGGATGAGTTGGAGTTTATCGACGTGGAGACACCATTCCTTTCTAAGTCAACACCAGAAGGGGCGCGTGACTATTTGGTGCCATCTCGTGTTAATAGAGGGCATTTCTACGCTCTTCCTCAAAGTCCACAAATCACTAAGCAGCTCTTGATGAATGCTGGATTTGATCGTTATTACCAAATCGTTAAATGTTTCCGTGATGAGGACTTGCGTGGAGACCGCCAACCTGAGTTTACCCAGGTCGACTTGGAAACGTCTTTCCTTACTGAGCAAGAAATCCAAGACATCACAGAAGGATTGATTGCGCGTGTGATGAAAGAAACAAAAGGAATCGAAGTAACGCTTCCATTCCCTCGTATGAAATACGATGACGCTATGGCTCTTTATGGTTCTGACAAGCCAGATACCCGTTTTGACATGTTGCTTCAGGACTTGACAGAAGTGGTCAAAGGTGTAGACTTTAAAGTCTTTTCAGAAGCACCTGCTGTAAAAGCAATTGTAGTCAAAGGAGCTGCGGACAACTATTCACGTAAAGACATCGATAAGATGACGGAAGTAGCCAAACAGTACGGTGCCAAAGGTCTTGCTTGGGTCAAGGTTGTGGATGGAGAATTAAACGGACCAGTTGCCAAGTTCTTGACTGGCATCCAAGCAGAATTGACAGCAGCGCTTGCGCTTGAGGATAAGGACTTGGTTCTCTTTGTGGCAGATACGCTTGAAGTGGCCAATGCAACGCTCGGTGCCCTTCGTGGACGTATTGCCAAAGAGCTTGGTTTGATTGATAACGATAAATTTAACTTCCTTTGGGTAGTTGACTGGCCAATGTTTGAATGGTCTGAAGAAGAAGGTCGCTACATGAGCGCCCACCATCCATTCACCCTTCCACAGGAAGAGACAGCTCACGAATTAGAAGGTGATTTGGCTAAGGTTCGTGCCATTGCTTACGATATTGTCTTGAACGGTTATGAGCTTGGTGGTGGTAGCCTTCGTATCAATCAAAAAGACCTTCAAGAACGCATGTTCAAGGCTCTTGGTTTCTCAGCCGAAGAAGCAAATGACCAGTTTGGCTTCCTTCTTGAAGCCATGGACTATGGTTTCCCACCACACGGTGGTTTGGCTATCG
>CAUQVK010000069.1:0-7850 GCA_963521495.1 uncultured Streptococcus sp.
TCGCAAAGTAAAATTGTCAGAAATTGTAAAATAAATTTTGGTATTCTCCTATTATGTATAGGTCGGCCAGCTCCTCTAAAAGTACTTTTAGAGGAGCTGTTTGACTTGTCTGGTTTTTGAAAATGAAATCTATTCTACCACAAACTCTTGAAAGCGCTTTTAAAATAATATATAATAGAACCATAAAAACAAAGAAAAGGAGGAGATAGGATGCCACAAATGAGTAAAGAAGCCTTGATTGATCAAATCAAAGATGGAATCATTGTTTCTTGTCAGGCCCTCCCTCACGAACCGCTTTATACAGAAGCGGGAGGAGTGATTCCCTTGCTAGTCAAAGCGGCTGAGCAAGGTGGAGCAGTCGGTATCCGAGCAAATAGTGTTCGCGATATCAAGGAAATTAAGGAAGTAACAAAACTTCCAATTATCGGGATTATCAAGCGAGATTATCCACCACAAGAACCTTTCATTACAGCTACTATGAAGGAAGTTGATGAATTGGCTGAACTAGACATTGAGGTAATCGCTTTGGATTGTACCAAGCGTGAACGTTATGACGGTTTAGAAATTCAAGACTTTATTCGTCAGGTTAAAGAGAAATATCCCAACCAGCTTTTGATGGCTGATACAAGTACCTTTGAAGAAGGAATTGCAGCAGTAGAAGCAGGAATTGACTTTGTAGGAACTACCTTATCAGGATATACATCTTATAGTCCGAAAGTGGACGGTCCAGACTTTGAACTTATTAAAAAGCTCTGTGATGCAGGAGTAGATGTAATTGCAGAAGGTAAGATTCATACACCAGAACAAGCCAAACAAATCCATGGTTATGGAGTGAGAGGTATCGTTGTTGGTGGGGCTATAACTAGACCAAAAGAGATTACAGAACGCTTTGTTGCTGGTCTTAAATAACACAATCTTAAAACAGAGGAGAGTGGTGGATGCGTCGAAATAGATAAAAACGTATACAATGACAATTACTCACTATCCGATAAGGATACGCTCAAAAAATAGGAGAATACAGATGAAATTTAGAAAATTAGCATGTACAGTACTTGCGGGTGCTGCAGTTCTTGGCCTTGCTGCTTGTGGCAATTCTGGAGGAAGCAAAGACGCTGGAAAATCTGGCGGAGATAGCGGAAAAACAGAAATCACTTGGTGGGCATTCCCAGTCTTCACACAAGAAAAAACTGGTGACGGTGTTGGTACTTATGAAAAATCAATCATCGAAGCTTTTGAAAAAGCAAATCCAGATGTAAAAGTGAAATTGGAAACCATCGACTTCAAGTCAGGTCCTGAAAAAATCACAACAGCTATCGAAGCAGGAACAGCTCCAGATGTACTCTTTGACGCACCAGGACGTATCATCCAATACGGTAAAAACGGTAAGCTGGCTGAGTTGAACGACCTCTTCACAGACGAATTTGTTAAAGATGTTAACAACGAAAATATCGTACAAGCAAGTAAAGCTGGAGATAAATCTTACATGTATCCAATCAGTTCTGCACCATTTTACATGGCAATGAACAAGAAAATGTTGGAAGATGCTGGTGTTGCAAACCTTGTAAAAGAAGGTTGGACAACAGATGACTTTGAAAAAGTATTGAAAGCCCTTAAAGACAAAGGTTATACACCAGGTTCATTGTTCAGTTCTGGTCAAGGGGGAGACCAAGGAACACGTGCCTTCATCTCAAACCTTTATGGCGGTTCTGTAACAGATAAAGATGTAACAAAATATACAACTGATGATCCTAAATTCGTCAAAGGTCTTGAAAAAGCAGCTGGCTGGATCAAAGATGGTTTATTGAACAATGGCTCACAATTTGATGGTGGAGCAGACATTCAAAACTTTGCAAATGGTCAAACTTCATACACAATCCTTTGGGCACCTGCTCAAAACGGTATCCAAGGAAAACTCTTGGAAGCAAGTAAAGTAGAAGTGGTAGAAGTACCATTCCCATCAGATTCAGGCAAACCAGCTCTTGAATACCTTGTAAACGGATTTGCAGTATTCAACAACAAAGACGACAAGAAAGTTGCAGCATCTAAGAAATTCATCCAATTTATTGCGGATGATAAAGAATGGGGTCCAAAAGACGTTGTTCGTACAGGTGCCTTCCCAGTTCGTACTTCATTTGGCAAACTTTATGAAGACAAACGTATGGAAACAATCAGTGGTTGGACTAAATACTACTCACCATACTACAACACTATCAATGGTTTTGCTGAAATGAGAACACTTTGGTTCCCAATGTTGCAATCTGTATCAAATGGTGACGAAAAACCAGCGGACGCTTTGAAAGCTTTCACTGAAAAAGCTAACGAAACAATTAAAAAAGCTACAAAATAATAAGCACTAAATCAGATTGACTCCTCCCTTTTCCCTATACATAGCTTATGTAAGAAAAGGGAGGCTTTTATTTGAAATGTAAGGAACTGTCAGATGAAAATTAAAATGAAGTTCTTGTATAAGTTTATCTTAAAAAATTTCATTTTGATTTTAAAACAGTTCAAGAAAATCTAAAATATTCTATTTGTGAAAGAGAGGTGCCGACTGTGAAAGTCAATAAAATTCGTATGCGGGAAACAGTGATTTCCTACGCTTTCCTAGCACCAGTATTATTCTTCTTTGTCATCTTTGTATTGGCTCCTATGATTATGGGATTCATTACAAGTTTCTTTAACTACTCAATGACTAAATTTGAGTTTGTAGGCTTGGACAACTATGTTCGCATGTTTAAAGACCCTGTCTTTATGAAGTCTTTGATCAATACCGTGATTCTGGTTATTGGATCTGTACCAGTTGTTGTTCTATTCTCACTCTTTGTAGCATCTCAGACCTATCATCAAAATGCTATCGCTAGATCTTTCTATCGTTTCGTCTTCTTCCTACCAGTTGTAACAGGTAGTGTTGCCGTAACTGTTGTTTGGAAATGGATCTACGATCCACTATCAGGGATTCTAAACTTTGTCCTTAAGTCAAGTCACATCATCAGTCAAAATATTTCTTGGCTAGGAGATAAAAACTGGGCTTTGATGGCGATTATGGTTATCCTTTTGACAACTTCTGTAGGTCAACCAATTATCCTTTATATCGCAGCGATGGGAAATATTGATAATTCATTGGTTGAAGCAGCGCGTGTCGATGGAGCAACTGAGTTGCAAGTTTTCTGGAAGATTAAATGGCCAAGCCTACTTCCAACAACACTTTACATCGCAATCATCACAACAATTAACTCATTCCAATGTTTTGCCTTGATTCAGCTTTTGACATCAGGTGGTCCAAACTACTCAACAAGTACCTTGATGTACTACCTATATGAAAAAGCTTTCCAATTGACAGAGTATGGATATGCCAACACAATCGGTGTATTCTTAGCAGTGATGATCGCTATCGTAAGCTTTGTTCAATTTAAAGTACTTGGAAACGATGTAGAATACTAAAGAAAGGAGACAGCTATGCAATCTACACAAAAGAAACCATTAACAGCTTTCACTGTTATCTCAACTATTATCTTGCTCTTGTTGACCGTGCTGTTTATCTTTCCATTCTACTGGATTTTGACAGGGGCATTCAAATCACAACCTGATACAATCGTTATTCCTCCTCAGTGGTTCCCTAAAATGCCAACCATGGAAAACTTCCAACAACTCATGGTGCAAAACCCTGCTATGCAGTGGATGTGGAACTCTGTGTTTATCTCATTGGTAACCATGTTCCTAGTCTGTGCAACCTCTTCTCTAGCAGGTTATGTATTGGCTAAAAAACGTTTCTATGGTCAACGCATTCTTTTTGCAATCTTTATTGCAGCCATGGCGCTTCCAAAACAAGTTGTCCTTGTACCATTGGTACGTATCGTCAACTTCATGGGAATTCATGACACTCTTTGGGCAGTTATCTTGCCTTTGATTGGATGGCCATTTGGGGTCTTCCTTATGAAACAATTCAGTGAAAATATCCCTACAGAGTTGCTTGAATCAGCTAAAATTGACGGTTGTGGTGAGATTCGTACTTTCTGGAGCGTAGCTTTCCCTATTGTGAAGCCAGGATTTGCAGCTCTCGCAATCTTTACCTTCATCAATACTTGGAATGACTACTTCATGCAGTTGGTTATGTTGACTTCACGTAACAACTTGACCATCTCACTTGGGGTTGCGACTATGCAGGCTGAAATGGCAACTAACTATGGTTTGATCATGGCAGGGGCCGCTCTTGCTGCAGTACCGATTGTAACAGTCTTCCTAGTCTTCCAAAAATCCTTCACTCAAGGTATTACTATGGGAGCTGTCAAAGGTTAAGGAAGTATTTCTTTTACATAGTAAATTTACTATCGTTAGCACGATCTAAAAGCCTCCGACAGTATATGAGACTGTTGGAGGTGTTAGTTTTAAAAGCTTAATGATGTATTAAAAGGAGAAAAAATGATTTTTGACGATTTAAAAAATATTACTTTTTATCGAGGAATTCATCCAAATCTTGATAAGGCTATTGATTATCTCTATGAACATCGTAAAGATTCATTTGAACTAGGTAAATATGAAATCGATGGAGACAAAGTATTTCTAGTTGTTCAGGAAAATGTCCTTAATCAAGCTGAAAATAATCAATTTGAACACCATAAGAACTATGCAGATTTGCATTTGCTGGTAGAAGGACATGAATATTCGAGCTACGGTTCACGTATCAAAGACGAGACAGTAGCATTCGACGAAGCAAGTGACATTGGCTTTGTTCATTGTCATGAAAAATACCCACTCTTGTTGGGTTATCACAACTTTGCAATTTTCTTCCCAGGAGAACCGCACCAACCAAATGGCTATGCAGGTATGGAAGAGACGGTTCGCAAATATCTCTTTAAAATTTTGATTGATTAAAAATAGTATGAATTGTTTTTTTAGACCTTTGATAATGATCTATCATGAAATTGATCTTTGTGAGGTAGAGAGATGAGGTCTTATTGTCAGTATGTTTATTCGTAAATGCCAGGGGTATGGCCGGATTGAAGTTCAGCAGAGTATTTATGGATTCGGCAGCAAGATTAGGATTACTGACAAAGATTTTTGGAAAGATTTTACAAATAGATGTGAATCTAGTTGATGTATATAGTTGTATAAACTTTTAAAATGTGAGAATGAAAGCACTTTGTATATTTTTATTATATATGTTAGCTTGGATAGTGGCTGCGATGATAATTCGTGGAGGGCTAGATGGATTTGATGAACACACTTGGCCTAGTATTTTAGCTGGTGCGCTATCCGGGGTATATATACATTATATATCCATAGATAAAAAAAGAAAAAAGTCCAAAAGAAACAATAGATTTGTTCATGGTAGGGACTTATGAAAGCTTTACTGACAAAAAAGAAAACAGTTTACAGAGAAAAATGATAGAGGAGCAAATATGTCACAAAAAGGGTCAAACATTATCAAAGCAGCATTTGATACAGATAATTTTCTAATGCGTTTTAGTGAGAAGGTCTTGGATGTAGTAACAGCCAATCTTCTTTTTGTAGTTTCTTGTTTGCCTATCGTGACAATTGGAGTGGCGAAGATTAGCCTCTATCAGACTATGTTTGAAATTAAGAAAAGTAGACGCTTACCAGTCTTTAAGATTTATGTTCGCGCATTTAGACAAAATCTTAAATTAGGTACTCAGTTAGGTTTGCTAGAGTTAGGTGTTGTTTCCTTAAGTCTTTTAGATCTCTATCTTTTCTGGGGTCAAACAGCTCTACCTTTTCAAATTGTTAAAGCTATTTGTTTAGGAATACTTATTTTTCTTACGATACTGATGTTAGCTAGTTATCCAATAGCAGCTCGTTATGATTTGTCATGGAAAGAAGTGCTACAAAAAGGGCTCATCTTGGCTAGTTTAAACTTCCCTTGGTTCTTTCTAATGTTAGCCATTCTTTTACTCATCGTAATGCTTCTCTATCAATCAGGTTTTACCCTTCTTTTAGGAGGATCCGCTTTTATTCTCTTTGGTTTTGGACTTTTAACTTTTTTGCAAGTAGGTTTGATGGAAAGGCTATTTGCAAAGTATGAGTGAGGTTTAGTATATCCTCTGAAACTACTTTCAAATGCTTTCTAACAATCCTATAAGAAAGAAACTAAAATCTAAGTTCTCACAAGATATTGAAAGCCTTTTCTGTAAAGTGTATACTTAAGTAGTAAAGAAAGAATCTGCTCTAGCAGAAAATAAAAAAATAGGAGAAAATCTATGTCAGATTTAAAAAAATACGAAGGTGTCATTCCAGCCTTCTACGCATGTTATGATGATCAAGGAGAAGTAAGTCCAGAGCGTACGCGTGCCTTGGTGCAATACTTCATTGATAAAGGTGTTCAAGGTCTTTATGTCAATGGTTCTTCTGGTGAATGTATCTACCAAAGTGTTGAAGATCGCAAGTTGATTTTGGAAGAAGTGATGGCAGTTGCCAAGGGTAAATTGACCATCATTGCTCACGTTGCCTGCAACAATACTAAAGATAGTATGGAACTGGCTCGCCACGCTGAAAACTTGGGAGTAGATGCCATTGCAACAATTCCACCAATTTACTTCCGCTTGCCAGAATACTCAGTTGCCAAATACTGGAACGATATCAGTTCTGCAGCTCCAAACACAGACTATGTGATCTACAACATTCCTCAATTGGCAGGAGTTGCTTTGACTCCAAGCCTTTACACAGAAATGTTGAAAAATCCTCGTGTTATCGGTGTTAAGAACTCTTCTATGCCAGTTCAAGATATCCAAACTTTTGTTAGCCTTGGTGGAGAAGACCATATCGTCTTTAATGGTCCAGATGAGCAGTTCCTAGGTGGTCGCCTCATGGGTGCCAAAGCTGGTATCGGTGGTACATATGGTGCTATGCCAGAACTCTTCTTGAAACTCAACCAATTGATTGCGGACAAAGACTTGGAAACAGCGCGTGAATTACAATATGCCATTAACGCTATCATTGGTAAACTCACTGCTGCACATGGTAATATGTATGGTGTCATTAAAGAAGTCTTGAAGATCAATGAAGGCTTGAATATTGGTTCTGTACGTTCACCATTGACGCCAGTGACTGAAGACGATCGTCCAGTTGTAGAAGCAGCTGCAGCCTTGATTCGTGAAACCAAGGAGCGCTTCCTCTAATCCATAAGGAGGTATTTATGACACACTACGTTGCAATTGATATCGGTGGAACTAACATCAAGTATGGTTTGGTTGATCAAGAGGGGCAACTTCTTGAATCGCATGAAATGCCAACAGAGGCGCATAAGGGTGGACCTCATATCTTACAAAAAACCAAAGATATCGTAGGCAGCTATTTAGAAAAAGGCCCAGTAGCAGGTGTTGCTATTTCTTCTGCAGGAATGGTGGATCCAGATAAGGGTGAGATTTTCTATGCTGGGCCTCAAATCCCTAACTACGCAGGCACTCAGTTCAAGAAGGAAATAGAGACTAGCTTTAATATTCCTTGTGAAATTGAAAATGATGTCAACTGTGCAGGTCTGGCTGAGGCAGTATCTGGTTCAGGTAAGGGAGCGAGTGTCACCCTTTGCTTGACCATTGGAACAGGTATTGGTGGTTGTTTGATTATGGATGGGAAAGTCTTCCATGGATTTAGCAATTCGGCCTGTGAAGTCGGGTATATGCATATGCAAGATGGTGCTTTCCAAGACTTGGCTTCTACAACAGCTTTAGTGAAATATGTAGCTGAAGCACATGGCGATCCAGTTGATCAGTGGAATGGCCGACGCATCTTTAAGGAAGCCACTGAAGGCAATAAACTCTGCATGGAAGGTATTGACCGTATGGTAGACTATCTAGGAAAAGGTCTGGCAAATATTTGCTATGTGGCCAATCCAG
>CAUQVK010000070.1:0-7672 GCA_963521495.1 uncultured Streptococcus sp.
TAATATAATTTTTAAACTGAAATTTACTAAATGACATAATATCCTCGATTCTATCTATCTCTTCTATTATATCATATTTGTGTCATTACAGCAGTCTAACTTGATTCCCTATTTATAATCTAGATAATCATCCTAAACCTCTTAAAATGAAAAATTTTCAAAAACCTTCACTGTATAAAAAATACTTGGACCACAAAGAAAGAGAAGACATTTACATCTTCTCTTTCTGTAATTTTAGATTGCTTCTGTGACAAAACTACGGCTTTCAAGTACCTTAAGCATGGCATTAGCTGTATCTAGGGCTGTAAAGAGGGGTACACCATGTTCAATGGCTGAACGGCGAATTTGCTCACCATCTTCGTCAGCAGTTCGTTTGGTTCCCACTGTGTTAATGATAGCTTGGATTCTTCCTTTGCGAACGAAGCTTGGGATATCCTGATCATCATCACCAATCTTACCAACAGGTTGAGCTTCGAGCCCATGACTAGCAAAGAAGGCTGCTGTCCCTTCTGTCGCGAGGATTCCATAGCCAATATTTTGGAAACGACGAGCTAAGTCCAAGGCTTCTTCTTTGGCATCATCAGCAATGGTAAATACAACGTTACCAAAAGTTGGCAAGTGTAAGTAAGAAGCTTCAAAAGCCTTATAGAGAGCTTTTTCCAAAGTAGTATCAGAACCCATAACTTCACCTGTTGACTTCATTTCAGGACCAAGCAAGCTGTCTACCTTAGCTAGTTTCGTAAAGGAGAAGACAGGCGCCTTGATATGAACACGAGTACTTTCAGGATAAAGTCCATCTTGGTAGCCAAGTTCTTCAAGTCTTTGCCCAAGAATGAGCTTGGTCGCTACTTGAGCCATAGGAATATTGGTTACCTTAGAAAGGAATGGAACCGTACGGCTGGCACGTGGATTGACCTCAATAACGTAGACTTTTTCATCCTTGATAACAAACTGGATGTTCATCATTCCAAGACAGTTAAGGCCGATTGCTAGTCGTTTAGTATAGTCTGCGATGGTTTCCTGCACCTTTTGAGACAAGGTTTGTGGAGGATAAACGGCCATTGAGTCACCTGAGTGAACACCGGCACGTTCGATATGTTCCATGATACCAGGAATAAGGACATTTTCTCCGTCTGAAATGGCATCAACTTCGCACTCTTGCCCAACGATGTAAGAGTCAACAAGAACTGGGTGATCTGGACTAGCCTTAACAGCGGTACGCATGTAAGAGCGAAGGTCTTCCTCATTTTCCACGATTTCCATAGCACGTCCACCCAAAACATACGAAGGACGAACGAGGACTGGGAAACCAATCTTGCGAGCTGCAAGCACTGCTTCTTCTTCATTGGTTGCTGTTTGTCCTGGTGGCTGTGGAATATCCAAGTCTTTAAGGGCTTGCTCAAAGAGGTCACGGTCTTCAGCCCGGTCCAAGTCAGCAACCTGTGTACCAAGAATGGTCACACCTGCTTTTGCCAAAGGCTCTGCAAGGTTGATAGCTGTTTGACCACCAAACTGAACGATAACCCCTTTTGGTTGCTCCAAGTCGATGACATTCATAACATCTTCGAATGTCAATGGCTCAAAGTAGAGCTTGTCAGACACAGAGAAGTCTGTAGAAACGGTCTCTGGGTTTGAGTTCATGATGATAGCTTCATAGCCAGCCGCCTGAATAGCCTTAACCGAGTGAACAGTTGCGTAGTCAAACTCAACCCCTTGACCGATACGAATCGGACCTGAACCTAGTACAAGTACAGATTCCTTATCAGACTTGATAGACTCATTTTCCCAACCATAGGTTGAATAGAAATATGGTGTTTCAGAATCGAACTCTGCCGCACAGGTATCGACCATCTTGTAGACTGGGACAATCTTGTTTTCCAAACGAAGTTGACGAACTTGGTCAGCAGTCGTTTCCCAAAGTTCAGCAATCTTACGGTCTGAGAAACCATTGAGTTTGGCAGTTTTCAAGACTTCTAGATCTTGTGGATGAGCACCCAATTCTTGCTCAATTTCAAAGATATGCAAGAGTTTATCCAGATAAAAGATATCAATCTTAGTCAATTCAGCAATTTCTTCTGGTGTGTAGCCACGGCGAATGGCTTCTGATACGTAGAAGAGGCGGTCATCTTGGGCTTTGACTACTTTTTCAATCAAGGAATCATCAGAAACTGCTGCAAGTTCAGGCATTTCATTGTGGTGCACACCAATTTCAAGGGAACGACAAGCTTTAAGGAGAGATTCTTCGATGTTTCGACCGATTGCCATAACTTCTCCAGTGGCCTTCATCTGTGTCCCAAGACGGCGCTCACCTTTTTCAAACTTGTCAAATGGGAAACGTGGAATCTTGGCAACCACGTAGTCGAGGGCTGGCTCAAACATGGCATAGGTTGAACCCGTGACTGGGTTAATAACCTCATCCAAGGTCAAACCGACGGCAATCTTAGCAGCCAATTTGGCAATTGGGTAACCTGTCGCCTTAGAAGCAAGGGCAGAAGAACGCGATACACGAGGGTTTACTTCGATAACATAATACTTAAAGCTATGTGGGTCAAGGGCCAACTGAACGTTACATCCACCTTCAATTTTGAGGGCACGAATAATGCTCAAACTTGCGTCACGAAGCATTTGGTTTTCATAGTCTGACATAGTCTGAGCTGGGGCAAATACAATGGAATCCCCTGTGTGAATCCCAACTGGATCAAAGTTTTCCATGTTACAAACAACTAAAGCATTGTCAGCTGAGTCTCGCATCACTTCGTATTCGATTTCCTTGAAACCTGCGATTGAACGCTCAATCAAACATTGGGTAACAGGTGACAATTTCAACCCATTTTCTGCGATTTCACGTAATTCATCCTCATTGGCACACATACCACCACCAGTACCACCTAGAGTAAAGGCTGGACGGACGATGACTGGGTAGCCAATTGTCGCTGCAAAAGCAACTGCTTCTTCGACAGTGTTAACAATTTCAGATTCTGGAATAGGTTGTTTCAATTCTTCCATCAACTGTTTAAAGAGGTCACGGTCCTCCGCTTGGTCAATGGCAGATAATTTAGTTCCCAGAAGCTCAACACCAAGCTCATCAAGAATACCATTTTTAGACAATTCCATGGCCATATTAAGACCAGTTTGCCCACCAAGGGTTGGTAGCAAGGCGTCGGGACGCTCCTTACGGAGAATACGTGTCACAAACTCAAGTGTAATCGGTTCGATGTAAACTTTGTCTGCAATCTCCTTGTCTGTCATGATTGTTGCAGGGTTTGAATTAACCAAAACAACCTCATACCCTTCCTCTTTCAAAGACAAGCAGGCCTGAGTCCCAGCGTAGTCAAACTCAGCAGCCTGACCAATAATAATCGGACCAGAACCAATCACCATAATTTTTTGAATATCAGTACGTTTAGGCATAGTTTATGATACAAAGCCCGTAAAGAACACAGTGAAAATAGGAAACTCGGTGCAGACGCCTTCAGCGTCAAGACGATGTTTATCTTTTTCACACAGTTCTTAGGGCGTGTTCACTTCCGCGAACAATGTATCTTCTCCTTTCTATTCGGCAACTCTCAGGTTGCCATTAAATAAATTCTCCGACGATTTTTTAGCGAAACGATACTTTTCGGTAAAAAATCTAGTGCAGGGAGTTTTTAGTTCGCCTGATAGCGACTAAAAGAAACGACCTGCCTTTCTATTCGGCAACTCTCAGGTTGTCATTAAATAAGATACTAAGGACGATTGGAAAGCAATTGAATTTTAGGAAATCAAGGAAGGATTGACAATCCGAGTTAGTTGCTCTAAATTCCGGGCTTTCCGCCCGTGTTCAATTCCATAAATTCTAAATAATTTTAAAACAATCATCTGTCAGATTAGTTAGATGCTTTAAAAGCTTCCATCATCTCAATAAATTCATCAAAGAGATAGCTGGCATCATGGGGACCAGGAGCAGCGTCTGGATGGAATTGCACAGAAAAACCTGGTTGGAATCTATGACGTACACCTTCAACTGTCTTGTCATTGATTTCTTCATGTGTGATAATCAGGTGTTCTGGCAAATCTTCTCGACTGACTGCATATCCATGATTTTGACTGGTAAAGTCTACACGACCTGTTGCAATTTCACGTACCGCATGGTTGAATCCACGGTGACCAAACTTCATTTTATAAGTCTTGGCACCATTAGCCATGGCAAATAGTTGGTGACCCATACAAATACCAAAGATTGGAATTTTTCCTTGCACACCACGAATCATATCGAGTGCTTGAGGAACATCTTCTGGATTACCAGGACCATTTGACAACATAACTCCGTCAGGATTGAGATGGAGAATTTCTTCAGCCGTTGTTGAATAAGGAACGACGGTCACGTTACAGTTACGCTTAGAAAGCTCACGTAAGATTGAGTGCTTGAGACCAAAGTCCACTAGCACCACGCTTAAACCAACTCCTGGAGCTGGATAGGAAGTTTTAGTAGAAACCTGCTTGATATTGTCTGTCGGCAAGACTGTTGCTTGGAGCTGGTCCGTCACATGGTCCATACTATCACCCACATGTGTCAGTGTCGCACGCATGGTTCCATGTTTACGGATAATCTTAGTAAGTGCTCGAGTATCAATACCTGAGATACCTGGAATTTTCTTGGCTTTCAAGAATTCATCCAGTGTCATCTGGTTACGCCAGTTGCTAGCTCTACGTGCTTCTTCAAAAACCACAACACCCTTACAAGTAGGGATAATGGATTCATAGTCATCACGATTAATTCCATAATTTCCTACCAAAGGATAAGTAAAGGTCAAGATTTGTCCATTGTAAGACTGGTCTGTTATCGATTCTTGGTAACCTGTCATCCCAGTATTGAAGACAATTTCACCTGTTACATCAATATCTGCACCGAAGGCCTTGCCCTCAAAAACTGTGCCATCTTCTAATATTAGAAGTCTTTTTGTCATATTTTCACCTCTCGTGGACGCTCACTGACGTCTTTTAACGTCTTGTGTTTTAATTCTTTTTTCTACTTGCCAGAACCGATTCTAAGATTGCCATTCTGACAAAGACCCCATTGGTCATTTGTTGAACAATCCGTGATTTAGGTGCTTCCACCAAATGGTCAGCAATTTCTACATCACGATTGACTGGGGCTGGGTGCATGAGTATCGCTGTTTCTTTCAAACGATCATAACGTTCTTGATTCAAACCATGTTGGGCATGGTAGTCCTCTTTTGAAAAGACAGCTCCACTATCATGGCGTTCATGTTGGACTCGAAGAAACATCATGACATCAACCTGATCAATGATTTCATCAATGGTTACAAACTGTCCATAGTCTGCAAACTCTTGACTTCTCCATTCCTCAGGTCCAGCAAAGTAAAGTTCAGCTCCCAAGCGTTTCAAAATCTGCATATTGGATTTGGCAACACGTGAGTGGTCCAAGTCACCTGCAATAGCAACCTTGAGACCCTCAAAGTGACCAAATTCTTCATAAATTGTCATCAAATCAAGCAAGCTCTGACTTGGGTGTTGCCCTGAACCATCCCCACCATTGATAATCGAGGTCTTTATAGTCGGACTCTCTATCAACTGTCTATAGTAGTCAACCTCTGGGTGGCGAATAACACAGACATCTACACCAAGTGCAGATAGGGTCAAAATAGTGTCATAAAGAGTCTCACCTTTATTGACTGAACTGCTCTTAACATCAAAATCTATACGTTCTAGCCCCAATTTAATCTCTGCAACTTCAAAGGATTTATGAGTCCGTGTCGAGTCTTCAAAGAAAAGGTTAGACACGATAGGGTGATCTTCATAGGGTAGTTGGGCTCCATTTTTAAACTCAATCCCACGCTTGATCAGTTTCATAACTTGATCGACAGTGAGGTCTTCCATGGACACCACATGGTTCAATGCTTGTTGATTTTCTGACATGGCTACTCCTTTAGCTTTCTAAGCTTCTTCAGTAATCAGAACTCTGTCTTGGCCATCAAGTTCTGCCATCTCTACGATGATTTCTTCAGAACGACTAGTTGGGATATTTTTTCCAACGTAATCTGGACGGATTGGCAATTCTCTATGACCACGATCGACGAGAACTGCTAAGCTCACGCGAGCTGGGCGACCATGGCCGACAATATTATCAATAGCAGCACGAATAGTACGACCTGTATAAAGCACATCATCTACCAAAATAACTTCACGATCCGTCACATCTACAGAAATCAAAGAAGTATCTTCGCCACTTTTGACATCATCACGGAAGGGTTTTGTATCTAGTTCTACAACAGGAACAGAGATATTTTCCAACTGCTCCAAGCGTTCTTGGATACGATTGGCGATAAAGACACCTCGAGTTTTAATACCTGCTAAAACGATTTTATTCAAGTCTTTGTTTCGTTCAATAATCTCGTAAGTAATACGCGTAATTGCACGTTTGACGGTTAATTCGTCTACAACTTCTTTTGTCTTCATGACAAACCTCCAAAAAGAAAAGTCTCCTTAAACAAGGAGACTTGAAAATGTATAGTCAAGCGGGCCTTTACTGCAAGCAGTATAGACCTCACCCTTCTACTTTATCACGCTCCTTGCCTGCCTCACGGGACAGGTTTAAAGGAATATTTAGTTATCAATTACTATAGCACAAAGAAGGGCTAAAATCAAGCAAAAACCTTTTCATGCTCCATCTTACACATTGCTAAAATCATATAACTGGGGATAATGATCGCATTCAGGATTTTTGGGATGACAGATGGCTCGTCCAAAGTAAATCATGGCCTGATGGGCTGCTAGCCACTGCTCCGGCGGCAAGATATCCATGACTCGCTTTTCAACCTCAAGCGGTGTCGCTGATTTTTTGACGATATCATGGTGTTTACAGATGCGTTCTACATGAGTATCTACTGCAAAAGCTGGAATCCCAAATCCTACACTCATAACAACATTGGCTGTCTTGCGACCAACACCCGCCAAACTCTCCAATTCCTCACGTGTCTGAGGGACATGACCATCAAAATCATCTAGTAACTGTTGGGCACATTTTTTTAGGAATTTAGCCTTATTGCGATACAGTCCCAGGCGAGAAATGTGTGAAGCAATCTCACTCTCAGTAGCAACAGACATGGCTTGTGGCGTTGGAAAGGCAGCAAAGAGACCCGGTGTGGCCTTATTTACCGCTGCATCCGTCGTCTGCGCTGACAACATGACCGCAACCAAGAGTTCAAAATGATTGGTGAAATCAAGACTGGGCTTGGCATCTGGAAAAAGAGCAATGATTTCTTCTAGCACCTTTCGTGCTCGTTTTTTTGACAAAACCATTATTCGTCTCCATCAAATAGTCCTTGTAAGCCAGCAAAAGGACTGTTTTCTTCTTTCTTAACTGCTTGTTGGGCTTGGTATTCTTCCTCTGTCATGATTTGCCAGTCATTTCCTGACACAAATCCTTGACCAGCTTCTTCTTCAGCCGTCAAGACCTTGATAGGAATGTTTAGTAGGATATTGTCTGACACGCTCTCAGCAAGATCAAGTTCTCCATTTTCGATAGGCAAGACCAAATCATCGTCTAAAACTTCCTGATCTAGTTGGTTAGTTGCGCCTTCCATGAAAACTTCCGTTACTGGATAAGATTCAACTAACTCAACTGGCTCCATACTACGACTTGAAGCAAGGACAATGGTATAAGACAACT
>CAUQVK010000071.1:0-7458 GCA_963521495.1 uncultured Streptococcus sp.
ATACTGGTCAGTTTGAACGTACCTTGATTATCGTTGATGAGGGAGCAAGTGTCCATTACGTAGAAGGATGCACTGCACCAACGTATTCAAGCAATAGTTTACATGCAGCCATCGTTGAAATCTTTGCCTTGGATGGCGCTTATATGCGTTATACAACCATCCAAAACTGGTCTGACAACGTTTATAACTTGGTTACTAAGCGTGCTAAAGCCCAAAAAGATGCGACTGTTGAGTGGATTGATGGAAACTTAGGTGCTAAAACTACCATGAAATATCCATCTGTTTACCTTGATGGAGAAGGTGCGCGTGGTACCATGCTTTCGATCGCTTTTGCTAATGCAGGGCAACACCAAGATACTGGTGCTAAGATGATTCACAATGCGCCACACACAAGTTCCTCTATCGTTTCTAAATCGATTGCTAAAGGTGGAGGAAAAGTAGACTACCGTGGACAGGTAACCTTTAATAAAAACTCTAAGAAATCTGTTTCCCACATCGAGTGTGATACTATTATCATGGATGATTTGTCAGCATCTGACACCATTCCATTCAATGAAATCCACAACTCGCAAGTTGCCTTGGAGCACGAGGCTAAGGTCTCCAAGATTTCAGAAGAACAATTGTACTATCTCATGAGTCGTGGTTTGTCAGAATCTGAAGCAACTGAGATGATTGTCATGGGATTTGTTGAACCCTTCACAAAAGAACTTCCAATGGAATATGCAGTTGAGCTTAATCGCTTGATTAGCTATGAGATGGAAGGATCTGTTGGTTAATAATATCCTAAAATAGGATTAATAAATTAGCAAAAAAATCGCGAAAAAAATCGCGATTTTTTTATAGTTTCTCATTAATAAAACGGATAAATTGATTCCACCAGACTTTTAAGAATAATCCTTTCTCAACTTTCTTTTCAGAAACCATTTCGAAATTTGGACGCTCAGTGGTAATATAGCCTTGCCCGATTAAATCATTATCTTCGTAAGTTAGATGTCCAACGACTGTTCCGGCCTCAAGAGGTGCTGGAATTGCTTTAGCAGTTGGAACAAATTGGATAGTTGGTTTAGCTTGGGTTCCTAAACGTTCGACAAGAGAAATATCTTCTTGGGCAACTGCATTAACACTGTTATCTTGGCCATCTTCCACAGGAGATTTGCTATCTTTATAAGTTTCACCCTTTTCTACAATCTTACGTAGAGCAAAATTAGATGAAATATAGTCCATTAGGGTTGATGTAGCTGTAAATCGGACATAAGGATTTTTGTCTTGGTGTTCTGCATTTAGAATAACTGTGATAACTCTCATTCCTTTTTCCATAGTAGTACCGACAAATGATTCTCCGGATTTTTCAGTGGTTCCTGTTTTTAGCCCATCAAAACCACCGCGAAAAGCAGGCATTCCCTCTAACATGTAGTTAGTTGAAGTGATGGTCATCCCTGCAAAAGTAGAAGAAGGTTTCTTTGTGATTTCTAGTACTTGTGGGTATTTTTTAATAAGATTACGGGCAACAATAGCGACATCGTAAGCACTTAGTTTATTTTCTTCATCTTTTTTAGAACCTGGATAAATGTTATCTCCTAGTGTTTCGTTATTGAGGCCTGTTGTGTTGACAATAGTCGCATCTTTGATTCCCCATTCTAAGAGTTTATTACGCATCTTGTCTACAAAGTCTTTTTCAGAGCCAGCAATTTTTTCAGCTAAGGCAATAGCTGAACTATTAGCGCTAGAGACTAGAGTAGCTTCTAGTAATTCTTCGACAGTATATTTACGAGCTTCCATTGGTAAATTACTAGCCTTAGGATTGCTCGTTAATTTATATGGATAGTCAGAAATATCAACTGGAGTTGATAGAGAGATACTGCCATTTTCAAGTGCTTCATAAACAAGATAGACAGTAAGCAACTTTGTAATTGATGCAATCTCTACAGGTTGAGTTGCATCTTTTTCATACAGAATTTTACCAGTATTTGCTTCAACAGCAATGATATGCTTGGCTGGTATATTTAGATCTTGAGCAAGAACTGTAGAAGCTGAACTGATAAACGAGAGAGTTAATAGGATCAAAATAGTTTTTTTCATAATAAGTTTATTCTATCATAAAGAAAAAAATATTCCCACTTTCATGATATGATAAACCAGCTTTTTTGAAAGTATGGTAAAATAGATAAGTGGAGGTTACATATGTTTCGTAAGAATAAATTATTTTTTTGGACAAGTGAAATTTTGCTACTGACCATCATTTTTTACCTTTGGAGAGAGATGGGATCAATTATCACTCCATTCGTAACTGTTGCAAATACGATTATGATTCCTTTTTTATTAGGTGGCTTTTTATATTATTTAACCAATCCGATTGTTATTTTTTTACAGAAATATTTCAAAATTAATCGAATAATTGGTATTTTACTGACCTTATGTGCCCTAATCTGTGGTCTTGTTTTCGGTATAATTTATTTGTTACCAATTTTGATCAATCAGTTAACCAGTTTGATTGCAACAAGCCAAACGATTTACAGTCGAATACAAGATTTAATTATGGATTTGTCTACCTATCCAGCCTTCCAAAATTTGGATATTCAAGCAAGTATTCAACAGTTAAATATTTCTTATGTAGACATTTTACAAAATATCTTAAATAGTGTAACCAATAGTGTAGGCAGTATTATATCAGCTCTCTTTAGTACTGTGTTGATTATTATTATGACCCCTGTATTTCTGATCTATTTTTTACTAGATGGTAATAAATTTTTACCTATGCTGGAAAGAACGATATTAAAGAATGATCGACTACGTATTGCTGGATTGTTAAAAAATTTGAATGCTACAATTGCTCGCTACATTAGTGGTGTTTCAATTGATGCTGTTATTATCGGTTGTCTTGCCTATATAGGATATAGTGTCATTGGAATAAAATATGCCTTGGTGTTTGCAATCTTTTCTGGTTTAGCAAATCTAATTCCTTATGTTGGTCCAAGTATTGGCTTGATACCAATGATTATTTCGAATATTTTTACTGATCCACATAGGATGATTATAGCAATTATTTACATGCTCGTACTTCAACAGGTAGATGGCAATATCTTATATCCTAGAATTGTGGGTAGTGTTATGAAAGTACATCCTATTACAATTTTAGTTTTACTTTTATTGTCAAGTAATATCTATGGTGTGATTGGTATGATTGTAGCAGTACCTACCTACTCTATCTTAAAAGAAATCTCTAAGTTTTTATCTCGTTTATACGAAAATCATAAAATTATGAACGAACGTGAAAGAGAATTAGCAAAGTAAAACTCAGGGAAACCTGATCAGATTGAAGAGACTGGGACAAAAAGATTTTGATTTTAGGAATTCTTTATTATAAATTTCTAAAATCGATAGATTAGACAAAAAAGCGAACAAGACAGAATTCTGAGTGTCAGATAACTCGTTTTGTTCGCTTTTTATATTTAAGGTTAGACTTTTGTCCCAGACTCTTTTTTATATCTTCAGCGCGACTATTCTCAAAACAGGCTGAAATCTTTATCAAAATAGTTTTTAGCGAAAAATAAAAAGGCTTCCCCGCCATCATTTTTACTAATTTTTTGATATTCAGGCATGCCAAAGTAAGTCCAACTTTTGCCTTCATTTTGGACTTTCCCCACTTCTCTTGTATAATGTAGATTGTGGTATTCTTTGGCTGTACCAAAAAGCCGCTCCACCGTTTCTTTACGTTTCTGGTAAAGTTCCTTACTTCCCTTTTGATGCCGAATTTCCTCACAAAGCTCTAAATACTCCCTCCAAATATGGCGAGTAACGACTTTCTGTTTCTTCTTACTTTCTGTGCAACTGGATAACAGAGGACAATTTGCGCAAATCTTAGGATTACTTTTATACTCACGATAGCCATCGCGATTTGTTGTAGAGTAAGCTAACACTTGATTTTCAGGGCAAAGGTAACAGTCATAGTATTCATCATAGATAAAATCCTTAGGGCTAATACTCAATGAAAATCAAAAAGCAAACTAGGAAGCTAGCCACAGACAGTACTTGAGTACGGCAAGGCAAAGCTGACGTGGTTTGAAGAGATTTTGTCAGAGTATAAGTTTCCCTTTCTTTCCACGAGGGCGAGTATAAGGGAATACAGGTGTAATATTTGGTCAAGGAAGAATTTTGCAATACTTGGAGTCTTATAGCCAGAATCGGCGATAAGGTAGTCAGGTTGAAATCTCTCCAACTGTTCAAAAAGTGCAAGAAAAGCCTGACTGTCATGCACATTGCCAGCATCGATACTATAAGCTAGTGCCCATCCATGCTGATCGCATCCTACTTGGGCATTGTAGGCGAATACTTCTTTATGCTCCCTCTTGTGAAACCAATCATTTTAAGGGTCTGTAGTAGAAGTCTTCTTCGGTTCAGCCTCGCTTTTTTTGCGGGCTCGAGCGACTTTTTTCCGTACTTTTGCCGATCTAAGTCAATCTCAACTTCCAGTTGCTCACTCATAAACTTAGCTTGCTTGTCTAACACTTGATGAGTATATTTGTGGTTATTGGCTGCGGCCTTGATATGAGTTCCATCAATAAAAATCTCAGTCGGTTCAATCAAACCTTGCCCCCATACAATGGATAGGACATAATGAAAAATTTCCTCGATTACTTCCTTATCTTGAAAACGACGATTGTAATTTTTGCCATAGGTGGTAAAATGAGGAACCTTATCGTTTAAACTCAAACCCAGAAACCAGCGATAGGCGGTATTGACCTCAATGTCCTTGATAGTTTGGCGCATGGAACGGATACCGTAGAAACATTGGATGAGAGGGATTTTAACCAGCATAACAGGGTCTAAACTAGGACGCCCTTTTAAGTATCTGCAACCAAGTCATAGATGAAGGAAAAATCGATAACCTGCTCAACCTGACGAAGAAAATGGTCTTGCGGAACGAGTTCATCTAGCATGTAAAAACCAACTTGATTGCGCTTGTAGTCTGGATTTTCTTTGTGAAACATAGGGAACACCTCACAACTTTTCTTACATCTTTTATACGACTTTACACAAAGAAAAGCCCTTAGAAATTTGTAGTCTAAGAACTTTGTCTTCAATCTGGTCAGGGAAACCTGATTTTTATTTTTTAAGAACTTAGTAAATAAAATAAATGCGTTAAAAGACTGATAGAATTAGAATAATTCACAAAAACTTTGTAAAACACTTGCAATTTAGCAGAAATTTGATAAAATAGTAAGGAAAGTTAGACTGTATTGCCTACTGTCTATCTATAAAATATATTTTATTGGAGGCTTTTACTCAAATGGCAAAAGAAAAATACGATCGTAGTAAACCACACGTTAACATTGGTACTATCGGACACGTTGACCACGGTAAAACTACCCTAACTGCAGCTATCACAACTGTTTTGGCACGTCGCTTGCCTTCATCAGTTAACCAACCTAAAGACTATGCGTCTATCGATGCTGCTCCAGAAGAACGCGAACGCGGTATCACTATCAACACTGCGCACGTTGAGTACGAAACTGAAAAACGTCACTACGCTCACATCGACGCTCCAGGACACGCGGACTACGTTAAAAACATGATCACTGGTGCTGCTCAAATGGACGGAGCTATCCTTGTAGTAGCTTCAACTGACGGACCAATGCCACAAACTCGTGAGCACATCCTTCTTTCACGTCAGGTTGGTGTTAAACACCTTATCGTCTTCATGAACAAAGTTGACTTGGTTGACGATGAAGAATTGCTTGAATTGGTTGAAATGGAAATCCGTGACCTCTTGTCAGAATACGACTTCCCAGGTGACGATCTTCCAGTTATCCAAGGTTCAGCTCTTAAAGCCCTTGAAGGTGACTCTAAATACGAAGACATCGTTATGGAATTGATGAACACAGTTGATGAGTACATCCCAGAACCAGAACGTGACACTGACAAACCATTGCTTCTTCCAGTCGAAGACGTATTCTCAATCACTGGACGTGGTACAGTTGCTTCAGGACGTATCGACCGTGGTATCGTTAAAGTCAACGACGAAATCGAAATCGTTGGTATCAAAGAAGAAATTCAAAAAGCAGTTGTTACTGGTGTTGAAATGTTCCGTAAACAACTTGACGAAGGTCTTGCAGGAGATAACGTAGGTGTCCTTCTTCGTGGTGTTCAACGTGACGAAATCGAACGTGGACAAGTTATCGCTAAACCAGGTTCAATCAACCCACACACTAAATTCAAAGGTGAAGTTTACATCCTTACTAAAGAAGAAGGTGGACGTCACACTCCATTCTTCAACAACTACCGTCCACAATTCTACTTCCGTACTACTGACGTTACAGGTTCAATCGAACTTCCAGCAGGTACTGAAATGGTAATGCCTGGTGATAACGTGACAATCGACGTTGAGTTGATCCACCCAATCGCCGTAGAACAAGGTACTACATTCTCTATCCGTGAGGGTGGACGTACTGTTGGTTCAGGTATGGTTACAGAAATCGAAGCTTAATTCGGTTTAGTTCCCAGAAGAACAATTATTTAAGTCAGACACTAAAAGAGTCTGGGACAATAGTCCCTTATCTCCAAAAAAAGTAACGGATTTGCCGTTGCTTTTTTGCATGGTTGCGATAGTCTTTGTAAAATAGAATGGCTCTTTGTCAACTGTAGTGGGTTGAGGAAAAGCTAAGATCGAGAAAGGACATATTTCGTCCTTTCTTTTTTGATGTTCAGAGCGATGAAAATCCGTTTTTTGAAGTTTTCAAAGTTCCGAAAACCAAAGGCATTGCGCTTGGTAAGTTTGATGAGATTATTCGTTGCTTCTAATTTTGCGTTGGAATAGGGTAACTGAAGGGCATTGACGATTTTCTCTTTGCCCTTTAGAAAGGTTTTAAAGACAGTCTGAAAAAGAGGATGAACCTCCTTTAGATTGTCCTCAATGAGTCCGAAAAATTTCTCCGCTTCCTTATTTTGAAAGTGAAAAAGCAAGAGCTGATAGAGATGATAGCTGGTGCTATCGTTTTCACCATATCAAACATCAGAAAACACAGATGGACTTTCAACAGGAAATCAAGGTTTACTACGCAGATGAACCTGAATCAGCCCCTCAAAAGGGACTGTATATGAACGAACGCTATCAAAACTTGAAAGCTAAAGAATGTCAGGCGCTTTTATCTCCTGAAGGTAGACAGATTTTCGCTCAACGCAAGATTGATGTGGAACCTGTCTTTGGGCAGATAAAGGCTTGTTTGGGTTACAAGAGATGTAATCTGAGAGGGAAGCGTCAAGTGAGAATTGACATGGGATTGGTACTTATGGCCAATAACCTCCTAAAATACAATAAGAGAACGACTCAAAATTAAAAAGCTAGAGTTCCACAATTGGAAATCTCTAGCTTTTTTGTGACTGAGAACTATTTTGTCTCAGACTCTTTTTATTTGAAAAAATACAGTAAAAAAGCGCAAAAATCACTTCCTGTGCTATACT
>CAUQVK010000072.1:0-7335 GCA_963521495.1 uncultured Streptococcus sp.
GCAGCAGCTTTCACAGCTCTTGCAGATGCAGCTAAAGCAAAACTTGGTAAATAATAACAGATAAGACTGGAACAGGATTGTCCCAGTCTTTTTAAAAATAAAGGAGAAAAATATGGCTTCAAAAATGCTACACACTTGCTTGCGAGTAGAAAATCTTGAAAAATCAATTGCATTTTATCAAGATGCTTTTGGTTTTAAAGAATTGCGTCGCAGAGATTTTCCAGACCATGCCTTCACGATTGTCTATCTAGGACTTGAGGGTGACGACTATGAGTTGGAGTTGACTTATAACTACGATCACGGTCCTTATGTGGTTGGAGATGGATTTGCCCATATCGCCCTCAGTACACCTGATCTTGAGGCTCTTCATCAAGAGCACAGTGCCAAAGGCTATGAAGTGACTGAGCCAAATGGTCTACCAGGAACTGCACCTAACTATTACTTTGTCAAAGACCCTGATGGCTACAAGGTCGAAGTCATTCGTGAAAAATAATCTCGTGAAGTCAAGTAGAATGTTCGTTTTCTACTTGACTTTTTTTAGCTGAAAGAGTATACTAATAAAAATTTAACCTTTAAGGGGAGTCCAGAGAGACTCACAAGGTGTCAGATAAAAGAATAGTGCAATTTTCTAGAGGAGACTTTTTGAGTGTGCTCTCTTGTGTTGTACGATTTTAACTGAGGCCTTGCACTAGCAAGGTCTTTTCTTTATCTGGTCCCCTTAAAATTTAAGGAGGAAAAGTCATGAATCCCACATGTAAGAAACGTTTGGGTGCAATTCGTTTGGAAACCATGAAGGTGGTTGCACAGGAGGAAATCGCGCCAGCAATCTTTGAATTAGTCCTAGAAGGGGAAATGGTTGAAGCTATGCGAGCAGGCCAATTTCTTCATCTGCGTGTGCCTGATGATGCCCATCTTTTGCGTCGCCCTATTTCAATTTCGTCTATCGATAAGGCTAATAAGCAGTGTCATCTTATTTATCGGATTGAGGGAGCTGGGACAGCTATTTTTTCAACCTTAAGTCAGGGAGATACTCTTGATGTGATGGGCCCTCAGGGGAATGGTTTTGACTTGTCTGACTTAGATGAGCAGAGCCAGGTTCTCCTCGTTGGAGGTGGGATTGGTGTTCCTCCCCTTCTTGAGGTGGCGAAGAAATTGCATGCGCGTGGTGTGAAAGTAGTGACAGTCCTCGGTTTTGCCAATAGGGATTCTGTTATTCTCGAAAAGGAATTGGCTCAATATGGTCAGGTCTTTGTAACGACAGATGATGGTTCTTATGGTATTAAGGGAAATGTTTCTGTAGTCATCAAGGATTTAGACAGTCAGTTTGATGCTGTTTACTCATGTGGGGCGCCTGGAATGATGAAGTATATCAATCAAACCTTTTATGACCACCCAAGAGCCTATCTATCTCTGGAATCTCGTATGGCTTGTGGGATGGGGGCCTGCTATGCCTGCGTCCTAAAAGTGCCAGAAAGCGAGACGGTCAGCCAACGCGTCTGTGAAGATGGCCCTGTTTTCCGCACAGGAACAGTTGTATTATAAGGAGAAAATTATGACTACAAATCGTTTACAAGTTTCTCTACCAGGCTTGGATTTGAAAAATCCGATTATTCCAGCATCAGGCTGTTTTGGTTTTGGTCAAGAGTATGCCAAGTACTATGATTTAGACCTTTTAGGTTCTATTATGATCAAGGCGACAACCCTTGAACCCCGTTTTGGCAATCCAACTCCAAGGGTGGCAGAAACACCTGCTGGCATGCTCAATGCAATCGGTTTGCAAAATCCTGGTTTGGAAGTTGTTTTGGCTGAAAAGTTACCTTGGCTAGAAAGAGAGTATCCAAATCTTCCTATTATCGCCAATGTAGCTGGTTTTTCAAAACAAGAGTATGCGGCTGTTTCTCATGGGATTTCCAAGGCGGCTAATGTAAAGGCTATTGAGCTCAATATTTCTTGCCCCAATGTAGATCACTGTAATCATGGACTCTTGATTGGTCAAGATCCAGATTTAGCTTATGATGTGGTGAAAGCAGCGGTGGAAGCCTCTGATGTACCAGTTTATGTCAAACTAACCCCTAGTGTGACCGATATCGTCACTGTCGCAAAAGCTGCAGAAGATGCGGGAGCAAGTGGCTTAACTATGATTAATACTCTGGTTGGTATGCGTTTTGACCTTAAAAGCAGAAAACCAATCTTGGCTAATGGAACAGGTGGAATGTCTGGCCCAGCAGTCTTTCCAGTAGCTCTCAAACTCATACGACAAGTTGCCCAAACAACAGACCTGCCTATCATTGGAATGGGGGGAGTGGATTCGGCTGAAGCTGCCCTAGAAATGTATCTGGCTGGAGCATCTGCTATCGGAGTTGGAACAGCCAACTTTACCAATCCATATGCCTGTCCTGATATCATCGAAAATTTACCAAAAGTCATGGACAAATACGGAATCAGCAGTCTAGAAAATCTCCGCAAGGAAGTAAAAGAGTCTCTGAGGTAAACTGCAATCAATCTGTTCTTGATTGTTTTCAGATTTGTTAAGGAAGTAAGTTAAAAATCCTGATTTCAAGTAAAATCAGGATTTTTTCATGGATGCGATTTTTTCTGGGTCTGGTGTGACACGGAGGGTCTTTTGTCCTGTGTAAGTGACAAAGCCTGGTTTTCCACCAGTTGGTTTGTTGAGTTTCTTGACTTCAATCATATCTACCTGAACCAGATTTGACAGGCGACCTTTAGAGAAATAAGCAGCTAGTTCAGCAGCATCCGTCTTGACTTCATCGCTAGGAGTGAGATTTCCAGAGATAACAACATGGCTTCCGGGAATGTCTTTGGCGTGGAACCAAAGTTCCTCCTTGCGGGCTATTTTAAAGGTCAGTTCTTCATTTTGTAGGTTATTACGTCCAACATAGATAATAGTTTTACCATCACTAGCCAGATATTGCTCTGGTTTTTTACGTTTTTGGATTTTTTCCCGTTGTCGTCTACGGATAAATCCTGTTTGAATCAATTCTTCACGGATTTCAGCGATTTCTTCCAACCCAGCTTGGTTGAGGACGGTTTCTACACTTTCCAGATAGAGAATAGTGGCCTTGGTTTCTTCGATCAGTTCAGTCAGGTATTTAACAGCTTCTTTGAGTTTCTGGTAGCGTTTAAAATAGCGTTGGGCATTCTGGTTGGGAGTCAGAGCCTTATCTAGTGCAATTGTGATCGGTTGGTTGGTGTAGTAGTTGTCTAGGATAACCTGGTCTTGGTCGTTAGGCACTTGGTGGAGGAAGGTTGTCAGCAATTCCCCTTTTTGACGAAATTCTTCAGCATTGTCTGTCGCCAGTAACTCTTTTTCCTGTTTTTTCAGCTTATGGCGATTTTTTTGAAGTTCATTTTCAACACGACGAATGAGTTCACTGGCTTGCTGTTTGACACGGTCGCGTTCAGCCTTATCCTTATAGTAGGTGTCCAACAAATCAGAAAGACTGGCAAAAGGCTCTCCCACCTGATTTGCAAAAGGAACTGGACTGAAGGAAGTCTCAGTCAAGCATGGCTTGGTTTCTTGATTGAAAAAGTTACGGAAAGTGGAAAGTTTTTCACTAACCAGTATCCTTTCCAATTCATTTGCCGTATCGCGTCCCAGACCTTGAAAGAGGCTTTGAAGATTTTTAGCTGTCGTTTCCTGTGTTTGCAGGATTTCAAAGAGTTTTTCATCCTTGATAGTAAAAGGATTGAGAGATTCCGTACTTGGCGGAGCGATGTAGGTCGATCCAGGAAGCAAGGTACGGTAGCTATTTTGTGAAAAGCCGACGTGTTTAATGACTTCTAGAATTTTGTGATTACTCTTATCTACTAGAAGAATATTGCTATGTTTCCCCATAATTTCGATAATAAGAGTAGCTTGGATATGGTCCCCAATCTCGTTTTTATTGGAAACGGTGATTTCCACGATACGGTCATTTCCCACCTGATTAATGGATTCAATCACGGCTCCTTGTAAATACTTTCTTAAAACCATGATAAAGGTAGAAGGTTGGGCTGGGTTTTCAAAGGTAGTTTGGGTCAGCTGGATACGTCCGAAAACTGGATGAGCAGAAAGGAGCAAACGATGGCTTTGGCGATTGCTGCGGATTTGCAAGACCAACTCTTGTTCAAAAGGTTGATTGATTTTCTGAATGCGACCATTGATTAACTCTCTTTGTAATTCTTTAATCATATGGTGTAAAAAAAATCCGTCAAATGACATCGTATTCTCCTTGTGATTGTATTCCATAGTATTATATCAAAAAGGTAGAATAAAATCATGGAAATATGGTATAATAAAGCCAAGTAAAGAGAATCGAGAAGCACATGTATATTGAAATGGTAGATGAAACTGGTCAAGTTTCAAAAGATATTTTGCAACAAACCCAAGAAATTTTGGAATTTGCAGCTCAAAAAATAGGAAAAGAAGACAAGGAGATGGCAGTTACTTTTGTGACTAATCAACGTAGCCATGAACTCAACCTTGAGTACCGTGACACAGACCGTCCGACAGATGTTATCAGCCTCGAGTATAAGCCAGAATTGGAAATTGCCTTTGACGAAGAGGATTTGCTTGAAAATCCAGAATTGGCAGAGATGATGTCTGAGTTTGATGCCTATATTGGGGAATTGTTCATCTCAATCGATAAGGCGCACGAGCAGGCCGAAGAATATGGTCACAGCTTTGAGCGTGAAATGGGCTTCTTGGCAGTACACGGCTTTTTACATATCAACGGCTACGATCACTACACTCCGGAAGAAGAAGCGGAGATGTTCGGTTTACAAGAAGAGATTTTAACAGCCTATGGACTCACAAGACAATAAACGAAAATGGAAAAATCGGGACCTGATTTCTAGTTTAGAATTTGCCTTGACAGGTATTTTTACCGCTATCAAGGACGAACGTAATATGCGAAAACATGCAGTGACATCCCTTATAGTTATCCTTGCAGGTTTTGTTTTTCAGGTTTCACGAATCGAATGGCTCTTTCTACTGTTAAGCATTTTCTTAGTGGTAGCCTTTGAAATCATGAATTCAGCTATCGAAAATGTGGTTGATTTGGCCAGTCACTATCACTTTTCTATGTTGGCAAAGAAAGCCAAGGATATGGCAGCTGGTGCTGTGCTTGTAGTGTCGCTTTTTGCAGCAGTTACGGGTGCCCTTATTTTTCTCCCACGTATTTGGGATTTACTATTTTAAGAATTAAGAGGAAATTATGACTTTTAAATCAGGCTTTGTAGCCATTTTAGGACGTCCCAATGTTGGGAAGTCAACCTTTTTAAATCACGTCATGGGGCAAAAGATTGCCATCATGAGTGATAAGGCGCAGACAACGCGCAATAAAATCATGGGAATTTACACGACCGATAAGGAGCAAATCGTCTTTATCGATACGCCAGGGATTCACAAGCCTAAAACGGCTCTAGGAGATTTTATGGTAGAATCTGCCTATAGCACCCTTCGTGAAGTAGACACAGTTCTTTTCATGGTGCCTGCTGATGAAGCACGTGGTAAGGGGGACGATATGATTATCGAGCGTCTCAGGGCTGCCAAGGTTCCTGTGATTTTGGTTGTGAACAAGATCGATAAGGTTCATCCAGACCAGCTCTTGTCTCAGATTGATGCTTTTCGTAATCAGATGGACTTCAAGGAAATTGTTCCAATCTCAGCTCTTCAGGGAAATAACGTCTCTCGTCTAGTGGATATTTTGAGTGAAAATTTGGACGAAGGTTTCCAGTATTTCCCGTCTGATCAAATTACAGACCATCCAGAACGTTTCTTGGTATCAGAAATGGTTCGCGAGAAAGTTTTGCACCTAACTCGTGAAGAGATTCCGCATTCTGTTGCAGTAGTTGTGGATTCTATGAAACGAGACGAAGAGACAGACAAGGTTCACATCCGTGCAACCATCATGGTCGAGCGAGATAGCCAAAAAGGGATTATCATCGGTAAAGGTGGTGCTATGCTTAAGAAAATTGGTAGTATGGCCCGTCGTGATATTGAACTCATGCTAGGAGACAAGGTCTTCCTAGAAACCTGGGTCAAGGTCAAGAAAAACTGGCGTGATAAAAAGCTAGATTTGGCTGACTTTGGCTATAATGAAAAAGAATACTAAGTAGAGGTGGGCTCATGCCTGCTTCTTGTTTTTACAGAAGGAGGACTTATGCCTGAATTACCTGAGGTTGAAACCGTTCGTCGTGGATTAGAAAAATTGATTTTGGGTAAGAAGATTTCGAGTATAGAAATTCGTTATCCCAAGATGATTAAAACGGACTTGGACGAGTTTCAAAAGGAGGTGTCTGGTCAGATTGTTGAGTCAATGGGACGTCGTGGTAAATATTTGCTTTTCTGCCTGACAGACAAGGTTTTGATTTCCCATTTGCGGATGGAGGGCAAGTATTTTTACTATCCAGACCAGGTTCCTGAACGCAAGCATGCCCATGTTTTCTTTCAGTTTGAAGATGGTGGCACGCTTGTTTATGAGGATGTTCGCAAGTTTGGTACTATGGAACTCTTGGCGCCTGACCTTTTGGAAGCCTACTTTATTTCTAAAAAACTAGGGCCTGAACCAAGCGAACAAAACTTTGATTTGCAGGTCTTTCAAGTTGCTCTAGCTAAGTCTAAAAAGCCTATCAAATCCCATCTTTTAGACCAGACCTTGGTAGCTGGCCTTGGCAATATCTATGTGGATGAGGTTCTCTGGCGAGCTCAGGTTCATCCAGCTAGACCTTCCCAGACTTTGACAGCAGAAGAAGCGACTGCTATTCATGGTCAGACCATTGCTGTTTTGGGACAGGCTGTTGAAAAAGGTGGTTCCACCATTCGGACCTATACCAATGCCTTTGGGGAAGATGGAACCATGCAGGATTTTCATCAGGTCTATGATAAGGCTGGTCAAGAATGTTCACGTTGTGGCACCATCATTGAGAAAATCCAACTAGGTGGACGAGGCACCCATTTTTGTCCTCAGTGCCAAAGGAGGAATTGATGGGAAAAATCATTGGAATCACTGGGGGAATTGCCTCTGGTAAGTCAACCGTGACAAATTTTCTAAGAAAGCAAGGCTTTCAAGTAGTGGATGCCGATGCAGTCGTCCACCAACTACAGAAACCTAGTGGTCGTCTGTTTAGGGCTCTAGTACAGCACTTTGGGCAAGAAATCATCCTTGAAAACGGAGAACTTAATCGCCCTCTCCTAGCTAGTCTTATCTTTTCAAATCCTGAAGAACGAGAATGGTCTAAGCAAATCCAAGGAGAGATTATCCGTGAGGAACTAGCTACATTAAGAGACCAATTGGCTCAGACAGAAGAGATTTTCTTCATGGATATTCCCCT
>CAUQVK010000073.1:0-7299 GCA_963521495.1 uncultured Streptococcus sp.
GGTGTTCCTGTTCTTACACCTTTCAAATGATCTTGCGCTGCCTTGATTTGTTCTGGTGTTAGATCCTTCTTAAAGAAGTAATGATTATGGTCGCCATGAGTCATGACAAAACCTTCTGAATCTTCACTTATAATTCGATTGGCATCAAAACCATGACCATCCTCTTCCTCATGGTGGACATGTGGTGACGGATTATTTGTTGTAGAATTAGAAGGACTTCCTAACTCTACCGTGTTAGAGTGTGATGGGGGATTGTTAAGAGATGACTTAGGAATATAATGATAGTGGTCACCATGTCTTACTATATAAGCATCACCTGTATCTCTGACAATATCATTAGGGTTAAAGACATAACCATCATCTGCAGCAGAAATTTCCTTATTCGCTGTCAAGGACAAAGGTTGACTTAGTGCAGAAGTATTTCCGGATAAATAAGCTTTTGCGGCAGCTAATTCACCTGCCGACAAGTCACTCTTAGGAATGAAATGATAGTGACCACCATGTGGTACTATATAACCATCACCGGTGTCTTTAATGATATCTGAAGCGTTAAAGACATAACCATCATCAGTAGTATAACGTCCCTGTAACTTAGCTACTGATACTTCAGCACTAGTTCCTTTATCGTCTTTACCATGTTCTTGTTTTTGACGATTAATTTCATCTTTTGTTCGGATATTTTCTGCATGAGCAGAATCTTTAAGGTAAACATAGTATTTCCCATCTACCTTAATAATGTACCCTCCCTTAACTTCACTAACAATATCTTGATCTTTTAGCTTATAGCTAGGATCTTTCATTAGCAATTCTTCGCTAAAAATTGCATCAAAAGGAATTTTACCATTGTAATAATGATAATGATCACCATGAGATGTTACATATCCTTGATCAGTAATCTTAATGACAATTTGTTCAGCCTGAATACCTTCTTTTTGACTGACCTGGTCTGGAGTCAAGTTTTCGGTTTTTTTAGCTTCTTGATTACCATTAACATAAGATACTCGATTTTTGTCTGTATTGACCTGCTGACTATGCTGGTTCAGAGCATAAACACACAGACTTAAGGAAAGGATAACAGCAGAGCCTGCTGCTATATATTTCTTTTTAAATTTCATGATTACCTCATTTCTATAATTATTTATATGATGTCTTCATTATTAAATGATTAAATAAATTACTTAACCGATTAATTAACCAGTGAATATTCTACCTCATTTTAACTTGGATGTCAAGAGATTTATATATTAAAAAAAAGTCAGTATCACTACTGGCTCTTATGTTAGATTTTCTGTAAAAAAGTTTTGCAATTGATCAAAATAAAATACTAAGTCTTCCAAAATGCTATTGTTCAAAAGTACTAAGCCGCTTATCGATACAATTTCAACTTCAATCATAATTCTTATTTAAGCTCTTCTAGTAAAATAGTTATGTTTTCTTCAAGATTCTCTAAATAGGTCTTGTCATTTTCAGGATCAGCTTCTAGAGGATTTAGAGTCTTGAGACCTACACCTGTTGATTTGATAAGAGTTTCTGCAACTTTCGAAGAAGCATTACTTTCAGTAAAAATAGTCTTAACCTTATAGGTTTTAACAAATTCCTGAATTTCTGTTAGTTGTCTTGGACTTGGTTCTTGCTCTGGTGATATGCCTGCGATTCCAAGTTGATTTAACCCAAATCTCTTAGCAAGATAAGAAAATGCAGTATGTTGAGTAACAAAAGTTTTTTGACTGACTTTATCAAATTTATCTTTATACTTCACGTTTAATTCAGTAGCTTTTTTGATAAATTCTTTAGCATTTTTTTGATAAGTATCTTTATGCTCAACATCTATATCTGATAATTTATCTGCTATAATCTGCGCTTCTTCTGCAACTTTTACAGGATCTAACCATGTATGAGGATCATAAAGAGTTTTCTCATCAACTCCATCTCCTGCTTCAACATCCTCTAATCCTGGTACACGGTCTAGTTTCATCCCTTCAGAAGCTTCTAAAACTTTAACTTTTGATTTTTTCAAATTTGGATCAAGGCTTCCAGCCCAAGATTCCAATGTATGAGAATGATAAATAAAAACATCTGCATCATATATTGCTGCAATATCATTTGCCGAGGGTTCGAATGAGTGAATACCTCTACTTGATTGAATCATACGAACATCATTCAAATCACCTGAAATTTCTTTGACCATAGAGTAAATTGGATAAAAACTAGTTACAATTTTCATTCCTTTTACTTCTTTTGTTTCTTTTTGACTGCAAGCTCCAAAAATTAGAGTTAGTAGACTTAAAAGTATAAATAAAATAGATTTTTTTTTCATCATAACTCCTTGATAAATTGATTAACTGGTAAATATTTTATCCCTATTTTAAGGGAATGTCAAGTTATTTACCAGTTAATATTATTTAAATATTCGTATCTACTAATTACATTCAGTAATAGAATCTCTAAAATTACACAAAGAAAAGAACCTTGCAACAAAGTCACAAGGTTCATAAGATTAATCAAAATTAACGTATTCTTTTTGAAGCTCAAGAACTTCTTCCATTGTTGAACACTCTGTAAGGGCACGGTTAGCGTACTCTTCCATCTTAGCAGTATCCAATTTCTTCATCAAGCTACGTGTACGAAGTACAGATGTTGCTGACATAGAGAATTCATCCAAGCCCATTCCGACAAGAAGTGGAACAGCTTTTTGATCACCAGCCATCTCACCACACATACCAGCCCATTTACCTTCAGCATGAGCTGCTTTGATAACGTTATTAATCAAGCGAAGGATTGATGGGTTATAAGGTTGGTAAAGGTATGAAACTTGCTCGTTCATACGGTCTGCTGCCATTGTGTATTGGATCAAGTCATTTGTACCAATTGAGAAGAAGTCAACTTCTTTAGCAAATTGGTCTGCTAGCATAGCTGCTGCAGGGATTTCGATCATGATACCAACTTGGATGTCATCTGCTACTGCAACACCTTCTGCAAGAAGATTTGCTTTTTCTTCGTCAAAGACTGCTTTAGCTGCACGGAACTCTTTCAAGAGGGCAACCATTGGGAACATGATACGCAATTGACCATGAACAGATGCACGAAGAAGAGCACGGATTTGTGTACGGAACATTGCATCTCCAGTTTCAGAAATAGAGATACGAAGAGCACGGAATCCAAGGAATGGGTTCATTTCATGTGGCATATCGAAGTAAGGAAGTTCCTTATCTCCACCGATATCCATTGTACGAACAACCACTGGTTTACCATTCATTCCCTCAAGAACAGCCTTGTATGCTTCATACTGCTCATCTTCAGTTGGGAAGTCTTGAGAATCCATGTACAAGAACTCTGTACGGTAAAGTCCAACAGCTTCTGCACCGTTGTTGTTAACACCTTCAACGTCTTTTGGAGTACCGATGTTAGCAGCCAACTCGAAGTGTTTACCGTCAGCAGTCACTGTTTGAGCATCTTTCAAAAGTGCCCATTCAGCTTTTTGTTTAGCATAAGCTTCACCAGCTGCTTTAAATTCTGCCGCTTGTTCATCTGTTGGGTTGATAATCACTTCACCAGTAATTCCGTTAACGGCAAGGATATCACCGTCTTTCACCACTTCAGTGATGTTATTTGTTCCCAATACAGCTGCAATTTCAAGTGTACGTGCCATGATAGCTGAGTGGCTTGTACGTCCACCGATGTTTGTTACAAAAGCTTTTACAAAGTTTTTGTCCAATTGAGCTGTATCAGATGGTGTCAAGTCATGCGCAATCACGATTACTTCTTCATTGATAGAAGCTGGGTTTGGCAATTTTTTACCAAGAAGGTTTGCCAATACACGTTTTGTCACGTCGCGGATATCCGCTGCACGTTCTTGCATGTATGGGTTGTCTTCCATACCTTCAAAGATAGTGATGAACATGTCAGTCACTTCTTTAAGACCTGCTTCTGCATTGACTTTCTTAGCACGGATTGTTTCTTTAATCTGACCAATCAATTCTGGGTCAGCAAGAACCATCAAATGAGCGTCAAAAACTTGTGCCGCTTCTTCACCTAGCGTACCTACAGCTTTCTCACGGATAAGAGAAAGCTCGTTTTGAGAAGCTTCAAGAGCTACATCCAAACGAGCCTCTTCTGCGTTTGTATCTTCGACTGTAAGAGTCTCAAATGACAAATCCGGTTGAACGAGTAGATATGCTTTTGCAACAGCAACACCATCAGATGCTGCAATTCCTTTAAGCATTTCTGTCATTTCTCTTATGCCAACCCTTCTTTTTCCATAGTTTCAGAGATTGCAGCAAGAGCATCATCTGCGTCTGCACCTTCAGCTGAGATTGTTACGTCAGCACCTTGGCCAACACCAAGACTCATAACACCCATGATTGATTTAAGGTTAACTGATTTACCTTTGTACTCAAGAGTGATATCTGAAGCAAATTTGCTAGCAGTTTGTACCAACAATGTTGCTGGACGTGCGTGAATACCTGTTTCTGCCACTACGTGGAAATCTTTAGAAGCCATAGTTTGACTCTCCTTTTGTTCTTTCTTTTTTGAGTTATATGTGATAACCCTTACAATTTGGTATTATACCATCTTCTAGGATTTTTTTCAAGCATTTTATGGGATTTATTCGATTTCCTTTCAGATAACTTGCTGAAAATCTTCTATCATAGATAACAAAACACAGGATATAGTTTTTCAAAAAACAACTTATATGATAATTATCACTATTACACAAAACAAACACTACATATTGTGTTTTGTGAGCTTGAGTAGAAAAACACACCACTATATTTAGTTTAATTCATTGACAAAAATTTATTTTCTGATATACTAAGAAAGTAATCTATATTGAAAGAGGAGTTACGAGAATGGTAACGGTTTATTCTAAAAATAATTGTGTCCAATGTAAGATGACTAAACGTTTCTTAGACAGTAATAATGTCACTTATCGTGAAATCAACCTTGATGAACAGCCTGAATACATTGAACAAGTGAAAGAACTTGGTTTTAGTGCAGCTCCAGTTATCCAAACAGCAACTGAAGTCTTTTCTGGTTTCCAACCAGGGAAATTAAAACAATTAGTATAATCTTAGTAGATCAACCAGAAGAAACTGCTTCTAGGACTAACTTAGAAGCCTTTCTTTTGCAATTAGATAAGGAAAATTTTATGGGATTAAAACATCTTGAAGACGTAACCTACTTCCGTCTCAATAACGAAATCAACCGTCCTGTTAACGGACAAATCATGCTTCATAAAGACCAGGAAGCCTTGGAGGCCTTCTTTAAAGAAAATGTTGTTCCAAATACTATGGTTTTTGATTCAATTTCAGACAAAATCAACTACCTCCTTGAACATAATTACATTGAAACAGCATTTATCCAAAAATATCGTCCAGAATTTTTGGAAGAATTATCTCAATTTATAAAAGAACAAAACTTTAAGTTCAAATCTTTCATGGCAGCCTATAAGTTTTACAATCAATATGCCTTGAAAACCAATGACGGTGAATACTATCTTGAAAGCATGGAAGACCGAGTTTTCTTTAACGCTCTATATTTTGCAGATGGCAATGAAGCAATCGCAACTGATATTGCGAACGAAATCATTCATCAGCGTTACCAGCCTGCTACTCCATCTTTCTTGAATGCCGGCCGTGCTCGTCGCGGAGAATTGGTATCTTGCTTCTTGATTCAAGTGACGGATGATATGAACGCTATTGGTCGTTCAATTAACTCTGCTCTTCAATTATCACGTATTGGCGGAGGGGTTGGAATTACCCTCAGCAACCTCCGTGAAGCTGGTGCTCCGATCAAGGGTTATGAAGGCGCAGCTTCAGGTGTTGTTCCAGTTATGAAACTCTTTGAAGATAGCTTTTCTTACTCTAACCAACTTGGTCAACGTCAAGGCGCAGGGGTTGTTTACCTCAACGTATTTCACCCAGATATCATCGCCTTTCTTTCAACTAAAAAAGAAAATGCTGATGAAAAGGTTCGTGTTAAAACTCTTTCACTCGGTGTTGTAGTACCTGATAAATTCTATGAATTGGCTCGTAAAAATGAGGATATGTATCTCTTTAGCCCTTACTCTGTTGAACATGAATACGGTGTCCCATTTAACTACATTGATATTACTGAAAAATACGATGAATTGGTTGCTAATCCAAGAATTCGTAAAACAAAAATCAAAGCCCGTGATTTAGAAACTGAAATTTCTAAATTACAACAAGAATCAGGATACCCTTATATAGTCAATATCGATACGGCTAACCGAACAAATCCAATTGATGGTAAGATCATCATGAGCAACCTGTGTTCTGAGATACTTCAAGTTCAAGAACCTAGCTTAATTAATGATGCACAGGAATTCCTTCAAATGGGTACTGATATCTCATGTAACCTTGGTTCAACCAACGTAGTCAATATGATGACTTCACCTGACTTTGGTCGCTCTATTCGAGCAATGGTACGTGCCTTAACCTTTGTAACAGACAGTTCTCACATCGTAGCAGTTCCTACTATCGATAATGGAAATAGCAAGGCTCATACCTTTGGTCTTGGTGCTATGGGGCTTCATAGCTACTTAGCTCAACAATTGATTGAATATGGATCTGCTGAGTCTGTTGAATTCACTAGCATCTACTTTATGCTTATGAATTATTGGACCTTAGTTGAGTCAAATAATATTGCGCGTGAACGTGGCATCACTTTCCACAACTTTGAAAAATCAGATTATGCTAGCGGCACTTACTTTGATAAATACTTGACTGGAGAATATATTCCAAAATCAGACCGTGTTAAAGAACTCTTCAAAGATGTCTTTATCCCAAGTGCTGCTGACTGGGCTGAACTTCGCGACAAGGTTCAAGCAGATGGTCTTTACCACCAAAACCGCCTTGCTGTAGCGCCAAATGGTTCTATCAGTTACATCAACGACGTTTCTGCTTCTATCCACCCGATTACGCAACGTATCGAAGAACGTCAAGAAAAGAAAATCGGTAAAATCTACTATCCTGCTGCAGGCTTGTCAACAGAAACCATTCCTTACTACACTTCTGCTTACGACATGGATATGCGTAAGGTGATTGATGTTTACGCTGCTGCGACTGAGCACGTGGACCAAGGACTTTCACTCACTCTCTTCATGCGTAGTGACATTCCAAAAGGACTTTACGAATGGAAAAAAGAGAATAAACAAACAACCCGTGATTTATCTATTCTTCGTAACTACGCCTTTAACAAAGGTATCAAATCTATTTACTATATCCGTACCTTTACAGATGATGGTGGAGAAGTCGGTGCTAACCAATGTGAAAGCTG
>CAUQVK010000074.1:0-7163 GCA_963521495.1 uncultured Streptococcus sp.
AAGTGGTTGCCCGTAACAATGCTGGTGGCCGTATCGAAAACTTGGTTTACTACACAATCGGTACAGGTATCGGTGCAGGTGTCATCCAACGTGGTGAGTTTATCGGTGGTGTGGGTCATCCTGAAATGGGTCATTATTATGTTGCTAGACACCCAATGGATATTGAAAAAGAGTTTAAGGGTGTTTGTCCTTTCCATAAGGGATGTCTGGAAGGCTATGCAGCTGGTCCAAGTTTGGAAGCTCGTACAGGTGTTCGTGGGGAAAACATTGAACTCAACAACCCTGTTTGGGATGTTCAAGCCTACTATATCGCTCAAGCTGCGGTTAATGCGACAGTGACTTTCCGCCCAGACGTGATTGTCTTTGGTGGAGGGGTCATGGCTCAACAACACATGCTGGACCGTGTCCGTGAGAAATTTACATCTCTTCTCAATGGTTACCTACCAGTACCAGATGTTCGTGATTACATTGTAACACCAGCAGTCGCAGGAAATGGTTCTGCTACTCTTGGGAACTTTGTTCTTGCAAAAGAAGTTTCAAAATAAAGCACAAAATCCGCTTGGGAAACCAAACGGATTTTTTACATGTCAAAGCATTTGCCAGAAAAAGTCAATAATATAGGTCAGACCATAGGTATAAACCACGAGGGTAAAGGGCTTGGTCAGAATGATGATAGTCATATAGCGCTTGAAGGTCATCTTGGTCAAGGCAGCCAGCATACAAAGAAAGTCAGCGGGACTAACAGGCCAAATCATCATAAAGATAAAGAAACGGTCAAAACGATTGCCCTTATCCAACCAGCCGATATATTTGTCATAGGTGCGCTTGCTGACGACGGACTGGACAAAAGCAGCCCCATAGAGGCGCACCAGATAAAAGATAATGGCACAGCCAATCACGATGCCGATATAGTTGTAGATAGTCCCGATGATGTGACCGTAGATAAAGACACCAGCCACCGAGGTCAAGGCCCCAGGAATGATAGGGACGACCGTCTGTAAAATCTGTAAAAAGATAAAGAGAGGTGGCCCCCAAATCCCTGCCTGCTGGATAAAGGCAGAGAGGGTTTCCTTAGACTGTAAAATCCCAGCCTGATAAGCCCAGATTAAAAAAATCAGAGTCCCAATTCCCCCAGCAATCGATGAAATATTGATGATCTGCTGTAGAAGGGGAGATACAGCTTTCATTTGTTTATCCTGTGACATGTAAACTCCTCATGGATAGTATAACTCTACTATACCATATTTTGGAGGAGAAAGGGGGAATGAGTCTTTTTGATGAGGAATGGATAGGAAGATAGGCTTTCGAAACTTATAATAGGTCTATTCTCTAAAATTTACATGCATTCTAGGTTTAGAACAACCGTGTTCCCATAAATTTAAAAGTATTCTGCTGCTGACGGCGGTGGCCAATGCTCAAGAGGAATATGACCAAGTGGAAAGTCAGGTGCGTGTGCATAAGTCTGCCAAGGAAATCGGAAAGACTAGACAAGTCCGTACTGAACTAAATAGCATCTACGACCTCTTTATGCGTTATACCTCAGCTAGTGCAGAAGCCTACCCTGAAAAGGAACACTTGACTCAACTCCTCAAGGAACTCAATAGCATCCGAGATAGCAAGCGCCGTCTCATCACTAGCAATAAGAAAGATAAAAAGACCAAATCAGCAGAACCAACCCAAGCAGCAGGATAAAGACAACCCCTTAGAAGCGGATTTCTAAGGGGGATTTTTGTGGTTTCGTGGTATAATTTTGGTAGGAAAATTAAAAAGAGAAAATAGATTCTATGTAAGATAGAAAGGAAAAGAATGCAGATACAGTTAATAAATTATAATGGACGTAATGAAAATGATTATAGTGTAACGGAGTGTAATTCATTTGGACATGCTCATTCTTTAGATTCCTATGATTTAAATATTATCGATTTGACTAGTTCATCAATTTGGTTAAATTATTGTTATAATAAGGATTTTGAAAAACTAGATTGTGATAATGACTTTCAAACGCTATTAACTAGCGTTTGTCACTCATCTAAGACAAAATTCTTATACATTCTACCACCAAATATTAGCTTTAAAACGGAATATGCAACACCAATTAGGGGAAGAGGCAAAGATTTTTTGTCTAGGGAGCAACTTAAAGATATTATCAGGTATTTAGTTCATAATTTAGAAAAAGTTATACCAATAGATATTGATTTGTATTACGAAAAAACTCATACAAATTTGTTAGGTACTAAATTATCAGCTGATTTCTACTTTGACTCAAAAATGGGGGAGAATTATTATGACGGTTATAATCTACCAGAGGATATGGCTTATTCAGATGGAAGCGAAAAATTAGTATTTGTATCACATGGCAAGTATTCATTAACCACTCTACAAGCTAAAAATAATGATGAATTATCAGTCTTAGTACAAAATGTTTTGATGGATGAAACCGAAGAAGAGGCGCCTGACTGGTTTCAAGAACTACATTTTTTTGATGATATTAAGCAAAATGAAGCTATACAAATAGAAAATAAAAAGATTGAAGAGTCTAATGATAAAATAAAAATTTCAAAAGAAATTATTCGTGAAAATAAACATTTTGAATCAATCTTATTTAAATCAGGGTCGGAATTAGAAGTAATTTTGATAGAAATGTTAGAAATAATGTGTGATGTTCAAAGTGAATTTGAAGACAGAAAAAATGAAGATTATTCTTTCGAGAAAGATGGGATTCATTACATTTTTGAATTCAAAGGTTTAACAAAAGATGTAAAAAAATCAAATGTTTCACAATTAGTGACTCACGGACATATTTATGAAGAAACAAAAGAAATTGTTCCAGACGTAATTAAAAAGATAATCATAGTAAATCGATTTAAGGATATAAAACCTGAGGAACGGCTATCTGTTAGCAATAATGTTATTGAAGTAGCCGGGAATGCAGCGAATAATGTGTTGATAATAGATAGTCTTATTTTCTTAAAAATGTTTGAACAGTTTAAAACAGGAAAATTAAGTTCAGAAGATATACTGTCTCATTTCCTAGAAGTCGGCTTGTGTGAATTAGATAGATAGGAGGAATACGATTAAATCAAATATTAAACAGCACGTTGTTCCTAAAAGTTATTTAAAACGATTCGGCAAGAAAAATCTGAATAATAAAGGCTATAATATAGCAGTTAAACAATTAAAATCTAATAAAATTTTTATAGATTCAGTTGATAATGTGGCGTTTAGGAAAAACTTTTATGACGTTAGTGATAAAAAAGATTCTAAACATTGGGAGAAATTTTTCTCCAGCGAGATTGAACCTTTATATGGACCAGAGATGACTAACATAATTGCTTCACTAACGTTATCTCAAAAAAAGAATGATGTTTTAACAGTTTCTCAGATTTACTCGTTATCTAAAATGATCTCCTTTCAAATATTACGGGTACCAGGATTTTTAGAACGTAGATTTGAACATGGGAAAATTATTTTTGATGAAAAGATCAACGAAACATCAGAACAGTTTGAATTACATCCTGAAATAATAAAAGGCATATTAGAAGATTTTGTAAATAATAAAAATGACTTTATAAGAGATATGACTATTCCATTAATTGTAGAGGTAGATAGACTGGAAAAACTTTCTAAGGTATTAGTTGATAAAATTTGGTTAATTTATTTCAATAATTCTAGTGTTCCTTTTATTACAAGTGACTCTCCAGTTGTGATGTATAATTTCATTAGAAATTCAGTTTCTTATGCTGACAACGGTGTAGGAAGAGATGATACATTTATCTACTACCCATTATCTAGTAAAATTCTTATTAATATAGTACCAAGGAACTTTTTGAGAGTAAAAGTGGAAAGTTTGAATAATACACTAGCAGTTCTTTCGAATCATGATACTCCTTTTATAAATTCAGTTAATAATCTTCAAGTTAGGCACTCTGAAAGACAGATATTTGTTCATCCAGATTTCATGGATTCCTTAAAGACTATTTCTAATACATAACCATAATAATTTGATATTTTCATTTTTATAACAAGATATAAGGTTCTTGTCCCTCATAGTTCATTTTATACAAAAATTTGATAAAATAGAAAGAAAATACATTTCCTTAAAAAAATTAAGATATAATTTTGTTTCCGTATTTCCTGGAAACTGATAGAAAGTAAGGAGAAATATGGAAAATAACAACCAACATGCCCTCTGTCAGCAACTCTGGGCTAGGAACAAATACCTCGTTTTGAGTCATTCCAGCAATAGTTACAATGAGATTCGTCAATACCTGAAGAATGAAGAGGTGGAAGTCAGCTATGTTCAAAACCTCATTGACCGTGCCTGTCAAATCCCAGAACACAGGGGTCAGGTTTGCAATGCCTTTCAGCATATTTGGGGCTATTTTAAAAAGAAAGCGACAGATGCTGAGCGCAAGGACTATATGCTCCTGCTGGATCGCTACCGCTTTGGTCAGGCTTCTAAGGAAGATGTGATTGCTAAGACTAGAGACTTGCTTGTTCGCTATCCCAATACCTACTTGCAAAATTCTACATTATTAAAAGGAGACGCCCATGAGACTTTGGCATAAGGCTTTGATTTCATAGCTTCCTCGTCCTCAACTCTTGGGACAACATCGAGAGTACTGTGCCCTGCGTGGCAATGGCTGGGGCAGAAAGCATGCGACAGTGGACTATGTCTTTACCCACTCACCTTACCAACTATTTGCTTACCATGATTTGATCATGAAGGAAATGGCTGGTCGTGGCTACAATGTCAGTCCAGAGTGGCTGGATAAAAACTACCGTGGTAAAATCTGCCCTCCTTATGAAGATTTAGCTGAGGAGAAGCTGACCAGTCCCATCTACAGCGAGCATGATGCTACCTACTATGAGGAGTGTCTGGCAAATCTCCGAGAGAAGGGGATCAACCTATAGTCTTTTCTAATAACAAGCCATAGTCACTTATAAGAATTACTAATAACACGTTTGAACCGTCTAACTGAAATAAAGCTATAAAACAAGCTACACAATGGATTTGAGGCATTTGTCTCAGATCTTTTTTTTTTGTTCAAAACATAGGTATAGTTTCAAACTATATCAAAGCCTAATTTTTTACAATTATACAGATGATTCCTTTTCTGTTAAGATAGTTTCAACAACAAATTTTGGAGGACACATCATGTCAACTACGATCATCGGTTTCCCTCGTTTAGGTGAATTCCGCGAATTAAAATTTACAACTGAAAAATACTTTAGAAAAGAAATCTCAGAAGAAGAACTCCTTGCAGCAGCAAAAGATTTGCGTGCTAAACACTGGAACATTGTCAAAGAAAAAGGCATCACTGAAATCCCATCAAATGACTTTTCTCACTATGACAACTTCCTAGATGCAGCTTTCCTTTTCAACGTGGTACCTGCTTCAGTTCAAAACTTGGACTTGTCTGACCTTGAGCGCTACTTCGCTTTGGGTCGTGGTTACCAAGGAGAAAAAGGAGACGTTCGCGCCCTTCCAATGAAGAAATGGTTCAACACCAACTACCACTACATCGTTCCTAAATTTGAAAAAGACACTCAAGTCAAACTTGCAGGTCACAAAATCTTCGATGAGTTCCAAGAAGCAAAAGAACTTGGATTGAACACTCGCCCAGTTCTTGTAGGTCCATTCACTTTCCTTCAATTGTCAGACTTTGAAGAAGGCGTGAAAGCAGAAGACTTCGTAGACAGCTTAGTGGCTGCTTACCAAGAAGTTTTTGCTAAATTGGCAGAACTTGGTGCGACTCGTATCCAATTGGATGAAGCGGCTCTTGTAAAAGACTTGACAGCTGAAGAAAAAGCCCTCTTCTTGAATCTCTACAACAAACTCTTGGCTGACAAAAAAGGTCTTGAAGTCTTGCTTCAAACTTACTTCGGTGATGTTCGTGACGTCTACGCTGACCTTGTGAAATTGCCAGTTGATGCCATCGGTCTTGACTTCGTTGAAGGTAAGAAAACTCTTGAACTCGTTAAAGGTGGCTTCCCAGCTGATAAGACTCTCTACGCAGGTATTGTCAATGGTAAAAACATCTGGCGCAACAACTACGAAAAGAGCTTGGCTGTTCTTGAGCAAATCCCAGCTGAAAACATCGTATTGACAAGCTCATGCTCACTTCTTCATGTGCCATTTACAACTGCTAATGAAGAATTTGAACCAGCTATCTTGAACCACTTTGCCTTTGCAGTTGAAAAATTGGATGAGATTCGTGATTTGGATGCTATCCGCAATGGTCAAGGTGAAGAAGCACTTGCAGCTAACAAAGAACTCTTTGCGACTGAACGTGTGGGTGAAAATGCAGAACTTCGTGCGCGTATCGCTGGCTTGACAGACGCAGACTACACTCGTTTGCCAGCCTTTGCAGAACGTGAAGCTATCCAAGAAGAAGCTTTCAAACTTCCAGCTCTTCCAACAACAACTATCGGTTCATTCCCTCAAACTAAAGAAGTTCGTGCCAAACGTTTGGCTTACCGTAAAGGTGAATTGTCTCAAGAAGAGTACGATGCTTTCCTTGCTGAAACGATCGATGAATGGATCAAATGGCAAGAAGATATCGACTTTGATGTCCTTGTTCACGGTGAATTTGAGCGTAATGACATGGTTGAGTACTTCGGTCAAAACTTGTCAGGTTACCTCTTCTCTAAAAATGGTTGGGTACAATCATACGGTATGCGTGGGGTGAAACCACCAATCATCTGGGGTGATGTCACTCGTCTTAACCCTATTACTGTTAAATGGTCTAGCTATGCACAAAGCCGTACAAACAAACCTGTTAAAGGTATGTTGACTGGACCTGTGACCATCCTCAACTGGTCATTCCCACGTGAAGACATCTCTATCAAGGATTCTACTCTTCAAATCGCCCTTGCTATCAAGGATGAAGTGCTTGACCTTGAAGCTGCTGGTGTGAAAATCATTCAAATCGACGAGGCAGCTCTTCGTGAGAAATTGCCACTCCGTCGTAGCGACTGGTACGAAGACTACCTTGACTGGGCAATTCCTGCCTTCCGCTTGGTACACTCAACAGTAGCGCCAGACACACAAATCCACACTCACATGTGTTACTCAGAATTTACAGATATCATCCCAGCTATCGATAACTTGGATGCGGACGTTATCTCATTTGAGGCTAGCCGTTCAAACCTTGAAATCT
>CAUQVK010000075.1:0-6925 GCA_963521495.1 uncultured Streptococcus sp.
CTTTCGCTTTACAATGGGCTTGAACACCTTTATTGTATCGCGATTGGAGTTTTTTGGTATAATTGTAGATAGCGCACCTACATAGCAGGTGGTTTATTTGTCTTGCACCTACGGAGCGTGACGGACTAATAGTCATATAATATAAGAATAAAATCAGAAAATTCATTTTCTGGTTTTATTTTTAATCTAAAAACTCGCTTTTATAAGGATAAAATACGAACTTTATGATACTATTGTAATAAAATATTTATTTTCATTAAGTGAATGAAAATTTATTGATTTACAAGTCGATAAGACAGTTAATTTTTTGAAGATTTTCAAAATATTTTTTACCAAAGTTCGTAATTTACTTGAACATTCTATAAAAAGGTAGTATAATAAATCTATAGAAAACGCTTACACAAAAGAGGGGGGTATTATGGATAAAAGAGAAGCTTTGCGCACCTTTATGACAGGAGAAAATTTTCACCTTCAGCATTATCTAGGAGCACATAGGGAAGAACTAAATGGAGAGTACGGTTATACATTTCGTGTGTGGGCTCCCAATGCTCAGGCTGTCCACTTGGTGGGGGATTTCACGAATTGGGTAGAAAATCAAATTCCGATGGAACGAAATGAATTTGGGGTCTGGGAAGTCTTTACCAGTCTTGCTCATGAAGGCCAAATTTACAAGTATCATATCACACGTGCAAATGGTCATCAGCTTATGAAGATTGATCCTTTGGCTGTACGGTATGAGGCACGTCCGGGTACTGGAGCTATTTTAACAGAGATTCCAGAAAAGAAATGGAAGGATGGGCTTTGGTTAGCTCGTAGAAAACGTTGGACTTTCTTTGAACGTCCTGTCAATATCTACGAAGTTCATGCTGGATCGTGGAAGAGAAATCCAGATGGAAGTCCATATAGTTTTGCTCAATTGAAAGATGAACTCATTCCTTACCTAGTTGAGATGAACTATACTCACATTGAGTTTATGCCCTTGATGTCTCACCCTCTCGGTTTGAGTTGGGGTTATCAGCTTATGGGTTACTTCGCTTTAGAGCATGCCTATGGTCGCCCAGAAGAGTTCCAAGATTTTGTTGAGGAATGTCACTTAAACAATATCGGAGTTATTGTAGACTGGGTACCTGGTCACTTCACCATTAATGATGATGCCTTAGCTTATTATGACGGGACACCGACTTTTGAGTACCAAGACCATAATAAGGCTCATAACTACGGTTGGGGCGCTCTCAATTTTGACCTTGGAAAAAATGAAGTCCAATCCTTCTTGATTTCTAGTATTAAATTCTGGATTGACTTTTACCATCTAGATGGTATTCGAGTGGATGCAGTTAGCAATATGCTCTATCTTGACTACGATGATGCTCCATGGACACCTAATAAAGATGGTGGCAATCTCAACTATGAGGGTTATTATTTCCTTCGACGCTTGAATGATGTCATTAAACTAGCACATCCAGATGTGATGATGATCGCAGAAGAAAGTTCGTCAGCAACCAAGATTACGGGAATGAAAGAGCTTGGTGGTTTAGGATTTGACTACAAGTGGAATATGGGCTGGATGAATGATATCCTCCGTTTCTACGAAGAAGATCCGATTTATCGTAAATATGACTTTAATTTGGTGACTTTCAGCTTTATGTATGTTTTCAATGAAAACTATCTCCTACCATTCTCGCACGATGAAGTGGTTCACGGTAAGAAGAGTATGATGCACAAGATGTGGGGAGATCGTTACAATCAATTCGCAGGCTTGCGCAATCTCTACACTTACCAAATTTGTCACCCTGGTAAGAAATTGCTCTTCATGGGTAGTGAATACGGCCAATTCCTAGAATGGAGATCTGAAGAGCAGTTGGAATGGTCTAATCTAGAAGACCCTATGAATGCTAAGATGAAGTATTTCACTTCTCAGCTAAACCAGTTTTACAAAGATCATCGCTGTCTGTGGGAAATCGATACCAGCTATGATGGTATTGAAATCATTGATGCGGATAATCGAGACCAGAGTGTTCTTTCCTTCATCCGTAAGGGTAAGAAGGGCGACATGCTAGTCTGCGTCTTTAATATGGCACCTGTTGAACGAAGAGATTTTACAATCGGACTACCTGTTGCAGGGATTTATGAAGAAGTCTGGAATACTGAGTTAGAAGAGTGGGGAGGCGTTTGGAAAGAACATAATCAAACTGTTCAAACGCAAGAAGGACTATGGAAGGATTATGAGCAGACCTTGACCTTTACCCTACCGGCTATGGGAGCTAGTGTATGGAAAATCAAGCGTCGCTTGAAATCTACTAAAACTGTTACAAGTAAAAACCAAAAAGGAGTAGAAAATGAAGAATGAAATGTTAGCTTTGATTCTTGCTGGTGGGCAAGGAACTCGTCTCGGTAAACTCACTCAAAGCATTGCTAAACCAGCTGTACAATTTGGTGGGCGCTACCGTATCATTGACTTTGCTCTTTCAAACTGTGCCAACTCAGGCATCAACAATGTTGGAGTCATTACACAGTACCAACCACTTGCTCTCAACAACCATATCGGAAATGGTTCAAGCTGGGGACTAGACGGTATCAATTCTGGTGTCTCTATTCTTCAACCTTATTCTGCAAGTGAAGGAAATCGTTGGTTCGAAGGGACTAGTCACGCTATTTACCAAAATATTGATTATATCGACAGTGTCAACCCTGAGTATGTCTTAATTCTGTCTGGGGACCACATCTATAAAATGGACTATGATGATATGCTCCAGTCTCACAAGGATAATAATGCCAGCTTGACAGTAGCAGTTCTAGATGTCCCTCTTAAAGAAGCTAGCCGTTTTGGTATCATGAACACAGATGCTAACAATCGTATTGTTGAATTTGAAGAAAAACCAGCTCAACCTAAATCTACAAAAGCTTCTATGGGAATTTACATTTTTGATTGGCAACGTCTGCGCAATATGCTCGTTGCTGCTGAAAAGAGCAATGTAGATATGTCAGACTTTGGTAAAAATGTCATTCCAAATTACCTTGAGTCAGGTGAAAGTGTCTATGCCTATGAATTTAAAGGTTACTGGAAAGACGTTGGTACGATTGAGTCGCTTTGGGAAGCGAACATGGAGTACATTTCTCCAGAGAATGCCTTGGATAGCCGTAACCGTCAATGGAAGATTTACTCAAGAAACTTAATTTCACCACCAAACTTCCTTGGGGCAAATGCTCATGTGGAAGACTCCTTGGTTGTAGACGGATGTTTCGTTGATGGAACGGTTAAACACTCTATCCTTTCAACAGGTGCGCAAGTTCGCGAAGGAGCAGAAGTAGTAGATTCAGTTATCATGAGTGGAGCCATTATTGGACACGGAGCTAAAATCAAACGTGCCATTATTGGTGAAGGTGCAGTTATTTCTGACGGTGTCGAAATTGATGGAACAGAAGAAGTACAAGTTGTAGGATATGATGAAGTAGTGGGGGTAGCAACAGATGAAGATTGATAAATATTCTGCCATTTTAGGAAATACAGTTGGTTTTCATGATATGTCGACATTGACGGATCACCGTCCAGTAGCAAGTTTGCCATTTGGTGGGAAATATCGTTTGATCGACTTCCCCCTTTCAAGCCTTGCTAATGCAGGTGTTCGTAGTGTCTTTGGTATTTTCCAGCAGGATAATATCAGCTCAGTCTTTGACCATATTCGTTCAGGACGCGAGTGGGGCTTATCAACTCTTCTTAGCCATTACTATCTAGGAATTTACAATACCCGTGTAGAAAGTAGCACAGTTGGAAAAGAATACTACCAGCAGCTTCTCACTTATTTGAAACGTTCTGGCTCAAACCAAACGGTTGCCCTCAACTGCGATGTTTTGATTAACATTGATTTGAACCAAGTTTTCCACCTACATAGTACAACAAAAGGGCCTATCACTGTAGTTTATAAAAAACTAGCTAAGAAAGATATTTCAGAAGTAAATGCAATCTTAGAAGTGGATGAAACAGACCATGTTCGTTCTCATAAACTCTTTGATAGTAAGTCAACAGCTGAAACGTTCAATATGTCTACAGATATCTTTGTCGTTGATACACCTTGGTTGATTGAACGCTTGGAAGAAGAAGCTAAAAAAGAACATCCAGAGAAGTTGCGGTATGTTTTACGGGATTTGGCTGCAAAAGAGGGAGCTTTCGCCTACGAGTACACAGGTTATCTGGCAAATATTCACTCTGTAGAGTCTTATTATCAAGCTAATAAAGATATGCTTGAATCACAAAAATTCTACTCTCTCTTCTCACCAAATCAAAAGATTTATACAAAGGTCAAAAACGAAGAACCAACTTACTATGCCAATACATCTAAGGTAAGTACTTCTCAGTTTGCTTCTGGTAGTATCATTGAAGGTCAAGTGGCTAATTCTGTTCTATCACGTAATATTCATGTCCATAAGGATAGCTTGGTTAAAGATAGCCTGCTCTTCCCTCGTGTTGTCATTGGAGAAGGGGCTCAGGTAGAATATGCTATCTTAGACAAGGGTGTTGAAGTTGAGCCTGGTGTTGTGATTCGAGGAACTGCAGAACATCCAGTTGTTGTTAAGAAAGGTAGCAAAGTAACAGAGGATATTCATTCATGAAAATTTTATTTGTAGCAGCAGAGGGTGCACCCTTTTCAAAAACAGGTGGTTTGGGAGACGTTATTGGCGCTCTTCCAAAATCACTGGTAAAAGCGGGACATGAAGTTGCAGTGATTTTACCCTACTATGACATGGTAGAGGCTAAATTTGGAAATCAAATTGAAGATGTGCTTCATTTTGAGGTGAGTGTTGGTTGGCGCAGACAGTACTGTGGGATTAAGAAAACAGTACTAAATGGTGTAACCTTCTACTTTATTGACAACCAATATTATTTCTTCCGCGGTCATGTTTACGGTGATTTTGATGACGGAGAACGCTTTGCCTTTTTCCAACTTGCTGCCATTGAGGCTATGGAAAGAATTAACTTTATTCCTGACCTTCTCCATGTTCATGACTACCATACAGCTATGATACCGTTCTTGTTAAAGGAAAAATACCGTTGGATTCAAGCCTACCAAGGAATAAAAACTGTTTTAACCATTCATAATTTGGAATTCCAAGGACAATTTTCAGAAGGAATGTTATGGGATTTGTTTGGAGTCGGTTTTGAACGTTATGCTGATGGTACCCTTCGCTGGAATAACTGTCTGAACTGGATGAAGGCTGGTATTCTTTATGCTGACCGTGTTTCAACCGTTTCACCTAGTTATGCTCATGAAATTATGACCAGTCAGTTCGGATGTAACTTGGATCAGATTCTTCGAATGGAGTCTGGTAAAGTTTCTGGTATCGTGAATGGGATTGATGCTGACCTGTATAATCCTCAGACGGATGCCCTTTTAGACTATCATTTTAATCAGGAAGATTTGTCTGGTAAAGCTCAGAACAAGGCAAAATTGCAAGAAAGAGTTGGCTTGCCAGTTAGAGCTGACGTCCCACTGGTGGGAATTGTTTCTCGTTTGACACGTCAAAAAGGTTTTGATGTGGTGGTTGAAAGTCTTCACCATATCTTGCAAAATGATGTTCAGATTGTTCTTTTGGGAACTGGAGATCCAGCCTTTGAAGGAGCTTTCTCATGGTTTGCTCAGATTTACCCAGACAAGCTATCAGCAAATATCACTTTTGATGTCAAACTAGCTCAAGAAATCTACGCTGCTTGTGACCTCTTCCTCATGCCAAGTCGTTTTGAACCGTGTGGCTTGTCTCAAATGATGGCTATGCGTTATGGAACCTTGCCATTAGTCCATGAAGTTGGTGGCTTGCGAGATACTGTTCAAGCCTTTAATCCAATCGAAGGAAGTGGTACTGGCTTTAGCTTTGACAATCTATCTCCTTATTGGTTGAATTGGACTTTCCAAACAGCTTTGGACTTGTATAGAAATCATCCTGACGTTTGGAGAAACTTACAAAAACAAGCTATGGAGTGTGATTTCTCATGGGATACAGCCTGCAAGTCATACCTTGACTTGTACCATAGTTTAGTTAATTAATAGATAAAATCGTATGATGACTTCATACGATTTTTAGGCTGTTTAGAGAGGAGAGCTTATGTCTAAAATAAAAGGCTTGTGTGTTATGGATGTTGATGGGACCTTAATCCTAGAAGAAGTGATTGACCTTTTGGGAAGGGAGGCAGGTCGTGAGGAGGAAATTTCGCAGATTACAAGTCGGGCAATGCGAGGAGAGTTGGATTTTGAAAGCAGTTTACGAAAAAGAGTGTCCTTGTTGGAAGGTCTTCCTGTTTCGGTTTTTGATAAAGTCTTCAACACTATTCATCTAACGTCAAATGCCCAGGAATTCATTTCCATTCTCCAAAAGAATGGAATCCTAGTTGGTCTGGTGTCCGGTGGATTTACTCCAATAGTTGAGAGATTAGCAAAATCTCTCGGTATTGCCTATTTCTCTGCCAACCAACTTGAAGTTAAAGACGGTCATCTAACAGGAAAGTTAGTTGGACAAATTATCAATCCCGAGATCAAAAAAGATACTCTAGAACAATGGAGAAAGGAACTAAAACTTTCCAAAGAAAGAACAATTGCAATCGGTGATGGGGCCAATGATTTATTGATGTTGAAGTCGGCGGGACTTGGAATCGCCTTTTGTGCCAAAGAGGTACTCAAAAAAGAAATACCACATCATGTTGACAAGAGGGATTTTTTAGAAGTTCTTCCTTTGATTGACTGTTTAGAATGAGAGAAAAATATGAAGATTGTAATTGCACCAGATTCATTTAAGGAAAGCTTGACCGCTGAAGAGGTAGCTGAAGCAATAAAAAGAGGCTTCCAACAATCGGTAGCAGATGTAGAATGTCTCCTCTGCCCTGTTGGTGATGGTGGTGAAGGCACGATAAGTGCTATAGGTCAGTCGCTCAATTTAG
>CAUQVK010000076.1:0-6918 GCA_963521495.1 uncultured Streptococcus sp.
TTAATTTTTTGAACAAGTTGATAAATTGATAGCAAGTTCTTTAGTTCACTCGAGTCTTCTTTATAACGCTCTGCCCATGTTTGTAAAATAGCATATTTAGTATTATTTAAAAGACCTTCTCTTAGGATAATGTTGAATAGCTTGTACTCATCACTGTCACAAACATTATCATTACTAAAAAATAAATCATCAAAATTTTGTATCATAAATTCAGAAAATTTATCATAGAGTTCTTTTATTATTTTTGTGGTTTTTCGACGTTCAATCAACTCCGTTTGATGATTAAATAAGCTTGCTAAGAACATACCATATATAAAAGCGATTTCTTCAGATTCTTGGAGTTGTGGTTGAAAGTCTTGTAACTTTTTAGCAGTAGCTTCGATTTCCTTCAACCCAGTCTGCTTGGTTGATAAAATAACCAAAATCATGGCAAATGCTTCTGCAATATCAGGTGATTCAGGGAATTTTTGCTGCAATTCCTGTAATTTTTCAGCAGTAGCTTCGATTTCCTTCAACCCAGTCTGCTTGGTTGATAAAATAACCAAAATCATGGCAAATGCTTCTGCAATATCAGGTGATTCAGGGAATTTTTGCTGCAATTCCTGTAATTTTTCAGCAGTAGTCTCTAGTTCCTTCAAACCAGTCTGCTCGGTTGACAAATTGAGCAAAATCCTAGCAAATGCTTCTGCTATATCATGTGAATTCTGGAATTTTTGCTGCAATTTCTCTAATTTTTCGACAGTAGCCTCGATTTCCTTCCGCTCAGTCTGCTTGATTGATAAATTAAACAAAGTCATAGCATAGAGCAATGCTATATCAGGCGAATCTGAAAAGCGTTCGTTCAAGGACTGTAATTTCGCAACACTAGCCTCCCGCTCATTCAATTCAGTCTGCTTGGCTGATAATTTAACTAAAATCATGGCATACCGCAAAGCTATATCTTCTGATTCAGGGTATTGCTCATAAATTATTCTTGCCTTTTCTGCTAGTTCTTCACAGGCAGTCTTATCTATCTCCTTTGCCGACAAGTCAAAGAGCTCATCTAACTCTGCTAAACTCTCTTCCAAATTGTATTTCTGTTCATCCATTCTATGTACCTCACTTAAAATAGTAGCTATCTTATAAACTAATTTATTTTTTGTATGACAATTAGTTTATATACATCTTATTATATCAAAAATACTATCTTTCTACTAACAGATGGATGGTGATTTTTGTTGATATAAGTACTAAAAAAGCCAAATAGAGTCTGGCTTTGCATTATTTATATCTGAGAAGTATTTTAGAACAATTAAAGGATCTTATCCGCCCGATCTACCATAAAGAGTGAGATAGTCATGATGATATCGACGAGTAAGAGGGCAGCTACAGCTGGTACCCAAGAGTGGAAAAGGTCAAAACTGTAACCAAAGAGGGTTGGTCCAAAGGCTGCTAGGATATAGCCTCCTGTTTGAGATAGACCAGACAATTGGGCTGTCTTTTCAGGAGCGCTTGTCTTGAGTGAAAAGTTGACCATGAGATAAGGGAAGAGGGCGCTGGTTGCGGTTCCGATGAGGAGATGGATGGCAAGCCAGTAAAAGAAATTACCGACTGGGAAAAAGAGCATGGAAATGCCGACCACACCAGCTAGTGAGACCAGAGTGAGCATGAGCTGACGGTTGCGAGTTGACAAGCTGGTTGTCAGGCTTGGGATGGTCATTGAAAAAGGAATGCTAATCAGAGAGAAGATAGAAGTCAGCAAGCCAGCTTCGTGACTGGATAGGCCTGCATGGATAGCCATGGTAGGTAGCCAGGTCATAGCGGTGTAAAAGAGCAAGGATTGAAAACCTGCAAAGACAATCACTGCCCAGACCTGTTTATTACGCATGACCTTTGCTTTGCTTTTTTGTTTGGTTTGCGGAGCCAGTCTGTGATTATAGCGGTGATTAGGTAGCCAGACCAAAAAAGTTGCTAGGCAGAGCAGGGTGAGGAGGATGATAAGTCCTTTCCAAGAACTGGCTTGTGTAATAGGCACGGCTAGATAGGAAGCCAGAGCCGTTGCAATCCCCATAGAGGTTACATATAAGGTGGTCAGAAAACCAATTTTCTTTGGTTGATTGGCTTGGATAAGACTAGGAAGCAGAACATTGATGACTGCGATACTTGCCCCAACCATCAAGGTTCCTAGATAGAGCAGGGGCAGATTGATTAGTCGAATGAGAGAACCGATGGTCAAGAAGAAAAGGCTATAGGTAAAGAGATGCTCCAAGCCAATTTTCTGAGCCAGTCGGGTAGAAAATAGCGAGAAGAGGGTAAACATGAGGAGAGGAAGGCTGGTCAAGACACCAAGCGAACTAACTTCTACTCCCAGCCCTTGCGAAATATCTCCCAAAATAATGGGTAAAACAGTAAAAGGAGTCCGCAAGGAAACACCAATCAGGATAATACCTGGAACAAAAAAGAGTGATTGCTTTTTCATATAATACCTCTTCTAGCTGATTTTAATAACAGCTTATTTTAAGGCTTTTTCCCTATAATGTCAAGTAAGGTTTCTGGCTTTCAAGATAAAAATGGGAAAGTCTTGAAAATTATGATAAAATAGTGGAAGGAAATCTATACATTGGAGAAAAACTGTGTCTGAAAAGCAAAAAATCAGCGTATTGATGTCGGTCTATATTAAGGAAAATCCGACATTTTTAAAGGATGCTATTGAGAGTGTTCAAAATCAGACCTTGAAACCGAGCGAATTGGTTCTGGTTGAGGATGGGCCTTTGACACCTGAGCTCTATCAGGTATTAGACCAGCTTGAAGCTGAGTCTGATATTCCAGTGAAACGCTATCCTCTTGAGCAGAATCAAGGTTTGGGTCTGGCTCTTCGACAGGGTGTTTTGCAGTGTCAGTATGATATTATTGCCCGTATGGATACGGATGATATAGCAGTTCCAGATCGTTTTGAGAAACAGGTTCAGCTAATGGAGAAGGACAAGCTCGACCTATTAGGTGGACATATTGCAGAGTTTATTGACAATCCTGATGAGATTGTTTCTTACCGTCGTGTTCCAACCCAGCATGCAGATATTGTGGCTTATCAAAGGATGAGAAGTGCCTTTAACCACATGACTGTCATGTTCAAGAAGGACATGGTTCTCAAGGCAGGCAACTATGAGGATGGCCTTTATATGGAGGATGACCTCCTCTGGCTCAATATGATTGCTGCAGGAGCTAAGACTGGAAATCTGGATCAAATCTTGTGTCGGGTTCGTGTCGGAGCAGGGATGTTTGAGCGTCGTGGGGGACTACGTTATCTCAAACTCTATCGTCAGGCTCGTCAGCGCATGTTGAAGAGAGGGCAAATTTCTTACATGGAGTATGCCAAGAGTGTTGCGATTCAGATGGTTGTTGCTCTTTGTCCAGGATTTGTCAGACAGTTTATTTTTATGAGACTGTTACGAAAAAGCAATTAAAAGATTGTAGCAAGTCGTAAACTGGATAAAAAGCGTTATAATAACAATATAATCATCCAGCTCTTTTAAGGAGGAGTAAATTCCTATGAATAAAAAACTAACAGATTATGTCATTGATCTGGTTGAAATTTTAAATAAACAACAAAAACAAGTATTTTGGGGAATATTTGATATTTTGAGTATGGTGGTTTCCATCATTGTATCTTATATCTTATTCTACGGCTTGATTAATCCAGCACCTGTTGACTACATTATCTATACGAGTTTGGCCTTCTTGTTTTATCAATTGATGATTGCATTTTGGGGGTTGAACGCTAGTATTAGTCGTTACAGCAAGATTACGGATTTCATGAAAATCTTTTTTGGTGTGACTGCGAGCAGTATCTTGTCATATAGTATCTGCTATGCCTTCTTACCACTCTTCTCCATCCGTTTTATCGTGCTCTTTATCTTGTTGAGTACCTTCTTGATTTTATTGCCACGGATTACTTGGCAGTTAATCTACTCCAAACGCAAAAAGGGAAGTGGTGATGGAGAACACCGTCGGACCTTCTTGATCGGTGCTGGTGATGGTGGAGCCCTCTTTATGGATAGCTACCAACATCCAACCAGTGAATTAGAACTTGTCGGTATTTTGGACAAGGATGCTAAGAAAAAGGGACAAAAACTTGGTGGAATCCCTGTTTTGGGTTCATATGATAATCTGCCTGAATTAGCTAAACGTCACCAAATTGAGCGTGTTATTGTTGCTATTCCATCGCTAGATCCGTCAGAATATGAACGTATCTTGCAGATGTGTAACAAACTAGGCATCAAATGTTACAAGATGCCTAAGGTTGAAACAGTTGTTCAAGGTCTTCACCCAGCAACTACGGGATTCCAGAAAATTGACATTACCGACCTTTTGGGACGCCAGGAAATTCGTCTTGATGAATCACGTCTAGGTGAAGAACTTACAGGAAAGACTATCTTGGTTACAGGTGCTGGAGGTTCAATCGGTTCTGAAATCTGTCGTCAGGTCAGCCGCTTCAACCCTGAACGTATTGTTTTACTTGGTCACGGAGAAAATTCTATCTATCTTGTCTATCATGAATTGATTCGTAAATTCCAAGGGATTGACTATGTGCCAGTTATCGCAGATATTCAAGACTATGATCGTCTTTTGCAGGTATTTGAACAGTACAAGCCAGCTATTGTTTATCATGCGGCTGCCCACAAGCATGTTCCGATGATGGAGCGTAATCCTAAAGAAGCTTTCAAAAACAATATTCGTGGAACCTACAATGTTGCCAAGGCAGTTGATGAAGCTAAAGTACCTAAGATGGTTATGATTTCAACAGATAAGGCTGTGAACCCGCCAAACGTGATGGGTGCGACTAAGCGCGTGGCAGAGTTGATTGTTACTGGTTTTAACCAACGGAGCAAATCTACCTACTGTGCGGTTCGTTTTGGGAATGTTCTTGGTAGCCGTGGTAGTGTAATTCCAGTATTTGAGCGTCAGATTGCTGAAGGTGGTCCTGTAACAGTAACAGATTTCCGTATGACCCGTTACTTTATGACCATTCCAGAAGCTAGTCGTCTTGTTATTCATGCTGGAGCTTATGCTAAGGATGGGGAAGTCTTTATCCTTGATATGGGCAAACCAGTCAAGATCTATGACTTGGCTAAGAAAATGGTGCTACTAAGTGGTCATACTGAAAGCGAGATTCCAATCGTTGAAGTGGGTATCCGTCCAGGTGAAAAACTTTACGAAGAGCTCTTGGTATCGACTGAACTTGTTGACAATCAAGTGATGGATAAGATCTTTGTTGGTAAAGTAAATGTAATGCCTCTAGAAGCTATTGACCAAAAAATCGAAGAATTCCGTTCTCTTAGCGGAGATGAATTGAAGCAAGCTATTATCGCCTTTGCCAATCAAACAACCCACGTTGAATAAAAAAAGAAAAACGTATATTATCAGGCCTTGAGCCTTGGTAATATGCGTTTTGTTATATATAGATCTACCTCATTTTATATGAAAAATTGAGTTTTTGCTCAGTCTTTATTATATATTAGATAGAAATAAGATGTGAACAAATCGATTGGGAAAGTTAAATTAATTTCTAGAAATATTTTAACAGTCACAGCGTACTATTCTAGTTTCAATCTACTATATTATTGAAAATATGCCAAAACTTCTGAGGGTTTGTGGGCGATATAATCAGGATGATAGTTTAGTAGATCTGCTTGCTCTCCAAATCCCCAAGTGACGGCCAATTTCTGAATACCTGTTTCTTGAGCTCCCAGCATATCAAACTTGGTATCACCGATGATAATGGCTTGTTCTGGGGCTAGTTGATGTGTCTGCAAGGCTAGGCGAATGACATCGGTCTTATGGGTTGCTTCAGGACTGGAACCATAAATACCATCAAAGAAATGATAGATTCCCAAGTTTTTAGTCATGTCTTGAGCGGTAGGTGTATTCTTTGTAGTGGTGATATAAAGAGGATATCTGCTTGATAGCTCCTTAAGCAAGTCTACAATTTGAGGAAAGAGTTGAGCTTCGTAGATGCCTTTTTCCTTGTAGTAGGAACGGTAAATCTGCACAGCCTCAGAGATTTTTTCTTTGGGAAGGCGGGTCTCAAAGCTACTTTCAAGAGGTGGTCCCATGAAACTACGAATAGTTTTGGCATCAGGACAAGGGACTCCCAGCTCTTTAAAGGTATAGCTAAAGGCATTATGAATCCTAATGGAACTATCAACAAGGGTTCCATCTAAATCAAAAAAGATGGCTGAGATAAAAGTCATAATTTCTCCTATCAGATAAGGTTACTCTCCGAAAATTTCTTTTTGGAGGCGACGGCCGGTAGGAGTGGCAGCTAGGCCACCTTCGGCTGTTTCACGAAAGGCAGTTGGCATGGCTGATCCTACTTGATACATGGCATCGATAACTTCATCGACGGGGATTTTGGATTCGATACCTGCTAAAGCCATATCTGCTGCGATGAAGGCAAAACTAGATCCCATGGCATTGCGCTTGACACAGGGAACTTCAACTAGACCTGCAACAGGGTCACAAATCAAGCCTAGCATATTTTTAATGACAAAGGCAATGGCTTGACTAGCTTGATAGGGAGTTCCACCTGCTGCTAAAGTAAGGGCAGCAGCACTCATAGCAGAGGCAGAACCGACTTCAGCCTGACATCCACCTTCAGCTCCTGAGATAGAAGCATTGTTTGCGATAACTAGACCAAAGGCCCCAGCGACTAATAAGAAATCTAATTGTTCTTGATGATTCAGGTCTAATGTTTGAATAGCGGTCGTAAGAACTGCAGGTAGGCAACCAGCACTCCCTGCTGTAGGAGTAGCGCAGACCAAGCCCATTTTAGCATTGTGTTCATTGACTGCAATAGCATTGCGGGCAGCAGAGAGAATCGTGTGATCTGACAGAGTTTTTCCGTTTTTGATGTAGTGATCCAATTTGGCAGCATCTCCA
>CAUQVK010000077.1:0-6847 GCA_963521495.1 uncultured Streptococcus sp.
TAAACTATCAACAAGCAATGGAAAGTACTTGTAAACACAAATTCTTTATACCATAGTTCGTGACAGTTCCGGCTTTTTTTGATAAAATCATACAGTATGCCCTTGGGCACAAAGTATGAACTGGGACTGTCTTTCCCAGCTTCGGAGGTAAAAAATGTCAGATTCACCAATCAAATACCGTTTGATTAAGAAAGAAAAACACACAGGAGCTCGTCTGGGAGAAATCATCACTCCCCACGGTACCTTTCCGACACCTATGTTTATGCCAGTTGGGACTCAAGCCACTGTCAAAACTCAGTCGCCTGAAGAATTGAAGGAGATGGGTTCGGGAATTATCCTGTCAAACACTTATCATCTCTGGCTTCGCCCTGGAGATGAACTCATTGCTCGCGCAGGTGGTCTCCACAAATTCATGAATTGGGACCAGCCTATTTTGACAGATAGTGGTGGTTTTCAGGTTTATTCCTTAGCAGATAGCCGTAATATCACAGAAGAAGGTGTAACTTTTAAAAACCATCTCAATGGTTCTAAGATGTTTCTATCACCGGAAAAAGCTATCTCTATTCAGAACAATCTGGGCTCAGATATTATGATGTCCTTTGACGAATGTCCTCAGTTTTATCAACCATACGACTATGTTAAGAAATCAATCGAGCGTACCAGTCGTTGGGCTGAGCGTGGTTTGAAGGCTCATCGTCGTCCGCATGACCAAGGGTTATTTGGAATTGTGCAAGGGGCAGGATTTGAAGACCTTCGTCGCCAATCGGCTCATGACCTTGTCAGCATGGACTTCCCAGGCTACTCTATCGGTGGCTTGGCAGTGGGAGAAACCCACGAAGAGATGAATGCGGTTTTGGACTTCACAACCCAGCTGCTTCCTGAAAATAAACCTCGCTATTTGATGGGTGTGGGAGCGCCAGATAGCTTGATTGATGGGGTCATTCGTGGGGTAGATATGTTTGACTGTGTCTTGCCGACTCGTATCGCTCGTAATGGGACTTGTATGACCAGTCAAGGTCGTTTGGTTGTCAAAAATGCTCAGTTTGCTGAGGACTTTACACCACTGGATCCTGAATGTGATTGCTACACATGTAAGAACTACACACGCGCCTACCTTCGTCACTTGCTCAAGGCTGATGAAACCTTTGGTATTCGCTTGACTAGTTACCACAATCTTTACTTCTTGCTTAACCTGATGAAGCAAGTGCGACAAGCCATCATGGATGACAATCTCTTGGAATTCCGTGAGTATTTTGTGGAAAAATATGGCTATAATAAGTCAGGACGTAATTTCTAAAATAGAATGGATATAAGCTAAAAATCCTAAGTTTTCTCTTAGGATTTTTCTTCTTTTTTTGATAGAATAAAGTGTACAATGAAAGGAAGAATAAACTCGTATGCGCATTAAATGGTTTTCCTTGATTAGGATTACAGGTTTACTTTTGGTACTCTTGTATCACTTCTTTCAGACCATCTTTCCTGGAGGATTTTTCGGGGTAGATGTCTTTTTCACATTTTCAGGTTTCCTGATTACAGCTCTACTCATCGAAGAATTTTCTAAAAATCATAAGATTGATTTGATAGGATTTTTTAGGAGACGTTTTTATCGGATTGTGCCACCTGTGGTTTTGATGGTCTTGGTGACCATGCCCTTTACCTTCCTAGTTCGGCAAGATTATGTAGCTGGAATTGGTGGCCAGATTGCGGGTGTTTTAGGCTTTATGACTAACTTCTATGAACTTCTAACAGGTGGGAGTTATGAATCTCAGTTCATTCCTCATTTGTTTGTTCATAATTGGAGCTTGGCCGTTGAGGTTCACTACTATATTCTTTGGGGATTGGCAGTTTGGTTCTTATCCAAACAGGCTAAATCAAATGGTCAGTTGAAGGGGATGGTCTTTCTTTTATCTGCTGCTGCCTTCTTGATCAGCTTCTTCTCCATGTTTATTGGTAGTTTTCTAGTAACCTCTTATTCCTCTGTTTACTTCTCCAGTTTAACTCATGTCTATCCATTCTTTTTGGGAAGTATCCTAGCAACGATTGTAGGCGTTCGTCAGACGACTTCCCTCGTCAAGCAGTTGGATAAAATCTGGGATTTACGAAAAATCTTGTTAGTCTTTGGAGGAAGTTTTGTTCTATTACTTCTTTTGACACTTTTTGTAAAATTCACATATCTATTTGCTTACCTGTTTGGATTTTTACTTGCAAGCCTTGCAAGTCTTGTGATGATTTTTGCGGCTCGTGTCTTACATGAAAAAACACCGGACAGACAAGAACCTAAGATTATTAGCTTTTTAGCCGATACTAGCTATGCTGTCTATCTTTTCCATTGGCCTTTTTATATTATTTTTTCTCAGTTAACATCGAATCTTCTTGCTGTGGTATTGACTCTAATCTTTTCTTATGGATTTGCTAGTCTCTCATTTTATGTTATAGAACCTTTGATAGCAGGAAAGGATACACCTATTTTACAAACTATTCGTACTTTTCCTCACATTCAAAGAATCTTTGCAGCAAGTACAGGAGTTTTGACTTTAATAGCTCTTTTGGTAATGCTATTGGCACCACAAGTTGGAGCATTTGAGACAGATTTAACGGTAAATGGATTAAAGCAGGCTGCTACTAACATAGGTCAGACAAAGATGATGGCAGAACGAGCAGATGCAAACAGTTTAGGTATTGCTGATGGAATTATGTTAATTGGTGATTCTGTAGCTTTAAGAGCCAATACTGCTCTTCAAACAGCCTTACCTGGAGCTCAAATTAATGCTCAGGTCAGCAGAACGACTAAGAATGCCAATGAAATCATGCTCAATAATAGTCAGAATAAATTTTTACCTAAAATGGTCATCATAGCAACTGGGGTGAATAATCTTGAAAGTTATCAGGAAGATTGGGATAATCTGGTGAAAAGTCTTCCTAAGGGGCACCATCTAATTTTGGTTACTCCTTATGAAGGAGACAAGAAAAAAGATACCTATGAAATAGTTGAAAAGGCTGCTGCTTATATGAGAGAATTGGCAGAGAAGACTCCTTATATCACGATAGCAGATTGGAATCAAGTTGCTAAGGAACATCCAGAGATCTGGACAGGAACAGACCAAGTCCATTTCGGAAGTGACACTAGCAAAATTGAAGCCGGAGCAAAATTATATGCTGAAACAATTTCATCAGCTGTTCAGATAGCTAAAGAAAGACCAGTCAAATCAAAATAAGTTGTATTAAAAAGAAAAGAGTTGGAGAAATCCAGCTCTTTTAAAATATATCTAGAAAACAGGTCTATACCATTTACAAATGAATCAGAAAGGTTTATAATGTAATTGACATAATAAATATCAAAAGTAATCTTTTAAGGAGGTCATTATTATGCCTAATTACGTTAAAGCGGATCAGTTTTTCTATCCATTTGGCATTCGTCGCGGTGGGTACTTAGAACTTGTTGATGGCAAATTTGGGAAACATGTGGATCAAATTCCTGAAGGAGCAGAGGTTCTTGACTATACTGGTTATAGCATTGCACCAGGTCTTGTGGATACTCATATTCATGGATATGCAGGTGTAGATGTGATGGACAACAACATTGAAGGTACATTGCATACTATGAGTGAAGGACTTCTTAGTACCGGTGTTACCAGTTTCTTGCCCACAACTTTAACAGCCACTTATGAGCAATTGCTTGCAGTCACTGAAAATCTTGGAAACCATTATAAAGAAGCAACAGGTGCTAAGATTCGTGGGATTTATTATGAAGGTCCATATTTCACAGAAACTTTTAAGGGGGCACAAAATCCAACTTATATGAGAGACCCGGGTGTTGAGGAGTTTCATTCTTGGCAGAATGCTGCAAAAGGGATGCTAAATAAAATCGCTATTGCACCAGAACGTGATGGGGTGGAAGATTTTGTACGTACTATTACAGGTGAAGGTGTGACAGTTGCACTTGGACACTCAGATGCGACATTTGAACAAGCTAAGAAGGCAGTTGATGCTGGAGCTAGTGTATGGGTACATGCCTATAATGGGATGCGTGGTTTAACACATCGCGAACTAGGTATGGTAGGAGCTATGTATGAGCTTCCACATACTTACGCAGAATTGATTTGTGATGGTTATCACGTAGATCCAAAAGCTTGTGAGATTTTACTTAAGCAAAAGGGGACAGAAAACATCGCTCTTATTACGGACTGTATGACAGCTGGTGGGCTTGAAGACGGTGACTATATGTTGGGAGAATTCCCTGTTGTAGTAGCAAATGGAACTGCACGTCTCAAATCTACTGGTAATTTGGCAGGTTCTATCCTCAAACTTAAAGATGGTATGAGAAATGTAGTCGAGTGGGGTATTGCAAATCCACACGAAGCAGTCATGATGGCTAGCCTTAACCCAGCAAAATCTGTTAATATTGACGATGTCTGTGGACAAATTCGTGAAGGTTATGATGCAGACTTTATCGTGCTAGATAAAGATTTGGAATTGGTAGCTACTTATCTTGATGGCGTGAAACGTTACCAAGCATAATAGAGAAGGCAGAAGTTAGAGACTAGCTTCTGCTTTTTTATGGATGGTACTTTACTGGTAAATAAAAAAGCAGAAAAATCACAAAAAAACTTGAACAAGCAACTGAAAAGGCTTACAATTATATTATAAACATTGCAAATATAAAAATGCAGGAGTGCTTTATGAAAGCCTATACTTATGTTAAACCAGGACTCGCTTCTTTTGTTGATGTAGATAAACCAGTACTTCGCAAGCCAACAGACGCTATTGTGCGTATCGTAAAAACTACTATTTGTGGAACAGACCTCCATATTATCAAAGGGGATGTTCCTGCTTGCCAAAGTGGTACCATTCTTGGTCATGAAGGGATTGGGATTGTTGAAGAAGTTGGAGAAGGAGTTTCTAACTTCAAAAAAGGCGATAAGGTCTTGATTTCTTGTGTTTGTGCCTGTGGTAAATGCTACTACTGTAAAAAAGGAATTTATGCCCACTGTGAAGACGAAGGGGGCTGGATTTTCGGTCACTTGATTGATGGTATGCAGGCTGAATATTTACGTGTCCCTCATGCAGATAACACTCTTTACCACACTCCAGAAGACTTGTCAGATGAAGCCTTGGTTATGCTATCAGACATTCTGCCTACTGGATATGAAATTGGTGTCTTAAAAGGGAAAGTAGGACCTGGTTGCAGCGTAGCCATTATTGGTTCAGGTCCAGTTGGTTTAGCAGCTCTTTTGACAGCTCAATTCTATTCACCAGCCAAATTGATTATGGTGGACTTAGACGATAACCGCTTGGAAACTGCTGTATCATTTGGTGCGACTCATAAGGTTAATTCTTCAGACCCTGAAAAAGCCATTAAAGAAATTTATGATTTGACAGATGGACGTGGTGTGGATGTTGCTATCGAAGCTGTTGGTATTCCTGCAACATTTGATTTCTGTCAAAAGATTATCGGTGTAGACGGAACAGTTGCCAATTGTGGTGTACATGGTAAACCAGTTGAATTCGATTTGGACAAACTTTGGATTCGCAACATCAATGTAACAACTGGTTTGGTATCTACAAATACAACTCCACAATTGTTGAAAGCACTTGAAAGTCATAAGATTGAACCAGAAAAATTGGTAACCCATTATTTCAAATTAAGTGAAATTGAAAAAGCTTATGAAGTCTTCAGTAAGACAGCAGATCACCATGCGATTAAGGTTATTATCGAAAATGATATTTCTGAAGCTTAAGAAACGAAAAATGCTTATCATATAAGCAAATAGAAATTCAGTCATCCATCAGATGGCTGGATTTTTTATCAAAAAATTAAGAAATGAGCATATTTCTTTCCTTGTTTAGCGGAATTGGTTATAATATACGGTACAAAGGAATGACTGAATATGTATCGTGTTATAGAAATGTACGGAGATTTTGAACCTTGGTGGTTCTTAGAAGGTTGGGAAGAAGATATTGTAGCAAGTAGAAAATTTGACCAGTATTATGATGCTCTCAAATACTACAAAACTTGCTGGTTTAGATTGGAACAAGAATCCCCTCTTTATAAAAGTAGAAGTGACTTGATGACCATTTTTTGGGATCCGGAAGACCAACGCTGGTGTGATGAATGTGATGAGTATTTACAACAATACCATTCTTTGGCTCTTTTGCAGGATGAGCAGGTTATTCCAGATGAAAAACTACGCCCAGGCTATGAAAAACAAACAGGTAAGGAAAGGCACCGTTCTTGCCGTATGAAATTAAAATAGAGAAAAAGTAACTTTTTTGGAGTTGCTTTTTTATTTTTTCCAAATCTTTGCGAATAGTATAGATGAGGAGGTAAGTATGGTTCAAGAAATTGCACAAGAAATCATTCGTTCGGCTCGGAAAAAAGGTGCGCAAGACATTTATTTTGTTCCTAAGTTAGACGCCTATGAGCTTCATATGAGGGTCGGAGACGAGCGCTGTAAAATCGGTTGTTATGATTTTGAAAAGTTTGCGGCCGTCATCAGTCACTTTAAGTTTGTGGCGGGTATGAATGTTGGAGAAAAAAGACGTAGTCAGCTTGGTTCCTGTGATTATGAATATGACCAGAAGATGGCGTCCCTACGTCTATCTACTGTAGGCGATTATAAAGGGCATGAGAGTTTAGTTATTCGCTTGTTGCATGATGAGGAGCAGGAGTTGCATTTTTGGTTTCAGGATATTGACGAATTGGGCAAGCAGTACAGGCAACGGGGACTTTATCTTTTTGCTGGTCCAGTCGGAAGTGGCAAGACAACCTTGATGCACGAATTAGCCAAGTCTCTCTTTAAAGGACAGCAAGTCATGTCCATCGAAGATCCTGTCGAAATCAAGCAGG
>CAUQVK010000078.1:0-6822 GCA_963521495.1 uncultured Streptococcus sp.
AACCAAGACCTTTATTTGCATCCGACAAAAGGGGGCTAATCCCTACTTCGTAAGCCGTTGTAGCAGTACGTGGAATAGCAAAGAATGGACCGATTGACAAGTAAAGAACTGAGAGGTAGAGAGTCGCAAACCAAGGTGCTACCTTTGTTGAAATTTCGTAAATATATCCTTTAGGATTGAGAGCCCCAATAATAAGTGTCAAGACGGCGATACCCACACCTGAAAAGACAAAACCTGCGATAGCAGGAAGAAAATGTTCCCCAGATAGAGCACCTAGAGAAGGCGGAAAAATCAAGTTCCCCGCACCAAAAAATATTCCAAACAGGAGTAGACCTGTTAAGGCACCTTTTTTAGCCATATAAATCTCCTTATATTTTATAAAATACTTGCCTAGTATAACATGAATCAGAATATGAAAAAAGCATTTTTTGTTAAATATTGAATGTTTTCAATTTTTTGAACTTTCTGATATGACAACACACCCTACTTGAGTAAAAATCGAGCAAGGAGATTCATCAACTGAACACTTTTTACCATACTTATAGATCTTCAAATGCAGCCATACCACCTTGGACATTGATAACATCATATCCTTGGCCAGCTAAAAACTGACAAGCACGCGCCGATCTCATTCCAGATTTACAAATGACATAATGCAAGAGGTTCTTGTCCAACTGATCATAGATATCGGCTAATTGACTCAGCGGTAGGTTATGGGCACCTTCTAAATGAAGAGCATCAAACTCTTCTACTTCTCTCACGTCCACTAGAGAAAGTTGGTCGTTTTGGTAAAGCTGGTAAAATGCGTCAAAGGTTATTTCTCTCATTCTTTTTCTCCTAATACTCTTCGAAAATCAAATTCAAACCACGTCAGCGTCGCCTTGCCGTGCGCATGTTACTGACTTCGTCAGTTTTATCTGCAACCTCAAAGCTGTACTTTGAGCAGCCTGCGGCTAGCTTCCTAGTTTGCTCTTTGATTTTCATTGACTATAAAATGGTTTTAATTCTTTTTTTCAAATCTGGCACCACTTCTGACTCAAACCAAGGATTTTTGGCCATCCAGATTTGATTTCGCGGTGAGGGGTGAACTAATGGAAAATAGGTTGGCAAGTAGTTCTGGTAATGTTTTACCCGTTCTGTTACCTTGCCACTGATTTTCTCCTTTAAATAGTAGGCCTGGGCATATTGCCCAATCAAGAGGGTCAATTGAATATCTGGTAATTCTTGCAAGAGCTGCGGATGCCATTTTTCGGAAAAGCCAGCTCGAGGTGGTAAATCACCTGACTTGCCATGCCCTGGAAAGTAGAAATCCATAGGCAGAACAGCAAAATAACCTGAATTATAAAATGTATCTTCATCCACACCTAGCCAGTCCCGCAAGCGGTCACCACTTTTGTCCTTCCAGTAAAGGCCTGCTTCTTGGGTTTTAAGACCAGGCGCTTGACCGATGATATTGATGCGAGCAGTCTTTGGCGCTGCAAAGAGAGGCTCAATGCCACGCTCTGTATAGCTGGCATTCTGCGGATCTGCCATAATAGCCTGCTTGATTCTTTCAATTTGAGACATCTACTTTCCCTCCAAAAAGAAGTCTAAGCATAAAATCTCAGACTTCTATCGTTTTATTTGATCAATTCATAAATAGCTTCGGCATAGATTGCTGCTGCTCGGAAGAGATCATCCAAGGCGATAAATTCATTAGCTTGGTGCATGGTGTCAATTGAGTCTGGGAACATGGCACCATAGGCAACTCCGCGTTCTAACAAGCGACCAAAGGTTCCACCACCGATGACTTGCTCATGACCGTTAAGGCCTGTTTGTTTTTCATAAACATTCAACAAGGTTTGCACAAGTGGATCTTCCATTGGCACATAGTGAGGCGTATGACCATGTTCAGAAAGGCTAACAGAAGCAACTGGCAAGTTTTCAAGGATTGACTTGATTTGTTCTGGACTTGTTCCTTTTGGATAGCGGATATTAAGGGCAATGGTATTATCAGCGCTTGTTTCATCGAAGCGGAAGACACCGGCATTCATAGAAAGGGCACCCATCTTTTCATCCACATGAGCAATCTTGAGATTTTCACCCTCATGGTCGTTCAAGAGAATTTTACCAGCGATGTCAAGGTAGTCTTTGGCTGGACCAGCAAAGTCAAACTGGCTGAGGAAGAGAGCTAGGTAAGTCGCACCATTGACACCTGAAGCAGGCATAGCACCGTGGGCAGATTTACCAATGATCGTCACCTTGTATTGGCCAGCTTCTTCTTGAATTTCTCCTCTGAGTTTGTGTTCTGCAACAAAAGTATCTAGTTTCTCTTGCAAGTCAGTCAAGTCACCTGAAACAACTGCTGTTGCTGATTCTGGTACCATGTTTTCACGCAAACCACCTGTGAAGCTGTGAAGACGGGCTGCACCTGTATTTTCTCCTGCAAAGTGGAGGTATTCCGTGATATTTCCTTTTTCACCATTGATGATAGGGAATTCAGCATCAGGAGAGAAACCGAAGTCTGGTTTCGCAAGTCCTACGTGCTCGAAATAGTAGTCCATATCTGCCCAACCTGATTCTTCATCAGTTCCGACAATGAATCGAACTTTTTTAGAAGTTGGAAGACCCAATTCTTTGATGATTTTCAAACCATAGTAACAAGCTGTTGTAGGACCCTTGTCATCTGAAGCACCACGCGCATAAAGGCGACCGTCTTTGATAGTTGGTGTGTAAGGGTCTGTGTCCCAACCGCTACCAGCTGGCACCACGTCCATGTGGGCAAAGATTCCGAGAACTTCTTCTCCATCACCAAACTCAAAATGTCCTGCGTAGTTGTCAACATTTTTAGTTGGGTAGCCATCGCGATCTGCGATTTCAAGGAATTTTTCCAAGGCTTTTACCGGCCCAGGTCCAAATGGATGCTCAGCATCAACCTTGCTGTCATCACGTTCAGAGTTGATTTCTAAAAGGCTAAACAAGTCAGCTAAGAGATCTTCTTTGCGTTTTTCTACTTCTGCTGTAAAATCAATTGCTGTCATTTTTTTCTTCTTTCTATCTTTTCTCGATGATTTCATCTACTGGCAAGCGGTAGCTTGGTTCCAATTTTTCGTCTGTGTATCCCACTGTAATCAAAAGTTCTGGGCGGAAACGGTCTTCGATTTCCAAAACTTCGTTGACTTTTGATTTGTCAAAACCAAGAATAAGATTTGATCCGATTCCTTGGTCTGTAAGAGCGAGAACCAAGTTCATAGCAACCAAACCTGCATTGAGGGCTAGGTAGTCGCTGACTTGTTGTTCATTGTAACGGGCAAATTCAGCAGGCAAATTCTTCATGAAATATTGAAGTTGTTCTTCTGAAAAATTGTTAGCACCACCAACTCGGGCAATCTTACGAGCACGTTTAGCCAAATCTGTGTCTGTAAATAAGGCAATAGTTACAGGAGCTGATGATACCTGCTCAAAGTTTGAACCGTAAGCCAACTTTGCCAGTTCAGCATTTTTCTCACGTACTACCACAAATTTCCAAGGCTGACTGTTGTGAGCGCTTGGGGCCAAGGTTGCAATTTCGATAGCCGTACGCACATCTTTTGGATCAACTGGCTTATCAGTGAAATGCTTAGTCGCATGACGTTTTTTATTTAACTCAAGAAATTTCATAATCGATTTCCTTTTCTAATTCTACTGCTTACATTTTACCACATTCTGAAAGAGCTTGCAGAGATTTTTCGTAGAGACAAACTGGAACAAGGATAAGCAACCGAAAGAAGAAAATCATTTAAATCAGGAATCCCCTCATCCAGTTCCAATTAATTTTCAGTTACTTAAAGAAACTAGTCTATCTTATATTCTGACTTTATAGCCTCCAAGAAATTCTTCACATCCTCTACATACCCATGCTTTTCTATTAAGCTAGCTAAAAATTCTAGATTGTGCCCCTGATAGTTGTCTTCTCTTCGTAGCTCTTCATACATTTCGATAAAGGGAAGGCCCTTGGACTTGGCCAATTCTAATTCCGCTTCATAGTCATAAGAGACTTTACGAAATTGGATATTGACCAATTCCCCATCTTCAACCTCTACCACGGCATACTGGGCACGGTGATTTTTTAACGCCTCCCAATCAAAATAGGGCATGCCAATCGTACCTGGATTGATGATTTGTTGCCCTTGACTGCCATAACGAAGTAACTGCTTGTGAACATGACCATAGACCGCCACGTCGGTTTCCGCATCTAGCAGCTGGTCAAATTTTTCTATATCATTCCCAACCAACAAGTCACCCCCATAATTTTTGTCAGGTAAATTATGTGAGAGAGAAAAACGCAGTCCCTCAACTTCTTTCTTTTCCAGCATAGGCAAGCTTCGTAGCCAGACAATCGTTGCAGGATCCATTCGCTCCATCAAAAATTGGGTCATTCGCATTGACTGGATTTCTTGTGGATCTTCCAAACCGTATTCACCATCCAAGGCCTCAAGGACACAATCATCCCAATTTCCTCGAACACTGGCTGTGATAGGAAGGTCCTTTAGCAGGGCTACCAAGTCATTTGCACCTGGACCAGGAAGAAACATATCTCCCAGAAGCCAGTATTCACTGACTCCTTGATTTTTAGCATCTGCAATCACTGCTTCTAGCGCCGTCGCATTGCCATGAATATCTGATAAAATTGCAATTTTATGGTTCATGATGTTTTTCCTTCCGTTTGGTAATCTACTTTTTCTTCCGCCACTTGAGGCAAGACTTCTGCCTCCTGCGGGTTCAACTTCCTCTGCACAGCCTCTGCAACGGCTCTAGGTACTCCAACTTCGACAATCTCATCCACACTGGCTTCCTTGATTTTGGTCAGAGACTTGAAATGCTTCATGAGATTCTTCTTGCGTTTAGGTCCCAACCCTTCAATGCCATCCAATTGTGATGAAAAGGAATTTTTGGAGCGCAGTTGGCGGTGAAAGGTGATGGCAAAGCGGTGGACCTCATCTTGAATGCGTTGCAAAAGGAAAAATTCCTGAGAATTGCGCGACAACTCCACCACCTCAAGTGGATCTCCAAAAAGCAATTCATGGGTTTGGTGCTTGTCATTCTTTTGCAGACCTGCAATTGGAATATCCAAGCCTAGCTCCTCTTGGATGACTTGCTTGGCAATATTGACCTGACCTTGTCCCCCATCAATCACAATCAAATCTGGTGGAGTCAAAGCCTCACGTTGAACTCGGCCATAGCGTCTGCGAATGACTTCTCTCATACTGGCATAGTCGTCTGGTCCAACCACAGTCTTGATTTTATACTTACGATAATCCTTCTTACTTGGTTTGCCGTTGACAAAGACCACCATGGCTGAAACAGGACTAGTCCCCATGATATTAGAATTATCGAAGGACTCGATGCGAACTGGAGTCGGAATTTGGAGTAAGCGTCCCAGATTTTCAATAGCACCTTGGGTCTTTTCAACAGATTTCTCTAGCAGGTTGAATTTCTGCTCTAGGCTGACTCGGGCATTCTTTATAGCCAGATTGACCAGTTGCTTTTTCTCTCCACGCTGGGGTTTGACAATCTTGGTATCTACCAAAGCCTTAACTGCTTCTTCGTCAATATCCTGCGGAATCAATACCTCATTGGGAACCAGGTGAGATTTTTCTTGATAAAACTGCCCAACATAGGTCAAGAAATCCTCATCCGGATCATTATAATAAGGGAAAAGATTGACATCGCGCTCAATAAGCTTGCCCTGACGAACAAAGAAAACCTGAACACACATCCATCCCTTGTCCACATAGTAGCCAAAGACATCCCGATTTTGGAGATCCTTAGCCATGACCCGTTGCTTGGTTCGAAGAGTTCCAATGGCTTGAATTAGGTCACGGTATTCCGCCGCACGTTCAAATTCCATAGTCTGGGCTGCCGTTGCCATCTTGCCCTTTAGGTCATCAATGATTTTGTTATCCTGTCCTTTCAGAAAATCAGAAACCTCCTGAGCCATAGACTTGAAGTAGGCCTCATCCTTCTTACAGATGGTGTGAGCAATACATTGGCCGATATGATAGTAAAAACAAACCTTAGAGGGCGGATTTGTACACTTCCGAAAAGGGAAAATCCGATCTAGCAACCGCTTGATTTCATTGGCCGCCCCCACATCGGGATAAGGTCCAAAATAAAGACCTCCATCTTTTTTGACCTGACGAGTGATAATCAAGCGAGGATAGCGCTCATTAGTGATTTTGATGAAGGGATAGGACTTGTCATCCTTGAGCATGATATTGTATTTAGGCTTATTTCCCTTGATAAGATTAATTTCTAGGAGAAGTGCCTCAATATTGGACTCCGTAACAATAAATTCAAAATCCACAATTTCAGACACCAAGGCCTCTGTCTTGGCATCGTGACTCCCACGGAAATAAGACCTCACGCGGTTACGCAGATTTTTAGCCTTTCCTACATAGATAATGGTGCCGTTTTTATCCTTGTGAATGTAGCAACCAGGGCTGGTCGGCAAGAGCTCTAGTTTTGATTTAATCAAGTTATTCATAATACCATTATAGCAGAAATAGAGTGAAAACAAGATAAACAATAACACACATCAAAGCTATTCTTTATAACGAAAATACTAAACGATACTTTACACTATAAATGGCCAATAATAAGAAATATAGTCAAAAAATAATAGAATAGTGAAAACTTAAAAAATAAAAGTAAAATAAAGTAATAATTAAATAATTTCCCGCACTTCAAAATAACGATATTAGATTTAAGAAACAAATAAAACAAGGTCCTAGAACCTTGTCATTAAAACTATACCGGCGGCCGGGGTCGAACCGGCACGTCCTTGCGGACACTGGATTTTGA
>CAUQVK010000079.1:0-6636 GCA_963521495.1 uncultured Streptococcus sp.
TGTTAAGAATATACCGAATTATCAGAAAATTGTCAACACTTTTCTTGAACTTTTTTGATGATAACGTTTTCCTCTCGATAAAGATTACCAACAAAGGGTGTTTCCAACTCTTGGATATGACAAACTCTAACTTTTTTAATAAATTTTTCCTTGCTCAATCTCTCTACCAATCCTTCAACTTCTTCTGTTTGGACATAGAGTTGTAAATATCTGTGTTTTTTGGAGTGATAGGTAATATCTCCAAATTCTAACAGTTTTTTTGCATCTCGATTGTAATAAAGATAGACAATCAATCCCGAGCGATTTACTTTTTCAAACATAATGAATCCTCTTCCTAAGAAATCTTCCTCTATTATATCAAAAAAAGCAAACCCCGTCTATTGAGTTTGCTTTGTAGGCTTCTTAATTTAAGGCATTGTTTTCCATAATTTCATCTATGAAACCATATGATAGAGTTTCTTTGGCACTCATCCAGTTATCACGCTCTGCATCCGCATGGATTTTTTTAACAGACTGACCAGAATTCTTAGCCAAGATTTTTTCTAAGTTGTTACGTGTCTTAAGTAAGTGCTCTGCAGCGATGGCCATATCCGTTTGTTGAGTGCCACCACCTGTACCACCCATTGGTTGGTGAATCATATACTCAGCATTTGGAAGCATGAATCGTTTGCCTTTTGCTCCACTTGATGCAATAACAGTACCCATAGATGCTGCCATCCCCATAACGATGGTTTGGACGTCTGCCTTAATAAAGTTCATAGTATCAACAATAGCAAGACCAGCTGAAACAGAGCCACCAGGGGTATTGACATAAAGATAGATATCTTTTGTACTATCTTGGGCATCCAAGAAAAGCAACTGCGCAATGATCGAGTTGGCCATATTGTCTTCAACTGGACCTGTCAGCATAATGATACGGTCTTTTAGAAGACGTGAATAAATATCGTATGAACGTTCTCCTCGGCTTGTTTGTTCAATAACTACAGGAATCATTTATTTCTCCTTCAAAGTGTAATGTTATTCGTCAGATGACTGAGATAAGACTATTATAATATTTTGGTCAAAAAAGGTCAAATTTTTGCTCTGTGTTAAATACAAAAACAAAAATTCAACCTCATACTGAAATTGGACCTAACTTCCAAAATCAAATGTAAGATTTTTACAAAACTTATTTTGTACCGAACAAACGGTCACCAGCATCTCCAAGACCTGGCACGATGTAACCATGTTCATTCAAGTGTTCATCTAAAGCTGCTGTGAAGATTTCAACATCTGGGTGAGCTTCTTGAAGAGCCTTAACACCTTCTGGAGCAGATACAAGGCAGACAAATTTAATATTTGATGCGCCACGATTTTTAAGTGAATCAACAGCTAAAATTGCTGAACCACCTGTTGCCAACATTGGGTCAACAACAAAAATTTGACGTTGATCAATATCTTCAGGTAATTTAACCAAATACTCAACCGGTTGAAGTGTTTCTTCATCACGATACATACCAATGTGACCAACTTTAGCTGCTGGAACCAAACTCAATAGTCCATCAACCATACCAATACCTGCACGCAAAATTGGAACAATTGCCAATTTTTTACCTGCCAATTGTTTTTGAACTGTTTTTGTGATTGGTGTTTCAATTTCTACATCTTCAAGTGGAAGATCACGAAGTACTTCATACCCCATCAACATGGCAATCTCATCAACTAGCTCACGAAAAGCCTTAGTAGAAGTGTCTGTGCGACGCAAGATTGACAATTTGTGTTGAATCAGTGGATGATTAATGACCTCAAGTTTTCCCATTTTTTGAGTTCCTTCTTTCAATTTATTCTTCTTATTATATCAAAAAATGGGTTAAAAATCTTCCTAAATCATTTATTTTTGTTAATTTTTTAAATTAAATTAGCCTCTTTGATAGCTGCTTGTACTGTCTCAAGCGGTAAATGGGTTAACTCTGTCCCCTTTTCTTGATAGAGGTATTGAGCATACTCATCCATCCGATATTGATTAATATAAACTACTCGCTCACATCCCACTTGAAGAAGTTGTTTGGTACAGTTTAGACAAGGAAAATGAGTTACATAAGCTGTAAATCCTTTGGGAACACCTCGTTCAGCACCCTGAAGGATAGCATTTACCTCCGCATGAAGGGTCCGTACACAGTGTCCTTCAATAACTAGACAATCGTGATCAATACAATGCTCTGTCCCAGATACTGAACCATTATAGCCAGTCGAAATAACCTTATTATCTTTCACTAGAATCGCACCAACTTTAGCTCTTTTACAAGTAGAACGATTAGCAATCAGCAAAGCTTGAGCTGCAAAATACTCATCCCAAGCAAGTCTTTTTTCTGTCATATCTATTCTCCTTTTTCACTACTTCTTAAAAAATGGCAATCGTAAGTCAGCAATCCTTTCTGCAGGAACCTTCATACCATCCTTAATCCACTTCATAAGGACTGACACAATAGCCGAACTCCAAAATGAATGGAGATAAGTGCTAACTCCTTTTGACTTTCCATGGTATTTTTCTAAAAACTCCTGCATAGCTTGGACAAAGATTTTTTCTAGATGATAATCCAAGGCCAATTGAATAACTCTGGCTTCTTTTTTAGCTTCTCGAAAAAGATGCACCCAAACAAGATAGAGATCTGTCTTAACATCATAATGATGAAGTTGCTCCATAATGTTATGGACACTGCGTTTAAAGACACTTTCTAAAATAGCCTCTTTGGAATCATAATTTCTATAAAAAGCTGCTCTTGAAACTCCTGCTCGCTTAACCAATTCTGATATACTAATTTTAGCCAAGTCTTTTTTCTCCAAAAGTTGTAATAGAGCTGTTTCAATTGCTTCTCTGGTTAAAAGGTTGGATTCTTGGTTTGATTTTCTGAGATTTTCAAGAGATTTTTCAGAGATTTTTCGTTCAGACATAACAATTTCTTTCTACTTGTCACAACAGACGGATGAGGCTTTTGTTTCAAGGGATTTCATGATATAATTGTAAAAAAAGACAGAACCTTTGTCAATGTATAAATGATAAAGATGGAGAATTTCTATGACTTGGAAAATTGTTGCTGATTCTGGTTGCGATTATCGTCAACTAGCAACTCCTGCTATTGATACAACATTCATTAGTGTCCCTCTAAAGATTCAAGTAGCTGATCAGCTTTTTATAGATGATAGCAATCTTGATATCGATTATATGATGGAAACTATGTACGCAACTTCAGAAGCTTCAAAATCATCTTGCCCAAGCCCAGATGATTATTTGCAAGCATTTGAAGGTGGGCAAAATATTTTTGTAGTCACGATTACAGGAACCTTATCAGGAAGCCACAACAGTGCTCAATTAGCTAAAAATTTATACCTCGAAGAACATCCTGATGCCAAAATTCATGTCATCGATAGCTTGTCAGCTGGGGGTGAGGTAGACTTATTTGTAGATAAATTAAATGAATTAATTGATAAAGGTCTTTCTTTTGAAGAAGTTGTGGAGGGGATTACTTTCTATCAACAAAAAACTAAATTACTCTTTGTCCTTGCCAAGGTTGATAATTTGGTTAAAAATGGTCGTTTGAGTAAACTTATCGGAACAGTCGTTGGTCTCCTTAATATTCGAATGGTTGGAGAAGCAAGTGAGACTGGCACCTTAGAACTCCTCCAAAAAGCTCGTGGTCCAAAAAAATCTCTTCTAGCAGCTTATGAAGAATTAGTAAAAGCTGGTTATGCTGGTGGGCGTATCGTTATGGCGCATCGCAACAATGAAAAATTCTGCCAACAACTTTCAGAACGTATAATTGAAACATTCCCACAAGCTAACATCAAAATTCTCGCAACATCTGGTCTCTGCAGTTTTTATGCAGAAGATGGCGGTCTTCTTATGGGATATGAAATTGACTAAATATTTACATTCAAGAGATGGCTAACCATCTCTTTTTTGTGGTACAATACAGATATGAAACATTTTGATACTATTGTAATCGGTGGAGGTCCTTCTGGTATGATGGCTACTATTTCCAGTAGTTTTTATGGTCAGAAAACTCTTCTCATCGAAAAAAATCGGAAACTTGGAAAAAAATTAGCTGGGACTGGTGGGGGACGTTGCAATGTGACCAACAACGGAACCTTGGACGACTTACTGGCTGGAATTCCTGGAAATGGCCGTTTCCTCTATAGTGTTTTCTCCCAATTTGATAACCATGACATCATTAACTTTTTTACAGAAAATGGGGTTAAACTTAAAGTCGAAGATCACGGACGTGTCTTTCCTGCTAACGACATGTCGCGAACTATTATCGAAGCTCTGGAAAAGAAAATCACTGAACTAGGTGGTCAAGTTGCTACTCAAACCGAAATTGTTTCGGTTAAAAAAATCGGCGAACAGTTTGTTCTTAAGTCAGCAGACCAAACTTTCACTTGTGATAAACTCATTGTCACAACTGGTGGAAAATCCTACCCTTCGACCGGCTCTACCGGTTTTGGTCATGAGATTGCTCGCCATTTCAAACATACTATTACAGACCTTGAAGCTGCTGAAAGTCCTTTACTGACAGATTTCCCTCATAAGGCATTGCAGGGAATTTCTCTAGACGATGTGACCCTTACTTATGGTAATCATGTGATTACGCATGATCTCCTCTTTACACACTTTGGGCTATCAGGTCCTGCGGCTCTCCGTATGTCTAGTTTTGTCAAGGGTGGCGAAATCCTTTCACTGGATGTCTTACCTCAATCTTCTGAAAATGACTTGGTTGCATTTCTAGAGGAAAATCGGGAAAAATCCTTGAAAAATGCTTTAAAAACCTTGTTACCAGAACGCTTGGCAGAATTTTTTGTGCAAGGCTATCCAGAAAAAGTCAAACAGTTGACTGAAAAGGAACAAGAACAACTTCTCCAATCTATCAAGGCCCTTAAAATCCCTGTGACAGGCAAAATGTCCTTAGCTAAATCCTTTGTTACCAAAGGTGGTGTCAGTCTCAAGGAAATCAATCCTAAGACTCTGGAAAGTAAGCTGGTACCTGGACTCCACTTTGCTGGCGAGGTACTGGATATCAATGCCCACACGGGTGGCTTTAACATCACTTCTGCCCTCTGTACCGGCTGGGTTGCGGGATCAAATCCAATCTAAATCTAAATTATTCAATGGCTAAATCAGCCCCAAAAGAAAGGAAGTCCTTTGGAACATATTATCTTGTTAAGGGGAGTTACTCCTAATGGAAAAAATGCTATCCCTAAAATGTCTTATCTAGTAGATATCTTGACAGAAGCTGGTTTTCAACAAGTTCGAACCTATATTCAAAGTGGGAATATCATTCTTGAAAGTGACTTAGATTTAGAAAAAATACGAGAACGTGTTCATACTCTAATAAATGAAAATATTGGTGCTGACTTAAAAATGGTAATCAAGAACAAAAGTGATTTTAAAAAAATTGTCCAAGAAAACCCGTTTGGAGAACACTATCTTTATGACCGTATACACGTGATTTTTTATCAAGAATCTATTCAAAGTCTCCCTTTAGAAAAATTGAAAATTGATTACGGTGAAGAAGAAATTTGTATCGGTAACCATTGTCTTTACCTCTATCTCCCTAGAACTGCAAAACGAAAAAAGCTCAATACTAACTATCTTGAAAAGCTTTTCAATGTAGATTTGACCATGCGAAAACTAAATGTAGTAGAAAAATTATTAAGCAAGTAGTGCTTGAATTTAGTAAAAATCGGAAGAATACTCCTCCGATTTTATTTTGTCTGAGTTTGGACATAGTGGGCAATGACATCTGATGTGTACTGGGCTGTTCCAGATCCAAACTTGTCAATGTTTTCCTTAAACTCTGGGTTGTAGACGTAGCCTTTACCGATATGACCGAATACTTCAATAGTACAATCAAATCCATAAGTACGTATGGATTGCAAGAGTTTAGCAGCTTCTTCTTGATTTTCGCTTGCTGTTACAGGTATACCAGCTTGAAGATTTTGTGCCAAGGCTCGAAAGACTTGGTTGAAGGCAGCCGTAGCTTCGTCTTCGTGATCTTTTTGGCGCTCGAGCGCTTGGTCCATAACTTCTTGACCATATTTCTCTACCGCCTCGTGGTGGTATTTTTGATGGTCTTGGTAGTTAAATCCAGCGAATTTCTCTTGAATGCTCATTTCTCTTTCTCCTTTTTGTTCTTGAATGGTTTTTTGCAAGGTGGAAATCAAGGTATCCAGATGTTGCCTTTCTCGAGTCAAATAGTCCAACTGCCTGGTCAAATGAGGCAATAAATCTGTCCTTTCTTCCTTTAATAGCTCTGCTATCTTTTCTAAAGAAAAGCCTAGATATTTGTAGTAAAGAATGACCTGGAGGCGTTCCAAATCCTCTTGACTGTAGGTTCGATAGCCGTTTTCAGACTTTAAAGGAACCAAAAGTCCTATCTTATCGTAGTGGTGCAGGGTCTTGACCGAGACGCCCGAAAGCTGGGCAGCTTCTTTTATATGGTACATGATTTCCTCCTTATACTCAATGAAAATCAAAGAGCAAACTAGGAAGCTAGCCGCAGGCTGTACTTGAGTACGGTAAGGCGACGCTGACGTGGTTTGAATTTGATTTTCGAAGAGTATTACATTGATAGTATAACCCCTCCCCTTAGGTCAGAGTCA
>CAUQVK010000080.1:0-6508 GCA_963521495.1 uncultured Streptococcus sp.
CTGTCCAAGAAAAGATTGAAAAGATTGTTACTGAAATCTACCGTGGTAGCAAAGTAAACTTTGAGAAGAAAGCTCAAACACAAATTGCTCAAATCGTTCAAAACGGTTGGGACAAATTGCCGATTTGTATGGCTAAAACTCAATATAGTTTCTCAGATAATCCAAATGCACTTGGAGCACCTGAAAACTTTGAAATTACCATTCGTGAATTGGTACCTAAATTAGGTGCAGGATTTATCGTAGCCTTGACTGGTGATGTCATGACCATGCCAGGACTTCCAAAACGACCAGCAGCACTCAACATGGATGTTGAAAGCGATGGAACCGTTCTAGGCTTGTTCTAATAGTTTAATTGAATTCAAATGAGTTTGGAAATACTATCCAAGCTCATTTTTTTATCTAGATATAAGCGGTTGTCTTCAACTGATGAGAGAGTTTCCTTCTAGACGTAACCAGTCTAGGTAAAGATATTTTCCATGAATTCTGATATAATAGAAACATTGACTTCAAGAGTAAGGAAGAGAAGATGAACGCATTATTGAATGGAATGAATGACCGTCAGGCTGAGGCGGTGCAAACGACAGAAGGTCCCTTGTTGATCATGGCAGGGGCTGGTTCTGGAAAGACTCGTGTTTTGACCCACCGTATCGCTTATTTGATTGATGAAAAGCTGGTCAATCCTTGGAATATCTTGGCCATTACCTTTACTAATAAGGCTGCGCGTGAGATGAAGGAACGTGCTTATGGCCTCAATCCAGCCACTCAGGACTGTTTGATTGCGACCTTTCACTCCATGTGTGTTCGTATCTTGCGTCGCGATGCGGACCATATTGGCTACAACCGTAATTTTACTATTGTGGATCCTGGTGAACAGCGAACTCTCATGAAACGCATTCTCAAACAGTTGAACTTGGATCCTAAAAAATGGAATGAACGAACTATTTTGGGGACCATTTCCAATGCTAAGAATGATTTGATTGATGATGTTGCCTATTCTGCTCAAGCTGGCGATATGTATACGCAAATCGTGGCTCAGTGTTACACGGCTTACCAAAAAGAACTGCGTCAGTCGGAGTCGGTTGACTTTGATGATTTGATTATGCTGACCTTGCGTCTCTTTGATCAAAATCCTGATGTCTTGACCTACTACCAGCAGAAATTTCAGTACATTCATGTTGATGAGTACCAAGATACCAACCACGCTCAGTACCAATTGGTCAAACTCTTGGCTTCGCGCTTTAAAAACATCTGTGTGGTTGGGGATGCGGACCAGTCTATCTACGGTTGGCGTGGTGCTGATATGCAGAATATTTTGGATTTTGAGAAAGATTATCCTCAAGCCAAGGTTGTTTTGTTGGAGGAGAATTATCGTTCAACTAAAATCATTCTCCAAGCAGCCAACGATGTTATTAAAAATAATAAAAATCGTCGTCCGAAGAATCTCTGGACACAAAATGAAGACGGTCATGAAATTGTCTATTATCGAGCCAACGATGAACAAGAAGAAGCAGTTTTTGTCGCTAAAACCATTGATGAACTTGGTCGCAGTCAAAAATTCCTTCACAAGGATTTTGCAGTTCTCTATCGTACAAATGCGCAGTCTCGTACTATTGAGGAAGCCCTGCTCAAATCTAACATTCCTTATACCATGGTTGGTGGAACCAAGTTCTACAGCCGTAAGGAAATTCGTGATATTATCGCTTACCTCAACCTCATTGCCAACCTGAGTGACAATATTAGTTTTGAGCGTATTATCAACGAACCAAAACGTGGAATTGGCCCAGGTACCGTCGAGAAAATCCGTGATTTTGCGAATATGCAAAATATGTCTATGCTAGATGCTTCTGCAAACATCATGTTGTCTGGCATTAAAGGAAAAGCAGCCCAGTCAATTTGGGATTTTGCTAACTTGATTTTAGATTTGCGGGAACAACTGGATCAATTAAGCGTTACTGAGTTGGTTGAGTCCGTCCTAGAAAAAACAGGTTATGTCGATATTCTAAATGCCCAAGCGACTCTAGAAAGTAAGGCTCGGGTTGAAAATATCGAAGAGTTCCTTTCTGTTACGAAAAACTTTGATGACACCTCTGATGTGCCAGAAGAGGAAACTGGTCTGGACAAACTCAGTCGTTTCTTAAATGACTTGGCCTTGATTGCCGACACAGATTCAGGAAGTCAGGAGACATCAGAAGTGACCCTAATGACCCTGCATGCTGCCAAAGGTCTCGAGTTTCCAGTTGTCTTTTTGATTGGGATGGAAGAAAATGTCTTTCCGCTTAGTCGTGCGGCTGAAGATCCAGATGAATTGGAAGAAGAGCGCCGTCTGGCTTATGTTGGAATTACACGTGCAGAGAAAATTCTCTATTTGACAAATGCCAATTCCCGTTTACTCTTTGGTCGTACTAGCTACAATCGCCCTACACGTTTTATCAATGAAATTAGCTCTGACTTGCTTGAATATCAAGGTTTAGCTAAACCAACCAACACTAGCTTTAAGGCATCTTACAGCAGTGGTGGCGTAGCTTTTGGTCAAGGTATGAGCTTGGCACAGGCACTTCAGGATCGTAAACGAAATGTCTCTCCAACATCTATCCAATCAAGTGGTCTTCCTTTTGGTCAATTTGCGTCAGGAGAAAAAGTAGTTTCAAATGATACCACCTGGTCAATTGGTGACATTGCTCTCCACAAGAAATGGGGAGAGGGAACTGTTCTGGAAGTTTCAGGTAGCGGTGCTACGCAGGAATTAAAAATCAATTTCCCAGAAGTAGGTTTGAAAAAACTTTTAGCCAGTGTGGCTCCAATTGAGAAAAAAATCTAATTTTTCATCCTTCTCACGAATAATAAAGTGAGGAGGATTTTTATGTATAGTATTTCATTCCAAGAAGATTCACTATTACCAAGAGAAAGACTGGCCAAAGAAGGAGTAGAAGTGCTCAGTAATCAAGAGTTGCTGGCTATTTTACTCAGGACAGGAACACGTCAAGCTAGCGTTTTTGAAATTGCCCAAAAAGTCTTGAATAATCTTTCAAGCCTAACAGATTTGAAAAAAATGACCCTGCAGGAATTGCAGAGTCTGTCAGGTATTGGACGTGTTAAGGCCATAGAATTACAAGCTATGATTGAACTGGGGCATCGTATTCATAAACATGAGACCCTTGAGATGGAAAGTATTCTCAGTAGCCAAAAGTTGGCCAAGAAGATGCAGCAGGAGTTGGGACATAAAAAACAAGAGCACCTGGTGGCGCTCTATCTCAATACTCAAAATCAAATCATCCATCAACAGACCATTTTTATTGGTTCTGCAACTCGTAGTATCGCTGAGCCACGAGAGATTCTTCACTATGCTATCAAGCATATGGCAACTTCTCTTATCTTGGTCCACAATCATCCTTCAGGAGCGGTATCGCCTAGCCGAAATGATGATCATGTCACTAAACTTGTAAAAGAAGCCTGTGACCTGATGGGGATTGTGCTCTTGGACCATTTGATTGTCTCTCACTCCAGTTATTTTAGCTATCGTGAAAAGACAGATTTAATCTAAAGTTCATTAACGACATAGTCAAAGAGGTTTTTATCTTTGGGACGATTTTCAAAAAGAAACTCTGGATGCCATTGGACACCGAGAAAGGCGACATCATCCGTACTCATGACAGCTTCAATGATACCATCCTTAGGATCATGAGCTGCAATCTTTAAGTTAGGTGCTAAATCCTTAATACTCTGATGGTGGAAGGAGTTGATATGGGAGATTTCTCCATAGATTTCTCGAAGAACAGTATCAGGTTCTGTCACCAAGCGTTGGGTTGTGTACTCGGCGGAACAATCCTGCCAGTGATCTTCGATATCTTGATACAAAGTTCCACCCATGGCAACATTAAAGAGTTGTGTTCCACGGCAGACAGAAAAAATTGGCTTTTTCTGTTTAATAGCTTCCTTGATGAGGGCCAGTTCGAAGATATCTCTTTGAAGATGATAGTCATCGCTATCAATTGTTTTAGGCTCATTGTAGAATTTTGGATCAACATTTTGCCCACCAGTTAAAATGAGTTTATCAATCATGCTGATATAGTGGCAAGCCATTTCTTGGTCACCAATTGGTAGGATAATAGGAATTCCTCCAGCATTTTTTACCCCTTCAACAAAACCTTTTGCGGCGTAGCTCATCATGATGTCATCATCTGGATGAGTTTTTTCGTTTCCTGTAATCCCAATAACTGGTTTTTTCATAAAATGATTTTCGCTTTCTAATCCTCTTTTCGCATGAAATAGAGGAGGGTTTGGAGTTCACTTGTCAAATCGACATACTGAACGACCACGTCTTTTGGTAAATGCAGATGGACTGGTGAAAAACTAAGAATTCCTTTCACACCAGCATCCACCAAGAGATTTGCAACTTCTTCTGATTTGACACTTGGAACTGTTAGGATAGCTGTTTTAACAGTTGCATCTTTAATTTTTTCCTTAATTTGGGAAATTCCATAAATTGGAATACCATCAGGAGTTGATGTACCGACTTCAGGATGGTCATCAAGATCGAATGCCATAATAATTTTCATCTTGTTTCGCTCATGGAAACGGTAGTGAAGGAGGGCATGGCCCATATTCCCAATCCCAACTAACATAACATTAGTGATAGAATTATCATTTAGTAAGTCAGCAAAAAAATTCATGAGTTTTTTGACATCATAGCCAAAGCCACGACGTCCTAATTCACCAAAATAGGAAAAATCTCGTCGAACTGTAGCAGAATCAATACCTATAGCCTCTGCAATTTGTTTGGAATTAGCACGTTCAATTTTTTCAGCATGAAATCTCTTAAAAATTCGATAATATAGAGAGAGCCTTTTCGCTGTAGCTTTTGGGATAGCAGACTGTTTAATTTTCACAAAATCACAACCTTTCTTTTCTTCTATTTTATAGAAAGGTTGTGAAAAAATCAACAAAAACTAAGAAAAATCTTAGTTTTGCTCAAAATAATTAACTTTTTCGTAGTAAATGTGAACCCTGGTATGTTTAGATTCTACCTTAATAATCAGAAGGATTTAAATCTTCTAAATCTATCTTTCAGTTTTTGTAAAGACACCACGTTCAACTAAGCTATCCATAAGGAAGTAGAACTTTTCTTGATGAATATGGTGGTCTTCAGATTTAAAAATATCAACAATACGGAGGCCAAATTTATCAGTAATATTGATTTTTACTCCAGTTAATTCTTTATTAATGACAATCTTTAATTGGAAACCTTCGCCACTATTTGGAACTTTTTCAAGAAGTCTAGTGAGTTCATAGTTGCCGACTTTTGTTTCAAAAAAAGTATTATCCTTGAGTGTAAATTTTTTAACTGATGGGCTAATAGTGTAGTCGTAACGACAATTTTTCAATTTAATGGTTTTTTCAAACGCCATTATGAGAACCTCCGATGATTTCTTTTAGGGTTTTTGATAAATACTGTAATTCTTCAATTGTATTTTGTGGAGAAAGACTAATACGAACGGATTCTTTTAAACGTTCAGAATGTTTTCCGTACATTGCTTCCAGAACATGACTGGATTGGATAATACCAGCAGTGCAGGCTGACCCAGTAGAGATGGAAATACCAGCTAAATCTAGCCGAAGGAGTAGGAGGTCATTTTTCTGTCCAGGAAAACCGATATTTAGGACATAGGGCAAATGATTTTCAGCGTTATTTAGGTAAAAGCTAATTCCCTCCATATCTGAAAGAAATGAATTAAACAATTTTTGAACATAGTCAAGATTTTTTGCTTGTTTATCTAAGTCTTCTTTTAGTGCTGCAACCATTGCTACAATTGCTGCTATATTTTCAGTTCCAGCACGTTTTTTCTGCTCTTGTTCTCCACCATGTAGATAAGAGTCAAAGTCCATGCTAGAAGCGTAGAGAAAGCCGATTCCTTTTGGTCCATGGAATTTATGGGCTGAAGCAGTTAGAAAATCAATTCCTAATTCTTCTGGATGAATAGTAAGTTTTCCAATGGCTTGTACAGCATCTACATGGTAGGCTGCAGGGTGATTTGCAAGTATTTGTCCAATTTCAGCGATAGGAAGTAAGTTTCCAGTTTCATTATTAGCAAACATGGTAGATACTAAAATGGTATCTTCTCGTAAGGCTTCCTTGATTTGTTGAGCTGTAATTTCTTGATTTACAGGTTGGATAATGGTAACTTCAAACCCAAAATTCTCTACTAAGTAATCGATGGTCTCTAAAACCGCATGATGCTCGATAGCAGTAGTGATGATGTGTTTTCCACGTTCTTGATGACGAAGGCAATAGCCGATAATAGCAGTATTGTTTCCTTCAGTTCCACCAGAAGTGAAAAAGATGTGCTGTGGTTTTGTTCCTAATAACAAGGCTAATTCTTGGCGGGCTTGACGTAATAATTTGCTAGCTTCACGACCGTGACCATGTATACTAGATGGATTGCCAAAAGTTTCTTGCATGACCTCCGTCATAGCTTTGATAGCAACTGCTGACATGGGAGTCGTTGCAGCA
>CAUQVK010000081.1:0-6318 GCA_963521495.1 uncultured Streptococcus sp.
ATTGGTAGTCCAGCGCTAGCTTATCCATGCTTCTACGGGATTGATATCCAGACCCGTCAGGAGCTAATTGCGGCCAATCATACGGTCGAAGAAACTCGCCAAATCATTGGTGCGGACAGTCTGACTTATCTTTCTGTTGAGGGGTTGATTGATTCAATTGGGATTGAAACGGATGCACCAAATGGTGGTCTCTGTGTCGCTTACTTTGACGGTGACTACCCAACACCTCTCTACGACTACGAAGAAGACTATCGTAGAAGTTTGGAAGAAAAGACCAGTTTTTACAAATAGACAATAGATCCTCCATTAAAGAAAAGGAATATAAAAATGACAAATAAAAATGCTTATGCTCCACGTCTCACTACTGACTAAAAGCTAAAGCATTTGTCAGTAGACGCTTTGTCCTATGGGACCAAAGCTAGAGACCTGACTAGTATTTTTAGATAAAATAATTGTTTATCTAAAAATACGTCGCAGTCTTTCCCAAAAAAAGAAAAGGAAAAATAAAATGGCAAATAAAAATGCGTACGCTCAATCTGGTGTGGATGTTGAAGCGGGTTATGAAGTTGTTGAACGGATTAAAAAGCACGTGGCTCGTACGGAGCGTGCAGGTGTCATGGGAGCTCTTGGTGGCTTTGGTGGTATGTTTGACCTTTCAAAGACAGGGGTTAAAGAGCCTGTCTTGATTTCAGGGACTGACGGTGTCGGAACCAAGCTCATGTTGGCTATCAAATACGACAAGCACGATACCATCGGTCAGGACTGTGTGGCCATGTGTGTCAACGATATCATCGCTGCGGGTGCAGAGCCCCTCTATTTCCTGGACTATGTGGCGACAGGGAAGAATGAGCCAGCTAAACTAGAGCAAGTAGTTGCTGGTGTAGCAGAAGGTTGTGTGCAGGCAGGTGCTGCCCTCATAGGTGGGGAAACAGCTGAAATGCCTGGCATGTACGGCGAAGATGACTATGACTTGGCTGGTTTTGCGGTCGGTGTGGCTGAAAAATCTCAAATCATTGACGGTTCAAAGGTGGCAGAAGGAGATGTTCTTCTCGGACTTGCTTCAAGTGGGATTCATTCCAATGGTTACTCTCTCGTCCGTCGTGTCTTTGCGGATTACACAGGTGAGGAAATCTTGCCAGAATTGGAAGGCAAGAAACTCAAGGAAGTACTTCTTGAGCCGACTCGTATCTATGTCAAGGCTGTCTTACCACTCATCAAGGAAGAGTTGGTCAACGGTATTGCCCACATCACTGGTGGTGGCTTTATCGAAAATGTCCCTCGTATGTTTGCAGCTGACTTGGCTGCTGAGATTGAGGAAGACAAGGTTCCAGTTTTACCGATTTTCAAAGCCCTTGAAAAATACGGTCAGATCAAACACGAAGAAATGTTTGAAATCTTCAATATGGGTGTGGGGCTTATGCTGGCAGTTAGCCCTGAAAATGTAAGTCGTGTCAAGGAATTGTTGGATGAACCAGTCTATGAAATTGGTCGCATCGTCAAGAAAGAAAACGAAAGTGTCATCATCAAATGAAAAAAATAGCGGTTTTTGCCTCTGGTAATGGCTCAAATTTTCAGGTGATTGCCGAAGAATTTCCAGTAGAGTTTGTCTTTTCAGACCATCGTGACGCCTATGTGCTCGAACGTGCAGACAAGCTCGGCGTTCTGTCCTATGCTTTTGAACTCAAGGAGTTTGAGAGCAAGGCAGACTACGAAGCGGCCCTTGTCGAACTCTTGGAAGAGCACCAGATTGACTTGGTTTGTCTAGCAGGCTACATGAAAATTGTTGGGCCTACTTTACTGGCAGCTTATGAAGGCAGGATTATCAACATTCATCCAGCCTACTTGCCAGAATTTCCAGGAGCTCATGGGATTGAGGATGCTTGGAATGCTGACGTGAATCAGTCTGGTGTGACCATTCACTGGGTAGATTCTGGTGTGGACACTGGTAAGACCATCAAACAAGTTCGTGTGCCACGGTTAGCTGATGATACGATTGACAGTTTTGAAGCTCGGATTCATGAAGTGGAGTACAAGTTGTATCCGGAAGTGTTGAGAGAGTTAGGAATGATGGATAAATCTCGTATTAACGTAGAAAAGTTAAAATCTTCTCCTTTATTTGCTATATCTCTAGGTGGGAAGGAGTTATCTCATTCTAATTTTTGGGCGTGGTTGATTAACTTAGAAATAGAAAATAAACATCCTTTTGTTGAAATATTCATATCTAATTTTTATGCTAGGGGGTTTGTTTATGATTCTTGTATCCGTGAACAAGGTAACAGAGATATATCTATTTATTACTATGATAGTAATAACGTGGGTAGATGTCATATTGTTGAAAATAAATTAAAATCTTTACCAAGTATAGAACAACTGGAGAAATACGAAAATAATTTTAGTAGTAAAAAATTTATATTTGATGCAGGTACAATTACTGGTATACAAAAAGTTATCGAAGAAACAAATACTTGGAAGTTTTTATCTTATAGTGATATTTCTAGTCGTATAAAATATATTCTCGAGGGAATTGATACTTTAAATGAAGTAAGTCGAGACATTATTACATTATATACTAATGACATTTCATGTTTGAGTGACTTATTGATTATAGAGATAGAAGATAGTTGTCAAGAATATTACTTCTTGTGTAAACCATATTTGGAAGAGATTAAATTTAATGATGTAGTTTTGAAATATCATGCTAATAAGTTTAAAAATAAGTTGGAAGATTTTTTGAGGGAAAATACTAATTCATTAATTTCAAAATGGGGATTGCCTAAAGTTGGAATTTCATTTCATAATAAAAAATCTACTATAAGTATATCTTATAATCAAAAAGAAAAAGGAGTAGATATTGGATTTATTGGTATTCAACTTGAAGGGAAACAATTTCGATTGCATTGTGGACCAAATATAAATAGTTCAAAATTTAGTAATAATGAATATCTTTTTAAAGAAATGCTTAAATTGAAATATTTAGAAACATTTACTAATAAACAGATTAGACAGAAAACAACATCTATGACAAAAAAGTTTTGTAAATACGGGATTCACATATATCAATATTGGAATATAGAGGATACATCTTATCAATTTTTATTTGAAAATATTATGCTAGAACTAGTAAAAGCAAAGAAACTAATTGATAATGGTTTAGATTTTAGATAAAGGAGAATATAATGACTAAACGCGCCTTAATCAGTGTCTCAGACAAAGCGGGCATTGTTGAATTTGCCCAAGAACTTAAAAAACTTGGTTGGGATATTATCTCGACAGGTGGGACCAAGGTTGCCCTTGATAATGCTGGGGTGAACACCATTGCCATCGATGATGTGACTGGTTTTCCAGAAATGATGGATGGTCGTGTTAAGACCCTTCATCCAAATATACACGGTGGACTCCTTGCTCGTCGTGACTTGGATAGTCACCTGGAAGCGGCCAAAGACAATCAAATCGAGCTCATTGACCTTGTAGTGGTCAATCTCTATCCCTTTAAAGAAACGATCCTCAAACCAGATGTGACTTATGCTGATGCGGTGGAGAATATCGATATCGGCGGGCCATCTATGCTTCGTTCAGCAGCTAAAAACCATGCCAGCGTGACGGTTGTGGTAGACCCTGCTGACTATACAGTGGTTTTGGACGAGTTGTCAGCCAATGGTGAAACGACTTACGAAACGCGTCAACGTTTGGCAGCCAAGGTTTTTCGTCACACAGCGGCTTATGACGCCTTGATCGCAGAGTATTTCACAGCTCAAGTGGGTGAAAGCAAACCTGAAAAACTCACTTTAACCTATGACCTCAAACAAGCCATGCGATATGGAGAAAATCCTCAACAGGATGCGGACTTCTACCAAAAAGCCTTGCCGACTGACTACTCGATTGCATCAGCCAAACAGCTCAACGGTAAAGAATTGTCCTTCAATAACATCCGCGATGCGGATGCGGCTATTCGTATTATCCGTGATTTCAAAGACCGTCCAACCGTTGTGGCTCTCAAACACATGAACCCATGTGGAATCGGTCAGGCTGATGACATCGAGACTGCTTGGGACTACGCTTATGAGTCTGACCCAGTGTCTATCTTTGGTGGTATCGTTGTTCTTAACCGTGAGGTGGATGCTGCGACAGCTGAGAAGATGCATGGTGTATTCCTTGAAATCATCATTGCACCAAGCTATACGGATGAAGCGCTAGCCATTTTGACCAACAAAAAGAAAAACTTGCGTATCCTTGCCTTGCCATTTGATGCTCAAGAGGCTAGCGAAGTAGAAGCAGAATACACAGGTGTTGTCGGTGGACTTCTGGTACAAAACCAAGACGTGGTCAAAGAAAGCCCAGCTGACTGGCAAGTGGTGACCAAACGCCAGCCAACTGAGACAGAAGCGACAGCTCTTGAGTTTGCTTGGAAGGCTATTAAATACGTCAAATCAAACGGAATCATTGTAACCAACGACCACATGACACTGGGTGTTGGTCCAGGTCAAACCAACCGTGTGGCCTCCGTTCGTATTGCCATTGACCAAGCTAAAGACCGTCTGGACGGCGCTGTTCTTGCTTCGGATGCCTTCTTCCCATTTGCGGATAACGTGGAAGAAATCGCTAAAGCAGGTATCAAGGCCATCATCCAGCCCGGTGGCTCCGTCCGTGACCAAGAATCCATCGAAGCTGCGGACAAATATGGCTTGACCATGGTCTTCACAGGCGTGAGACATTTTAGACATTAAGAACGTTAAAGGGAAGAAAACAGTTTCTTTCCTTTTTTGCGTAAAAATGCGGAGTGAAACAAGATTAAAACGAACGTTTGTGATATAATATTAGTAAATAATTCGCAAAAGAGGTTGAGGAATGAAGCTGTTAGTTGTCGGTTCGGGTGGTCGTGAACATGCGATTGCTAAGAAGTTGCTTGAGTCAAAAGACGTTGAAAAAGTATTTGTAGCTCCTGGGAATGATGGGATGACTCTGGATGGTTTGGAATTGGTAAATATCTCTATTTCCGAACATTCTGAATTGATCGACTTTGTAAAAGCCAACGATATTGCTTGGACCTTTATTGGTCCAGATGATGCCCTTGCTGCTGGTATCGTGGATGATTTTAACCAAGCTGGGCTTAAGGCTTTTGGGCCGACTAGAGTTGCGGCTGAACTGGAGTGGTCCAAGGATTTTGCTAAGGAAATCATGGTCAAATACGGCGTTCCGACAGCAGCCTATGGCACATTCTCAGATTTCGAGGAAGCCAAGGCCTATATCGAAAAGCAGGGTGCGCCTATCGTAGTCAAGGCGGATGGCTTGGCGCTTGGGAAGGGTGTCGTCGTTGCGGAGACGGTTGAGCAAGCAATCGAAGCAGCTCATGAGATGCTCTTAGATAATAAATTTGGTGATTCAGGTGCGCGTGTGGTTATCGAGGAGTTTCTGGCTGGAGAGGAGTTCTCTCTCTTTGCATTTGTCAATGGCGATAAGTTCTACATTATGCCAACAGCTCAGGACCATAAACGAGCCTACGATGGCGACAAGGGCCCTAACACAGGTGGCATGGGTGCCTATGCGCCAGTTCCACACTTATCACAGAGTGTGGTTGATACAGCGGTTGACACGATTGTCAAGCCAGTCCTTGAGGGCATGATTCAAGAAGGTCGTCCTTATCTGGGTATCCTTTACGCAGGGCTTATCTTGACAACTGATGGACCTAAGGTCATCGAGTTTAATGCTCGCTTCGGAGATCCAGAAACTCAGATTATCTTGCCTCGTCTGACCTCTGATTTTGCACAAAATATCACGGACATCCTTGATGGTAAGGAGCCAAACATTACGTGGACGGGCAAGGGTGTGACTCTGGGCGTGGTTGTCGCATCCAAGGGTTACCCGTTAGACTATGAAAAAGGTATCAAGTTGCCAGCCAAGACAGAAGGTGATATCATCACCTACTATGCAGGGGCTAAGTTTGCGGAAAATAGCAGAGCACTGTTCTCAAACGGCGGACGTGTCTATATGCTGGTCACCACAGCAGAGACTGTTAAAGAAGCCCAAGACATTATCTACCAAGAACTCACCCAACAAAACACAGAAGGCCTCTTTTACCGAACCGATATCGGAAGCAAGGCAATTAGATAAAGATATAAGAAAAAGCGACGCAGTCGCCAAATATGATAATGGTCGTTTGATTTGCGAGCGTTAGCGAGCTAATATAGAACAATCACCGTCGTTGTGAAAGAACGCTTGGATGATAATCCAAGCGTTCAGGGAAATTGGAAGACCTTGGGCTTCCAATTTAGGCATGAGACACCTTTGGTGGCTGCTGCCGTCCCTCACAACCTAAGGTGA
>CAUQVK010000082.1:0-6131 GCA_963521495.1 uncultured Streptococcus sp.
CATTTCTTATCATCCATCTATTTCTGCTAACCATGATCTTGTCACAAATCAAAACGACAAAACTCTAAGCCTCACTGATAAGAAACTGTCTGAAACTCCATTTCTCTCTTCTGGAATTGGCGGGATTCTCCATATCGCAAGTAGCTACTCTCGTCGTTTTGAAGAAGTTATTCTCCAATTTCCAAAAGGAAGAAGTCTAAAAGGGATCAACGTGTCAGCCAATCGTGGACAAACCAGTATCACTAATGCTAGTCTTGAAAATGCGACCCTCAATACAAACAGCTATATCCTCCGAATTAAAGGAAGTCGTATCAAAAACAGTAAACTCACAACGCCCAATATCGTTAATATCTTCGATACAGACCTTACAGATAGTCAGCTAGAGTCAACAGAGCATCACTTCCGCGCTGAAAATATTAAAGTATATGGTAAAGTAGAACTATCTTCTAAAAATGCGCTCAGTATCATGCTAACTCAAAAAGAAAGCCAAGAAATTAACTTAGACCTCTCGAGTCACCATGGTTTTATTTATCAATTATTAAGAGATAAGAGTCAACAGAAACCCAACGAATTAAGCAACCCTTACAAAACTGAAAAGACCGATGTAAAAGGTCAACTCATAGCTAAGGCTGATGATTATATTAGTCTTGAGACTACAGCCAACAGACCTTAACAAACCTATTTATATCGACCACAATAACGCATATCTAACTAAAAAGGAGGTTCTACCATGAAACAAGAATGGTTTGAAAGTAATGATTTTGTAAAAGCAACAAGCAAGAACAAGCCTGATGAACAAGCCCAAGATGTTGTAGACAAGGCTGAAGAAACGATAGCCGATCTCGATACGCCAATTGAAAAAAATACTCAAGTAGAGGAGGAAGTCTCTAAAGCTGAAATCGAACTGGAAAGCCAGCAAGAAGAGAAAATTGAAGCTCCTGAAGACGGTGAAACAAGAACAGAAATAGAAGAAAAGAAAGCAGGCAATTCTACTGAAAAAGAGCCAGACCTTTCTAAAGAAACAGAAAAAGTCACTATAGCTGAAGAAAACCAAGAAGCACTTCCGCAGCAAAACACAACCACGAAAGAGCCCCTTCTTATCAGCAAATCCTTAGAAAGTCCTTATATCCCCTACCAAGCTCCAAAATCTACGGATAAATGGAAAGAGCATGCGCTTGATTTTTGGTCTTGGCTAGTGGAAGCAATCAAATCTCCTACAAGCAAGCTTGAAACAAGTAGCACACACAGTTATACAGCTTTTCTCTTACTCATTCTGTTTTCTGCATCTTCCTTTTTCTTTAGTATCTACCACATCAAACATGCTTACTATGGACATATAGCAACGATGCATAATCACTTCCCTGAGCAGCTAGCTCCTTTAACTCTCTTTTCAATCATCTCTATCCTAGTAGCGACAACACTCTTCTTCTTTTCATTCCTCTTGGGTAGTTTCGTTGTGAGACGATTTATCCACCAGGAAAAAGACTGGACGCTAGAAAAGGTTCTCCAACAATATAGTCAACTCTTGGCAATTCCAATCTTCCTCACTGCCATTGCTAGTTTCTTTGCCTTCTTTGACAGCCTACGATTTACAGCCCTCTTGTGTGTGATTAGCATTGGAATCATTCTGCTTGCCAGTCTCCATATCATTACAAGACCAAGTCAAGCAAGTGAAACCGACTCCTTCTATCAATTATTCTTGTCTGTCCTTGTGAACGGAGTCATTATCCTCCTCTTCTTTGTAGCTGAAGTAGCACTGATTGGGGATTACCTTCGTATCTTGGCCTTTCTTTAAGCTTCAATCCTGTCTTCCAAGGCAGGATTTTTTTCTATCTCAAAAAAGCAAGTCGATTGACCTGCTTCTGCTTTACTTTTCTTGTGTTAATCTGTCAAAATCTTGACCCAGGATGGGTTGCACTTCTAATTGATTGGCATCTAGTCCCTTATAATATGCTACTGGTAGTACTTCTAAAAACTCTTTATAGTCCAGTCTAGCGACTGCTTCATAATCTTCTGGTTTAGAACCGTCTCCAGAGATTTTCACGAGGTCAATTTCCCAGACGAGATCCTTTCCTGCAAACTGCTCAACATAAGGCGCTGGAACAAGGGGCTCCTTCGGCAAAACAGTCTTGACTCCTTGAGCCAGATGGTAAACACCGTGCACTTGACCTTCTCCATCCTGATAGAAGGAAACTCTTGCAAAGTAGGCATCTGTCTCTTGAACCGCACGCACACGCGCTTCAAACTGTGCCAAACCATCTTCCCCTAAAAAGCTTTTCAAGTTCTCATGACTAAAGAAAACAGGATTAAAAATTCCTTGGCAAATCGTAAAGCGGGCTGCACTATCAGCCAGATGGGCTTGAATACTTGCTTGGAAATAAGCTTCAAAATCAAAGCCATTTAGCCCTTCAATCTCAGTTCCTGTATAAGCAAGCAAAGCATCTAAAAATGACTTGATGATCTCCCAGTCTGTCTGCGTTAGTAGGTCAGGAAGATCGACACGATATGCCTTTTGATCATCAGCATAACTGACTTTAAAAAGAAATTGTGATTGCCCCACTATCGCACACTCAATATACTCGAGACGGTTAAGAGGCTGACGGAGATAGACAGCATCATAGCTATGTGACTCCAAACCATCTACCAAGGCCAAGATAGATTTGGCAGTCAAAATTTCCTGTTGGCCTAAAATACTTTCTTTATTTGGAATAAAAAATGTTTTCATCAAAATGTATCTCCTTTGAAATCATTTACATATAGTATACCCTATTCCCCTGAAAGATACAGAAACAAACTTTAGATTTTTGAGTAAAAAGCATAGAAAAACAGCCCCTAAGGACTGTTTGATGTTATACAGTAGCTGCTTGATCCAAGCTTTCACCGATAGCGGCTAGACGCTCGATGACTTCTGCTTGTGTCAATTCATTTTCTGAAACATAGCGGTTACGTGGGTGAACACGGCACTCGTGTGAGCATCCACGAAGGTACTTGTCTTCATTTTCTTCTGATGTCAAGATACGACGGTTACAGAATGGATTTCCACAGTTGACATAACGTTCACATGGTGTTCCATCAAACCAGTCTTTCCCTACGATGGTTGGGTTGACATGGTTAACATCAACGGCGATACGCTCGTCAAAGACGTACATTTTCCCATCCCAAAGCTCACCTTGAACTTCTGGGTCTTTACCGTAAGTTGCGATTCCTCCGTGCAATTGGCCAACATCTTTGTAGCCTTCACGAACCATCCAACCTGAGAATTTCTCACAGCGAACGCCACCTGTACAGTAAACGACAACACGCTTGTCCATGAATTTTTCTTTGTTATCACGAACCCATTGTGGTAACTCACGGAAGTTGCGGATATCTGGACGAATAGCCCCACGGAAATGTCCTAGGTCATATTCGTAATCATTACGTGTATCAAGGACAACTGTATCTTCGTCAAGAAGGGCTTCTTTGAACTCTTTTGGAGACAAGTAAGCACCTGTTGTTTCAAGTGGGTTGATGTCGTTGTCAAAGTCGTTGTCTTCCAAACCAAGGTGGACAATTTCTTTCTTGTAGCGAACAAACATCTTCTTGAAGGCTTGTTCATTTTCTTCGTCAATCTTGAACCAGAGGTCTTCCATGCCTGGGAGGCTGTGAACGTAGTCCATGTATTTTTGAGTTGTTTCGTAGTCACCTGAAACTGTTCCGTTAATTCCCTCGTCAGCGACTAGGATACGGCCTTTAAGACCGATTGATTTACAGAAAGCCAAGTGGTCTGCAGCAAATTGCTCTGCATTTTCAATTGGAGTGTAAAGGTAGTAAAGTAAGACACGAATATCTTTTGCCATAAGATTTGTTCTCTTTTCTATTCTTAAATTTTCAGAATTTTTCATCTAACTATACCAGTATACCCGCTTGAGAAAACGAATGCAATTTTTTTGACTGTAAATTGTAGAGCAAAACCTCTTCCTGCACTTCAGTGGTGAAGTTGTAACAGCTTTATTCTAAGAGTTTAAAGGTGTGTAACTTTCTTCTTACCGGTATTCAGTAACCATATCGAATATTAGATAGGTCTCGCAATTTTTTAATCTGCTTAGCTTGACTTTCTGACAAACTCAGCTTATTGTCAATTAACACACGTGAAATGTCAACATTCATTTGGCTCAATATAAATGGGGTCGAGGTCCCATCGTTTTTTAATCGTCTTTTATACATCACTAGCTGATTTTTCAAGGGAGTCAGTTGAGGCGCATCCTTTATATCTTCCAATAGATAATCTATGATAGCCAGAGCTTCACAACGCCTTTCACTTCCTCCTGCAAACCATTTTAATGGTGTCATTCTTATTTCCCTCCTGAAATTTGCTTAACAAGAAGCTGGTCTTCTTTATGTGAATTCTCCTTTGTAAAGTCAATACATCTTTAATCTCCATTTATTCGCACATAATATAAAAACAAAGGCGATTCTAATACTAAGTATATCAAAAGAGGGAGTTGAAAACAATCTTTATCATACTTTTCTTTTGATAGTGAAAATTTAAACAATTATGCTAGTCTTCTGCTCTTCAAAGGTCTCGTCAAAAAGTTGAATCTAAACGAAGTCCGTTCAAAATATCTTTTGATCGATGATAAGAGACGCTATTATCTCTCCTTAGATACCACTTTATTATCCAATTTCTCTTTCAAATTCTAGCAGACTATAATACAGATTATGCCTGTAAGGGATTGAAATCAAATGCTCATTTCTAACAGTTTTAGAGACTAGACTAACCGCTTTACAACCAACATTGTCTCGCTTTCTTTCACATTCAACAGAGGAAACCGTTGAGAGCTTTAGCATATTGAACTTTGAATTAATTCAACTCTTTTTACAAATTTAAAACCAGTCCAGTCGTATCATTAATGTAGACTCAACTCTTTTTACCATTTATGGTCATAAAGAGGAATCCGACTATAATACTCATGATCTGACAAGAGCTTATCATTCTATCTCTTCCGTTACAGAAACTACACTGAATACACTAAACTTTTAATCAATACAATGCATCAGAAAACATTTAAAGCAAATTAGGAAACCTATTCTGGCGACGAGGATAATGGTAGCCTCTCTGTCTAATACATCTGGTCTCCCCTTGGACTTTATCCGACCTGTCCAGGAAAACCAAATTATGATATTGTAACCCCTCTTGTTAACTACCTCCGTGTTTACCTAACTAAAGAAGACAAGTGGTTAATCCATACTGATCAAAACTATAGTCACTTCAAATTTGTCAAATGCTAACAATTCGATAAGAATGCGGTTACTAACATCCAACATCAAAACCTCTTAAAAGGAGACAAATTGACCTTTACTCTCAGCTGGTTACCAAGCCATTCGTGAACTTCCTAAAAGCCAAAAATCTCCTAGCAGGCTTTCCTACTAGGAGATTTTCTTATGAGAGGTACTTGTTTAAGCTATGAAAATCGGCCTTATTCTTCGATGTTTATCAAACAATCTAACAATTAAGCTTCTTCATCTTCTTTACGACGACGTCCTGCAAGACCAAGACCAAGTAATGCACTTGCTGCCGCTGCTACCATAGCAAAAGTTGACTCTTTAGTACCTGTATTTGGCAATTCTTTAGCTACTGTACGTGCATTTGTAGTTTCCTCTGGATTAGCAGTTACTACTTCTTTAATATTAACATCTTGGTCTTTAGAGTCAGATTGTATATTAGAGTTTGTATTTACTACTCCGTTACCTGAATCTGTATTACCATTAGTTGAGTTGTTAGCACCCTTAGCTACTACTAAGTTAGCTGCTGGGATTACCACTTTTTGACCATCTGAGTACTCGATTGTCGCTTCTCCTTTTGCTGAGATTGTGATCTTAGCATCTTTAAGTTTTGGATTTGCTTTAATCAATGCTTCTTTAACAGCTGCTTTTTCTGCGTCTGTAAGGTTATTCACATCACCTACTGCAACTTTTTCTGGTAAGTTAATATCTAATTCTGCATTTCCATTAGAGTCAGATAATTTTTCTTCTACTAATTTATCTGCTGGAATTACCACTTTTTGTCCATCTGAGTACTCGATTGTCGCTTCTCCTGTTGCTGAGATTGTGATCTTAGCATCTTTAAGTTTTGGATTTGCTTTAATCAATGC
>CAUQVK010000083.1:0-5954 GCA_963521495.1 uncultured Streptococcus sp.
ATAATCATAGCAAGAAATCTAAGTTATCTGTTTTTAAACGAGGTGATTATCATGCGTAGATTCTATTCCCATCTCCCCTACTATTTGGTCATCTTTTTCTTTTACTGGCCACTTTATGAGTTATTTTCATTACTCTCATCCGATTCCAATCTGCTAGGACTCTATATTCTAAATATCTTTATCTTTTCTCCTTTAGTAACCTTCATCGTTTCTCTTCTTTACGGCTACCATTTTCATTTTTCCCTTCTATGGTTACTCAATATTTTATTACTCTTTTGTTTTACTATCATTCCTTTCCGAGACTTTAGTATTATCTACTTCCTAGGCTATGAAATATTTGCCCTACTAGGTATGAGCATTGGAACTTTTATCAAGCATCTAAAAAATAAAAGGAAAATTCAAAAAAATTTACAAAAACCTTGAAAAATCTCACAATCATGCTATAATAATCCATAGAGACAAGTCACTTAGTCCCTTTCTACTAGAGAGTGCGTGGTTGCTGGAAACGCATAGAAAGCCTAAACTGATACTACTCTTGAGTTTTTTATGAAAACATAAAACGGTGGCCACGTTAGAGCCAATCAGAGGTGTCCCTCTTTTTTGAGGAACATAAATGAAGGTGGAACCACGTTGCGACGTCCTTTCGAGGATGTCGCTTTTTGTTTTTCTTTATTTAAGACTGCGAAATAGGGAAACACTTCTGCTTTAGAAATAATGGATAACCAATATAAGGAGAACATCATGATTAACATTACTTTCCCAGATGGCGCTGTTCGTGAATTCGAATCTGGCGTTACAACTTTTGAAATTGCCCAATCTATCAGCAATTCCCTAGCTAAAAAGGCCTTGGCTGGTAAATTCAACGGCAAACTCATCGACACTACTCGTGCTATCACTGAAGATGGAAGCATCGAAATTGTGACACCTGATCACGAAGATGCCCTTCCAATCTTGCGTCACTCAGCTGCTCACTTGTTTGCCCAAGCAGCTCGTCGTCTTTTCCCAGACATTCACTTGGGAGTTGGTCCAGCCATCGAAGACGGCTTCTACTACGATACTGACAACACAGCTGGTCAAATCTCTAACGAAGACCTTCCTCGTATCGAAGAAGAAATGCAAAAAATTGTCAAAGAAAACTTCCCATCAATCCGTGAAGAAGTGACCAAAGACGAGGCACGTGAAATCTTCAAAAATGACCCTTACAAGTTGGAATTGATTGAAGAACACTCTGAAGACGAAGGTGGTTTGACTATCTATCGTCAGGGTGAATATGTAGACCTTTGCCGTGGCCCTCACGTCCCTTCAACAGGTCGTATCCAAATCTTCCACCTTCTCCATGTAGCAGGTGCTTACTGGCGTGGAAATAGCGACAACGCTATGATGCAACGTATCTACGGTACAGCTTGGTTTGACAAGAAAGACTTGAAAAACTACCTTCAAATGCGTGAAGAAGCTAAGGAACGTGACCACCGTAAACTTGGTAAAGAGCTTGACCTCTTCATGATTTCTCAAGAGGTTGGTCAAGGACTTCCATTCTGGTTGCCAAATGGTGCGACTATCCGTCGTGAATTGGAACGCTACATCGTAGACAAAGAGTTGGCTTCTGGCTACCAACACGTATACACTCCACCACTTGCTTCTGTTGAACTTTACAAGACTTCTGGTCACTGGGATCATTACCAAGAAGACATGTTCCCAACTATGGATATGGGTGACGGGGAAGAATTTGTCCTTCGTCCAATGAACTGTCCGCACCACATCCAAGTCTTCAAACACCATGTTCACTCTTACCGTGAGTTGCCAATCCGTATCGCTGAAATCGGTATGATGCACCGTTATGAAAAATCTGGTGCCCTCACTGGTCTTCAACGTGTACGTGAAATGTCACTCAACGACGGTCACCTCTTCGTTACTCCAGAACAAATCCAAGAAGAATTCCAACGTGCTCTTCAGTTGATTATCGATGTTTATGAAGATTTCAACTTGACTGAATACCGCTTCCGCCTCTCTCTTCGTGACCCTCAAGATACTCACAAGTACTTTGACAACGATGAGATGTGGGAAAATGCCCAAACCATGCTTCGTGCAGCCCTTGATGAAATGGGTGTGGACTACTTTGAAGCCGAAGGTGAAGCAGCCTTCTACGGACCAAAATTGGATATTCAAGTTAAGACAGCCCTTGGAAAAGAAGAAACTCTTTCTACTATCCAACTTGACTTCTTGCTTCCAGAACGCTTCGACCTTAAATACATCGGAGCTGATGGCGAAGAGCACCGTCCAGTTATGATCCACCGTGGAGTTATCTCAACTATGGAACGCTTCACAGCTATCTTGATTGAGAACTACAAGGGTGCCTTCCCAACATGGCTTGCACCACACCAAGTAACCCTCATCCCAGTATCTAACGAAAAACACGTGGACTACGCATGGGAAGTAGCTAAAAAACTCCGTGACCGTGGTGTCCGTGCAGATGTAGATGAGCGCAATGAAAAAATGCAGTTCAAGATCCGTGCTTCACAAACAAGCAAGATTCCTTACCAATTAATCGTTGGGGACAAGGAAATGGAAGACGGAACAGTCAACGTTCGTCGCTACGGCCAAAAAGAAACACAAACTGTCTCAGTAGATGATTTTGTTCAAGCTATCCTAGCTGATATCGCCAACAAATCACGCGTTGAGAAATAAAACAATCACAGTCTGAGAAACATTTTTCAGAGCCAGAAAAAGCAACAACTATTTCAGCTGTTGCTTTTTTATATTTTATTTGACCTGAGCTAGTAGTGATTGGTCAAACCACCACAAATGATATCCTCCCAAGATTTGCTTTCATGAGTTAGATAAGGTCAATATCCTCAATCCTTGTCTGCTTCATTTTCTTTTACGAGATCTTTTTGTGAATCTTTTTCAGAGAGTTTTTGATCGATATACTTGTTAATGGTTTCATAAAATTCCTTGGTCGTCTCACCGTCTAATTTTGTCGAATTATGGACTTGATTGACTTTCAATTGAACAGATTGAATACCGTAAGAGGCTTGTTTTTGGTGGAGCGTTTCTAATTCTTCTTCTGAAATCGGATCTCCAACAACCGTCAAGACCAATTCATTATTCCTTGACTTGTAGACTTGATTAATAACCGTGTGATTGGCGAACTCTTTTCCTACAAACTGTTTGATTCCTTCTTTTCGCGCTTGATCTATCGTCAGAGTGACTGCTGAATAGCTGGCTGGAAGAATCAATAATACAATCAAGGATATCAACCCAATTCTCATTTTAATATTTAGCTCTTTAAATGAACTTAAGGGAGATTTTCTCATCAAAATTCTTGTTCCAACAATATTGGTTAGCATGATAAAGACACAGTTGATCAAGAAAAGATAGAGAGCTCCAAATAAAAATCGTACATTTCCATTAGCTAAACCATAACCTGCAGTACAGATAGGTGGCATCAGAGCTGTTGCAATGGCTACTCCTGGCACGATATTGTTTGCTTCTTTTTTCCTTGAACCAATGACACCTGCTATCCCACCAGCAATAGCAATGAGAACATCCCAAATGGTTGGAGAGGTTCGTGCAATCAATTCGCTACTTGCATAAGATAAGGGAGAAATCCAGAAATACAGAGTCGAGACAAGCAAACTGACCAATACTTGAGTAAATAAAACCTCTAGAGATTGCTTGATTAAACGCGTATCAAAAATAGCTAAACCGAATCCCAGTCCAACAATCGGTGTCATAAGAGGGGAAATCAGCATGGCTCCAATAATGACAGCTGTTGAATTCATATTTAAACCTATAGAGGCAATAAAAATCGCACACATCAAAATCATTGTATCTCTTAATCGAACATGAAGATCATCATATAATTTCTCACGGTATTCACGTGTTGAATAGTTTCCGGTCATTGGTTACTCCTTTTATTTCATATAATCTTGTTTCTGCATGGATGATGGTAGAGAGACTTCTGTCCAATCTTATATATTTTTCTTCTCACCTGTTATTCTTTTGAACATTATCTTTTAAATATCCGTCAGTCCATCCTTAACATTATATCAAAAATTTTACAGTCTTTCTCTGACGAAATCTATCAATTGAACAGATAGAGAAAGTTATCGTCAACCTCATGGTATCATCGACTACTTCAATAACCAAACTAAGCATATGATAAGCAAAGGCCAATGGAGAAATGGAGAAATGCAAAAATTACAAGAAGGAAGAAAACTGTCAAGATTTGCTTGTTATTGGTTTACTTAATCTGCTTTTGATCTAGAGCTACATTTTCGTTCGTGGTCTTCATATCCCTCAGAGATTTGTTTATGGTAGATAAAATAATTCACTAGGATACACAGTTAAAGATAGAAAAGCCCAGTTGTCTTATCCTGGGCTCTTATCTATCATGCTCACTCAATTATCAGATTCATATCGGAAAACTTAATTCTTACTGTCGTTCCTTTTCCGACCTCAGACTCGATACGAATCTGGTGCCCCAGTTCTTCAGAAATTTTCTTAGATAGGTAGAGTCCAAGTCCAGATGACTGCTGGGTTAGGCGTCCATTATATCCTGAGAAACCACGTTCAAAGACTCGGAGGACATCACTGTTTTTTATCCCGATTCCCGTATCCTTGATACAGAGCTCTTGCCCGTCCATATAAATCTCCAGACCACCTTCATTGGTGTACTTGAGACTGTTTGAGATGATTTGCTCAATAACCACTAGCAGCCACTTTTTATCCGTCACGATTTCTTTATCAAGGTCATGTAGATTGACATTTAGTCCTTTTTGAATAAAGAAAAGAGCATATTTACGAATTATTTCCTTAACCAAGTTCTCGATTTGAACCTGCTTTAAGACCAAATCATCATGGAAACTTTCTAAACGCAGGTACTGTAAGACTAGATTGGTATAGGAGTCAATCTTGAAAATTTCCTGTTCCAACTGCTGCTTCAATTGGCGGTCAGCTACTTCTGCAACTAAGAGTTGACTGGCTGCAATGGGGGTCTTTATCTGATGGACCCACAATGTATAGTAATCCAGCAAATCCGTCAGTTTTCTTTCTGCATCTGATCTCTGCTGATAGAGTTCCATCTCACGCGCTTCTAATTTTTCAGCCAAGGCTATTTCCAATGGAGAGTTGGCTTCCCTCTCACCATAGAGAAGTTCCTGACGATAGACCTGCATTTCCACCAATATGTCCCAAGTGAAAAATAAGATGGTTACAAAGCAACACAAGAGGAAAAAATAGAGAAAGTAAATTCCTAAACTGGCAAATAAAAACTGAAAGAGCAAAACTAGAAATGCTAAAGCAAGCAGATAGACAAACAAACGACTACGGGAGCGCAGATAGGCCAGAAAAAATTGTTTCCAATCAAGCATGCTTTAATCCGTACCCTATTCCTTTCTTGGTCTCGATAAATCCAATCAAGCCCTGCTCTTCCAACTTTTTACGCAAACGAGCCACATTGACAGAGAGGGTATTATCATCAATGAAAAAGTCACTGTTCCAAAGTTCCCGCATGAGGTCATCACGCGCTACGATATTACCCGCATGCTCAAACAAAACGCGTAAAATCTGGAATTCGTTCTTGGTCAAATTCAAGACTTGCCCTTGATAATGTAAATCCATGGATTTGGTATTGAGGATAACACCAGCATATTCCAGTAAACTCTCATCACGCCCAAATTCATAGGAACGGCGCAACAAGCCCTGAACCTTGGCCAAAAGGACCTGCTGGTCAAAAGGCTTGGTCACAAAGTCATCCGCTCCCATATTGATAGCCATAACGATGTCCATAGCCTGGTCTCTCGAAGAGAGAAACATGATAGGCACCTTGGAAATCTTGCGAATCTCCTGACACCAGTGATAGCCATTAAACAAAGGCAGGCCAATATCCATGAGGACCAGATGAGGCTCCGACTGAACAAATAGACTCAAAACTTCCATAAAGTCTTCTACCA
>CAUQVK010000084.1:0-5911 GCA_963521495.1 uncultured Streptococcus sp.
CCAATCTCTGCGATGACTTCGATTTCGACTTTTACATCACGAGGAAGACGAGCTACCTCCACAGCTGAACGAGCTGGAAATTCCTCTTTAAAGGCCGTTTGGTAAACCTCGTTAAAAGGAACAAAGTCGTTCATATCGCTCAAGAAACAAGTTGTTTTGACAACATGGTCAAAGTCTGTTCCTGCTTCTGCCAAAATAGCACCGATGTTTTTTAAGACTTGTTCTGTCTGTTCTTGAATCGTTTCTCCAACGATTTCCCCAGTTTCAGGAGAGAGAGGAACTTGACCACTAGCAAACAAAAGGTTGCCAACGATTTTTCCTTGAACATATGGTCCGATAGCCTTTGGAGCTTTGTCTGTATGAATTGTTTTTGCCATTTTCTTTTCCTCACAATTTTTCTAAGATTGCATCCCAAGCCTCATCCATCCCTGCCTTGCTGACAGATGAAAAGAGGATGAAGTCGTCACTTGGGTCAAAGTTTAATTTCTTTTTGATTGCTGATTCGTGCTTGTTCCACTTACCACGAGGAATCTTGTCCGCCTTGGTCGCAACGATGATAACCGGAATCTCATAATACTTGAGAAATTCGTACATCTGTACATCATCTGCTGACGGGTCATGACGAAGGTCAACTAAACTGACTACCGCACGGAGATTTTCCCGAGTCGTTAGGTACTCCTCAATCATGCGCCCCCACTTTTCACGTTCCTTTTTAGAAACACGGGCATAGCCATAGCCAGGAACATCCACAAAACGCATCTTGTCGTCAATGTTAAAGAAGTTGAGAAGCTGAGTTTTCCCAGGTTTCCCTGACGTACGAGCCAGATTCTTACGGTTCAGCATGGTGTTGATAAAACTAGACTTGCCAACATTTGAACGCCCTGCTAGGGCAATCTCTGGCAATTCATCCTGCGGATAGTGGGACTTATTTGCCGCACTGAGTAAGATTTCAGCATTGTGTGTATTGATTTCCATAATCACCTCTAGGCTGTTTCTAGGATTGGTTTATCTGTTCCATCAACAGCTTCTTTGGTGATGCGAACCAATTTCACATTTTCCTGACTCGGTACTTCAAACATGACATCTAGCATTGTTTCTTCGATAATCGAGCGAAGACCACGCGCACCTGTCTTACGCTCAATAGCTTTATTAGCAATCTCTTGAAGCGCTTCGTCATCAAATTCCAATTCAACATCATCATAAGAAAGCAAGGTCTGGTATTGTTTGACCAAGGCATTCTTTGGTTCTTTCAAGATACGAACCAAATCATCCACAGTCAATTGTTCAAGTGCCGCAAAAACAGGCAAACGTCCAATCAACTCAGGAATAATCCCAAATTTTTGAATATCTTCAGCGATAATTTCTTGCATATAAGAGCTATTTTCATCGATAGCCTTATTATTTTGACCAAATCCGATAACCTTTTCACCTAGACGTTGTTTGACAATTTCTTCTATACCATCAAAGGCACCACCCACGATGAAGAGGATATTTTTAGTATCCACTTGAATCATCTCTTGTTGCGGATGTTTGCGTCCACCTTGAGGCGGTACGCTAGCAACAGTTCCCTCGATAATCTTGAGAAGGGCTTGTTGAACCCCTTCACCAGATACATCACGTGTGATGGATACATTCTCACTTTTCTTAGCTATCTTGTCAATCTCATCCACGTAGATAATACCGCGCTCTGCCCGTTCAATGTTAAAGTCAGCAGCCTGCAAGAGTTTGAGGAGAATGTTTTCCACATCCTCACCTACATAACCAGCCTCAGTAAGAGCTGTCGCATCCGCAATCGCAAAAGGTACATTCAAGCTCTTAGCCAAGGTCTGAGCAAGGAAAGTTTTCCCTGAACCAGTTGGGCCAATCATCAAGATGTTTGACTTCTGCAAATCCACATCTTCTGACTCTTCACGCGTATCGTGGAAATTGATGCGTTTGTAGTGGTTGTATACTGCTACTGCTAAAGCACGTTTGGCACGATCTTGACCGATTACATAGTGGTTCAAGATATGGAGGAGTTCGATTGGTTTTGGAACTTCAGACAAGTCTGCCAAGACTTCTTCCGCCAACTCCTCACGAATGATCTCCTGGGCTAACTCCACACATTCATTGCAGATAAAGGCGTTGTTGCCTGCGATTATTTTTTGTACTTCTTCTTGGCTCTTGCCACAAAATGAGCAATATACCATCATGTCATTTTTCCTATTTGTAGGCATGATTTCCTTCCGTTCTATTCTATCGTTCTATCTAAAATAAGGTCATGTAAAAAGCATGGACACTATTAACTAGATTTGTAAAAGCGTTCAACCAAAGTAGGACAGAAAGTCCATAACGCTTTTTACGAAAAGCCTGTGCGCCTGCTAGGACACATACCAAACACAACAAGGCTGTAAAAAAACCAAATATACTCCGTTCCATTAGACTTCCTTTCTCATACGGTATTGGATGGTAAAATCATAAGGATTGTTCTCATCTTTAGTATAAAATTTACTTGAGACTGGCTCAAAAACAGACAAGTCAAAAGCCTCAGGGAAATAAGTATCTCCTTCAACCCTAGCATGAATCTGAGTTAAAATTACTTCATCTAGATAAGGTTCAAAAGCCTGAAAAATCTGCTTTCCACCGATAATATAAAGATTTTTATCTTGATCCTTATACCAATCTAAGACAGACTCTACATCATAAAAACTACGGACTCCATCTATCTTTTCATCTGAATTACGAGTCAAAATTAAGGTCTCTCTTTTTGGAAGCAAGCGACGTCCCATTCCATCAAAGGTAACTCTTCCCATTAAGATAGCATGATTGATAGTTGTTTCTTTAAAGTGCTGTAATTCTGCTGGTAAATACCAAGGCAAACGATTGTCTTTACCAATGACACCATCTTCATCTTGGGCCCAAATAGCTACGATTTTCTTAGTCATGCTTCCATCCTTTTTACTGATACTACTATTTTATCAAAAAACTCAAAAAAAGACTGGTTTGGAATAGCTTACAGAATAGAAAAAATCCGTAAGAGGCATCCTACAGATTTTTATATGATTATTCTATTTCTTACAAACCAGGTGCTTGTCCAAGTTCTGCCGCAAGCATCCAAACTGTTTTCTCAAGTTCAGCCTTAGCACCAACAAAGATATCGTTTGTAACATCATCGCCTTCTTCGTCAGTCACATCCAAAGCTTTTTGGAAAAGAGTGATGAGGTAGCGATAAATAGCTAGAACACGTTCCAAGCTTTCTTCAACATTACGGTATTCACCAGCTTCTTCTTCAATTTCACTGTGTTCAAGGAATTCTGTCAAAGTAGAATATGGGTTACCGCCGAGCGTAATCAAACGTTCGCTGATTTCATCCAAGTGACCATCAAGAGCATCCATGTACTCATCCATTTTTGGATGCCATACAAGGAAACCACGACCACGCATGTACCAGTGCACTTGGTGCAATGCCACATGGGCTACATACAAATCAGCAACAGCTTGGTTCAATACTTCCTTTGTTTTTGCCAATGCTACTGGCGCTGCTTTTGTCAATGATGTTACGTCTTTTACTGCTTCTTTTTTCAATTCTACCATTTTATTTTACCTCGTTTATTATTTTTTGTAACCACTTCTTAATGATTACTACCTTAGTATACTACTAAGGAAAACAAATAGCAAGCCAAATAACTCACATGAGAAAAGTTGCAATAGACTGATAATTTAAAGATTTATTAGAGAAAATAATTGTTTAGTAAAGCCCTTTCAATTCTAACTTACTAAAAAATAGTAACAATTCCAGTTCCTAAAAATGAAATGATGAAAAAGTAGAAAAGTTCTATAGTGGATTGAAATAGGATATGAACAAATCGATTAGGAAAGTTAAATTAATTTCTAGAAATATTTTAACAGTTATAGCGTACTATTCTAGCTTCAATCTACTATATATCAGATTAGAGATACGTTTTAAAACCACAAATGACATTAATAAAAAGAAAAAGAGTATACGAGTTTTCTCATATACTCCTTTATCAAATATAGGTTTTAATACCAAACGCTGACGTCCACATTTCCTCGAATACCTGTTATTGATTCAGTAGATGTATATTGCCAACCTTTTGGTCCAGAATAATATGGATTTGTCCAATCAAGTCCATCTGTATAGGCTGCGACCCAATTGACATGTCGTAAAATATCAGGATGATTTAAACGTGTTTGTAATAGACTACGATAACTATAAACTTTCACATTTTGATAGCCCGCTTGTCTCATTTTTGCCATATACTTATTGATAATCTTAACCCAGGTTCCAGTATCAGTTGGTGCTTTTTTGGTTTTATTATTGTACTCCCAGTTTTCAACGTCATAATAGATAGGGTAAGACAAATTCATATTGTATTTTTTCAACAGTGCAATAGTTTGTTTGGCATCATTTTCGGCATCTGTCTCATCTTCAGCATAGGTATAAAGATAGACACCGTAAGGTATTCCTAATCTAGTCAACTCTTTGACATTACGAGCCAATTCCTTATCCTCGGCACCACTATATCCCAATCGAAGGATAACTCCGTCTACACCATTTTCATCAATTACTTTTTTCCAATCAGAGATATGACCATTGTGTTCGCTGATGTCAATTACTTTTTTCGCTTGATCAGTTCCGATTTGTTCTTCTCGTCCATTAAAGAAATAGCGACTACCATTTTTATTAACCCAACCAGAATTCACGGCCTGCTTTTCTTTTAACTCACCTGAATCTGAAAAAATATAGCGGACACCATCTATAACCAGTGTACCAGTCGCCATGGCACCACTACTTGTCAAATAGTAGTTGCCTTGCCACTCATTTTGAGCCATATAGCCCCATTTCTTAAGGTAGTACCATTTCCCATCAACTTTTTGCCATTCTTGATTGGCATAAGAACCATCGGATTTTAAATAAAACCAGCTTTGATATGTATTATCATAAACCCATTCATTCTTAGCCAGGTATCCACCCGATTTTAAGTAGTAGTTACCTTGCCATTCATTACGAGCATAGCGTCCATCGGATTTTAAATAAAACCAACTCTGGTAAGTTTTATCATAAATCCATTCATTCTTGGCCATCAAACCATCGGATTTTAGATAATAGTTACCTTGCCACTCATTACGAGTAATTTTACCATCAGATTTTAAATAAAACCAACTCTGATTAGTTTTATCATAAACCCACTCATTCTTGGCCATGTAACCGCCCGATTTTAGGTAGTAGCCATCCTGCAACTCATTCTGAGCATAGCGTCCATCAGACTTTAAATAAAACCAACTTTGATAAGCTTTATCATAAATCCATTCATTCTTGGCTAGGTAGCCACCTGATTTTAAGTAATAGTTACCCTTCCATTCATTACGAGCATAAGTTCCATCGGATTTTAAATAAAACCAACTCTGGTAAGTTTTATCATAAATCCATTCATTCTTGGCCATCGAACCATCATTTTTAATATAATAGTCACCTTCCCAATGTGCTATTTTCTGGGTAGTTTTTTCTTCAGCTTTTTTATTTACACTAGCTTCATTTGTTTCATTAGATTGCTCTTTATTTACATTCTTCTGATTAGTAGAAACTTCTTCTTTTTTATCTTCTTGATCTTTTTTCGTGGTGACTGTTTCTTTCTCTTCTACCTTCCGTGAAGAAGAACGAATAGTGGTCTCGTCGGAAGATATTGTTGTTTCAGTTTCATTTGCAGCTACCTTATTAACTACTAATCCTAGTACGGCGACACTTACTAGACCAAGTTTTCCAATTTTTGTATTTAACATTTGATCTCCTATAAAAAATGGAACTGACATTTTAAATGTCGTTCCATCTATCATTTGCTTAAAATTATTTTACAAAATTAAGCAAAGCCAAGAAGCTTTCTGCTTCAAGTGATGCACCACCTACAAGGGC
>CAUQVK010000085.1:0-5821 GCA_963521495.1 uncultured Streptococcus sp.
AGTTGAGCTGGCTCATCTGGCTTTCTGTAATCTTACCAGCCAATTTATTAAGAACTTTTTCCAACTCAGGGTGTTTCTTGAGAAGAGCTTCTTTCATGAGTGGTGCCCCTTGATAAGGTGGGAAGAGTTGCTTGTCATCTTCCAAGACCTGTAAATCATAACGCGCCAATTCAGCATCAGTCGAATAGGCATCCGTGATTTGAATATCGCCTGACTGAATTGCCTGATAGCGAAGGGCTGGCTCCATGGTCGCTACATTGAGATTGAGACCATACATTGATTGCAAGCCCTTATTGCCATCTTCACGGTCATTAAACTCGAGAGTAAAGCCAGCTTTCAACTGTCCTTCTACTTTTTTCAAGTCCGAAATGGTCTTCAAGCCATATTCTTGAGCAATCTTTTTCGGAACAGCTACAGCATAGGTATTTTGATAAGACATGGGTTTGAGATAGGCTAGATGATCCTGTTTGGCAATACCTCCACGCGCCACCTGATAAACCTGCTCTGGCTCATGACTCACTTTAGGTGATGGCTGAAGTAAACTTTCAGTCACCGTACCAGTAAATTCAGGATAAATGTCAATATCGCCTTTTTTCAGAGCTTCATAGAGAAAGCTTGTTTTCCCAAAATTTGGTTTAACAGTCGCAGTCATGCTGGTATTTTCTTCAATAAGGAGTTTATACATATTGGCCAAAATTTCTGGTTCTGGACCCAATTTCCCAGCAATAACCAAGTTTTCTTTCTCATTTTGAGCCAAGAGGGCTGGACTATAAGACAAGCCAAGCAATATTGTCACCAAGGCAAAACCAGAAAAAATCGTCCGCAATTTTGCTTTTTCCATCACTTTTAGTAGGAAGTTAAAGGCAATGGCAAGCACTGCGGAAGAAAGGGCCCCAATCAAAATCAGACTGGCATTATTACGGTCAATTCCCAAAAGGATAAAGGAACCCAGCCCCCCTGCACCAATCAAGGCAGCCAAGGTTGCCGTACCGATAATCAAGACCGCTGCCGTCCGAATCCCAGACATCATAACAGGCATGGCAAGTGGAATTTCAAACTTCTTGAGACGTTCCCATCTGGTCATCCCAAAGGCAATCCCAGCCTCTTGCAGGTTCGGATCAATTCCTTTCAGCCCAGTGATGGTATTTTGCAAAATCGGAAAAATCGCATAGATCACTAGCGCTGTCAAAGCTGGTAAGGTCCCGATTCCCATCAAGGGGATAAAGAGTCCTAACAAGGCTAGAGACGGAATGGTCTGAAAAATCCCTGCAATCTGCAAGACCCAGTCCGCCAACTTCTCATGATAGCGAAGATAAACAGCCAAGGGAATCGCTATAAAGATGGCCAGCAACAAGGTCAAAAGTGACAACTGCAAATGTTGAGATAGAGCTGTCAACCAATCACTAAAACGATCCTGAAAAGTTGCAATTAAATTAGTCATGAACACTACCTCCAAACAAGTCTGCTACAAAGTCTGTTGCAGGCGCTTTTAAAATAGTCTCGGGATTCGCCACCTGACGAATCTCTCCATCCTGCAAGACAGCAATACGGTCCGCCAATTTCAAAGCTTCATCCGTATCATGGGTCACAAAAATCGTTGTCATCCCAAACTCTTTATGCAATTCTTTAGTCAGAACCTGCAACTGTTTTCTCGAAATAGCATCCAAGGCTGAAAAAGGCTCATCCATGAGGAGAATCTTAGGCTGACCAATCATAGCACGTACAATTCCAACACGCTGTTGCTCCCCACCAGATAATTCACTAGGCAAACGATGCCCATACTCAGCTACTGGTAAACCAACCTTTGCCAAAAGCTCTTCTGTTTTCTGAGCAATTTCTTCCTTAGTCCAGCCCTTCATCTCAGGAATCAGGGCAATATTTTCCGCAACCGTTAGATTTGGAAAGAGAGCAATGGCCTGTAAAACATAACCAGTAGAGAGACGAAGCTCACGCTCATCATAGTCTTTGATGCGCTTGCCATCCATGTAAATATTTCCATCAGTTGGTTCCAAAAGACGGTTAATCATCTTGATCATGGTCGTCTTACCGGACCCAGATGGCCCAACTAAAACCATGAACTCCCCATTCTCAATCCGTAAATTGACATCTCTCAAAACATCTTTTTCTGTGTAACGTAAAGCTACATTTTTGTATTCAATCATTCTTTGTCCTCATTTAAAACTTTCCTCGATTGGTCAAATCCTCTACCTTGGGCATAACTTCCTTATTGTCCCAATGCCCTACATTTTCCCGTTTTATAAAAGGAAGATATCACACTAGGTATAGGCAACGCCATCAATCTGAGTCTGACTATAACTAACCACATAATTTCCTTATCCTAAAAGTTGGAACACAAAGTAGAATGTGACCTTTACTTATTGACAGCTAATTTGATCTATTCTAATCCTCATTTTCCTTCTCTTTCAGATTAGCCAAAATTCTTTCTTGAAAACCTTCAAATTGACGAATTTCTTCCTCTGAAAACCCTTTGTAAAAGATAGTATCCAATTTCTGACTGACACGATGTCCCACCTCTTTCTGAAACTTCCCCAACTCTGTTAAAACTAAATACTTCTTACGCTTATCTTCTCCACATGGACTAACTATTACAAGATTTTGTTCCTCTAACTTTTTTATCATAGTCGTAAGTGTATTATTAGCAAGTCCAGATGCAAGCGCAATATCTGTCGCAGTTGCACAGCCAGTTTCACTATTCCATAAAACCGCTAAAATCTTCCCTTGCTCACTCCGATAAAGAGCTTCAGGATCTTGGCTCAGCAGCTTTTGAAAAATCCTCCCATTCAACAAACGAATATGATGGGCTACCAAATGACTATCTTTCATGATACCTCCAATTTATTTCTATATAGAAATGAATAAAGTCATTGTAACACTTGTTGTTCCAACTGTCAACTATTTCGATTTGGAAATAATTTTCCCAGTAAAAAAACCTCCTACCCAAGGTAGAAGATTTCAATCTTATAAAACTTAATCCGTCATGTCTGATACCAAAGTTCGATGCTCCAATGAAATACTGCACATAACCAACAAGAAAATAAAACCTGACTGAATCCAGAAGAGGGCCAAGTCAAAAATTCCGTGCACAGCAACTACTGTTAGGAAGGATAAATAAAGACCAATGATTGGACGTTTTCCCGACTCCTGACTCATATCCGTCATCAAGCGAACAGGAGCAAGGGAAGACAAAATTAATAAAATGGTCCCCACAATTCCGTAACTCAGAATCGTATCAATATAAAGGCTGTGAGCATGTTCATGATAAGGAGCATTTATCCGAGGATAAGAGTGCATATAGGTCAATGGTCCCTCACCCCAAAAAGGATTTTGCTTAAACAAGGCCATCCCAGCATCCCAAATAGAGATTCGCTCTTCCATAGAAGAATCTAAAGTCCCCATTCGAACTCCCAAATCACTGGAAAAGAGGAAACTCAAGCCAATGGCAAAAACTCCAATACTAAGCCAAAAGGCCTTCCAGTTTTTAATGGTCGTAAAGAGATAAATGATGGCTCCAGCGATAATAGCAGGAAAGGCAGTTCGATTTTGAGTAAAGTTCAAACCAAAGAGATTAACAAAGCCAGCAATCACACAGAATACTTTCAACCAATTCAACTTGGTCGTTGTAAACAGATAGAAAGCAATCATGATACAGAAACAACAAATAATTCCATAATAATTAGGATTAAAGAAGGTCACTTCTGCACGATTCTGATGCCACACCTGCATATTGGGTGAAAGAAAAGCATAGTTGAATTTCTTCACAATTTGGAAATGCTCTAAACTCGCAAAAGCAGCTGACAAGACGCTACCAAATAAGACGAGCTGCAAAATTAATCGAAAGAATTTATGTGATAAAATCGACTGATAGTGCAAAAAGAAAACAGTAAATAGAAAAATTCCTACTGAAGCCACAACTCCCATCCAATTTTGTGCAAAAATGGATATAACAGTACTATAGCCAAGAAAAAGAAGCAGCAATGGATGCTCCCCCATTTTCTGAAGAATACTTTTCATGTCTCCTGTAAAAATCAAACTGATAATATATAAACAGAATACAACTACAAAAAGATAAAAGGGTAAAAAGATACTCAGGATAATTCCCAATAAAATCAGCTCTTTACTAGACAACCCTTTCAGCTTTTCAATAAAGCCTATTGATTTCAAAATGAATCCTTTCTCTCCAAATCAATTGATTCAGATAATAGTAAGCTACCCTTTATTGTACCACTTTTTTAGCAATTTGAAAACAAAGGAAACGTTTGCTAAAGCAAAAATAGTTGATTTTTAAAGGAAAACTTCTTCTATGTTACTTGATTAAAAATTAGATCAATAAGCTTGCTTTATATGGTAAAATATTACTAGAATAAAATAAGACTAATTGCCAATTACGAACATCAACTGAGACAAACATTTTTACAGTTAGATTAAATTAGCACAGATCAAGAAAGGAGAGATAAAATGAAATCTTATCAAGCTGTCTACCAAATTCTGGCAAAAGAAACCGACTATATCAGCGGAGAAAAAATTGCTGAAGAACTATCCCTAAGCCGAACATCAATTTGGAAAGCCATCAAACGCCTACAACAAGAAGGCATTGAAATTGATAGTATTAAAAATAGAGGCTATAAACTGATGAAAGGAGATTTAATTCTCCCTGACTTGATAGAGGAAAATCTCCCAATTACCGTTAACTTTAAGTCAGAAACTAAATCAACCCAAATTGATGCAAAAGAAGCAATAGATTTAGGATATGAGGCAAATACCCTCTATCTAGCATCCTATCAAACAGCCGGTCGCGGTCGTTACGAACGTTCCTTCTTCTCCCCACAAGGTGGCATTTATATGACTCTACATCTCAAGCCCAACCTTACTTACGATAAACTACCTTATTATACCTTACTGGTAGCAGGAGCAGTCTATAAAGCGATTAAAAATCTAACTTTAATTGATGTCGATATTAAGTGGGTCAATGATATCTATTATAAGAACCGTAAGGTAGGGGGGATCCTAACAGAGGCAACTACATCAGTAGAAACAGGCCTCGTAACAGACATTATTATTGGGGTTGGAATCAACTTTACCATTAAAGATTTTCCAAAAGAATTAAAAGAAAAAGCTGCTAGTTTATTTAAAGCACCAGCACCTATTACCAGAAATGAATTAATCATAGAGATCTGGCGATGTTTCTTTGAGTCACCAGAAGCAGAACTACTATTCTTGTATAAAAAACAGTCTTTTGTTCTTGGAAAAGAAGTGACCTTTATTCAAGGGAATATTGAGTACCGAGGCATTGCTAAAGATATTTCTGAAAAAGGCGAACTATTAGTTCAATGTGATAATGGAAAAGAAGTTTGGTTAAACAGTGGAGAAATCTCTCTCAAGACTTGGAAATAAAAATGTCAATAACTAGAATGAATACACTCTAACTATCATTCATTGATTTAGAAAATATTATTAACTCTATTGTATTTTCCTATTAAGATCTCAATCAAATATTTTTTCATTTTCAATTACTTGTTTAACTTCCACGGAATCAAACGAAATATTAATGATAGCATTACATACTCATACTATAAGATTAATCTAGAAACTACATAGAAATTTGTTAAAGGTAAAAGTGCGGAGATATTCCCTTACAAACTTTGGAAGACAAGCAAAAAAATGAATCCATTGTCATCCCCACTATTATGTTAGCCTTCCAGATAAAATAAGAAAAAATAAAGAGTCTGGGACAAAATAGTTCTCGACCACAAAAAAGCTAGAGATTTCCAATTGCGGAACTCTAGCTTTTTAATTTTGAGTC
>CAUQVK010000086.1:0-5760 GCA_963521495.1 uncultured Streptococcus sp.
GAGAAGAAGTAACATTGTTAGGTTTTGAAATCGTAGCCTATGCTGGCGATGCTCGTTCAAAACTATTGGAAGCTTTAAAGGCTGCTGAAGCTGGTGATTTTGCGAAAGCGGACAGATTAGTTGAGGAAGCTGGTTCTTGTATCGCAGAGGCACACCACGCGCAAACAAGTCTATTGACTAAGGAAGCTTCAGGTGAGGACTTAGCCTATAGTGTGACCATGATGCATGGTCAAGATCATTTGATGACAACAGTTTTGTTAAAAGATTTGATGCACCATTTAATTGAACTGTACAAGAGAGGAGTTAAATAATGAATAAACTAATTGCATTTATTGAGAAAGGAAAACCTTTCTTTGAGAAATTATCTCGTAATATCTATCTTCGTGCTATTCGTGATGGTTTCATTGCAGGTATGCCTGTTATTCTCTTCTCAAGTATCTTTATCTTGATTGCCTTTGTACCAAACTCATGGGGCTTTAAATGGTCTGATGAAGTTGTAGCCTTTCTGATGAAACCTTACAGCTATTCAATGGGTATTTTAGCTCTCTTGGTAGCTGGTACAACAGCCAAGTCATTGACCGACTCAGTCAACCGTAGCATGGAGAAAACCAATCAAATCAACTATATGTCAACATTGTTGGCAGCAATTGTTGGTTTGTTGATGTTGGCAGCTGATCCTATCGAAAATGGTCTAGCTACTGGATTCTTGGGGACAAAAGGTTTGCTTTCAGCCTTCCTTGCTGCCTTTGTTACTGTAGCTATCTATAAGGTGTGTATCAAGAACAACGTTACTATTCGTATGCCTGATGAAGTTCCACCAAATATCTCACAAGTCTTTAAAGATGTGATTCCATTTACACTTTCTGTCGTTTCACTCTACGCGCTTGACCTTCTTGCTCGTCAATTTGCTGGTGCGAGTGTAGCTGAAGCAATTGGTAAATTCTTTGCCCCTCTATTCTCAGCAGCTGATGGCTATCTTGGTATTACGATTATTTTTGGTGCCTTTGCCTTCTTCTGGTTTGTTGGTATCCATGGTCCATCTATCGTTGAACCAGCAATCGCAGCTATTACCTATGCAAATGCCGAAGTCAACTTGAACCTTCTCCAACAAGGGATGCACGCTGACAAGATTCTTACTTCTGGTACACAAATGTTTATCGTTACCATGGGTGGTACTGGTGCGACACTGGTTGTTCCATTCATGTTCATGTGGTTGACAAAATCGAAACGTAACCGTGCAATCGGTCGTGCTTCAGTAGTTCCAACATTCTTTGGTGTAAATGAACCAATCTTGTTTGGTGCACCACTTGTCTTGAACCCAATCTTCTTCATTCCATTTATCTTTGCTCCAATCGCGAACGTTTGGATCTTCAAATTCTTTATTGAAACTCTTGGAATGAATTCATTTACTGCTAATCTACCATGGACAACCCCAGCTCCACTAGGTCTGGTACTTGGTACTAACTTCCAAGTTCTATCATTCATTCTTGCTGCCCTTCTAATCGTGGTTGACGTAGTCATTTACTATCCATTCCTTAAGGTCTATGATGAACAAATTTTAGAAGAAGAACGTTCAGGTAAGTCTAATGATGAATTGAAAGAAAAAGTAGCAGCAAACTTTAATACAGCAAAAGCAGATGCTATCCTTGAAAAAGCGGGTGTCGATGCAGCTCAAAATACAATCACTGACGAAACAAATGTCCTTGTTCTCTGTGCTGGTGGAGGTACAAGTGGACTTCTCGCAAATGCTTTGAACAAGGCAGCTGTAGAATATAATGTTCCTGTGAAAGCAGCAGCAGGTGGCTATGGTGCTCACCGTGAAATGTTGCCAGAGTTTGATTTGGTTATCCTTGCTCCTCAAGTTGCTTCAAACTTTGAAGATATGAAAGCAGAAACAGATAAACTCGGTATTAAACTTGCCAAGACAGAAGGCGCTCAATACATCAAATTAACCCGTGATGGAAAAGGTGCTCTTGCATTTGTACAAGCACAATTCGAAAAATAAAAGATTAGAAGTGAGATGGAGAATAAAGCCTCACTAGCCTCCTCTCCATCTTATTTCTTTTTTAATTAAAAGGAGAATTATATGTCAAAAACATTGCCAAAAGACTTTATTTTTGGTGGCGCAACAGCTGCCTATCAAGCAGAAGGTGCTACACATACTGATGGAAAAGGACCAGTTGCTTGGGATAAATATCTTGAAGATAACTACTGGTACACTGCGGAGCCAGCTAGTGATTTTTACAATCGATATCCAGTTGATCTCAAGCTAGCAGAAAAGTATGGTGTCAATGGTATCCGAATTTCTATTGCCTGGTCACGTATTTTCCCAACAGGTTACGGTCAAGTAAATCAGAAAGGTGTTGAGTTTTATCATAATTTATTTGCAGAGTGTCACAAACGTCATGTTGAGCCCTTTGTAACTCTTCATCACTTTGATACGCCAGAAGCTCTCCACTCAAATGGAGACTTCTTAAACCGTGAAAATATCGAACACTTTGTAGATTACGCTGCCTTCTGTTTTGAAGAATTTCCAGAAGTAAACTATTGGACAACCTTTAATGAAATTGGGCCAATCGGTGATGGTCAATACTTGGTTGGTAAATTCCCTCCAGGTATTCAGTACGACCTTGCCAAAGTTTTCCAATCGCACCACAATATGATGGTGTCTCATGCACGCGCGGTAAAATTGTATAAAGATAAAGGCTATAAAGGTGAAATTGGTGTTGTTCACGCTCTGCCAACCAAGTATCCTCTAGATCCTGAAAATCCAGCAGATGTTCGCGCTGCTGAGTTGGAAGATATCATCCACAATAAATTTATCTTGGATGCAACTTATCTAGGTCGCTATTCAGCTGAAACGATGGAAGGTGTCAACCATATCTTATCAGTCAATGGTGGTAGCTTAGATCTTCGTGAAGAAGATTTCACAGCATTAGAAGCTGCAAAAGACTTGAATGATTTTCTAGGCATCAACTACTATATGAGTGACTGGATGGAAGCCTTTGATGGAGAAACTGAAATTATCCATAATGGTAAGGGTGAGAAAGGAAGCTCTAAATACCAAATCAAAGGTGTTGGTCGTCGTGTAGCTCCTGACTATGTACCACGTACGGATTGGGATTGGATTATTTACCCTCAAGGTTTGTATGACCAAATCATGCGCGTGAAGAAAGATTATCCTAACTACAAGAAGATTTACATCACTGAAAATGGACTTGGTTATAAAGATGAGTTCGTTGATAACACTGTTTACGATGATGGACGTATTGATTATGTGAAACAACACTTGGAAGTCTTGTCTGATGCGATTGCAGATGGAGCGAATGTAAAAGGTTACTTCATTTGGTCATTAATGGATGTCTTCTCATGGTCAAACGGTTATGAAAAACGCTACGGTCTCTTCTATGTAGACTTTGAAACTCAAGAGCGTTATCCTAAGAAATCAGCTCACTGGTACAAGAAAGTAGCAGAAACTCAAGTGATTGAGTAGTAGAATGAGTAATTAGATATAGAATTCTAGTGAGGCAAAAAGATGTTCAAAGATTTTATCCAATCAATTTATGAAAAAGTTTATATTATCAATTTTGATAAATGTTCTCAAATACCTTGTTTGACTAATGAGGAGCTGAAAAATCTTGGGAAATGGTATGTCTCTACCGGTAAAGAATGGATTTGCCATTCAGACTATGAGCTGGAAGAATTTAAAAATATCTTTTTAAATTTTATCAGTCCTGAAGAACGGGATAATATCTCCTTTGATTCAGATTTTATGCCGTTTCAACAATCATAAATAATCTAGGAAACTCTTTGTAAAAATCTTCATCAAAAAATGCGTCATATCAAGATTCTTATTTTCTTGATATGACGCATTTTATATTTTATCAATCCTCAGTTTTATGGTTTAGAAAGAATAATTTTTGTTTGTTTTGAAAGTTGTTCAAACGTTTCTTTGCTCAGTTTAGAATCTGAAACGATGGTATCAATATCAGAGATATTGTAGAAGGTATAAAAATCAAATTTATTGAACTTACTATTGTCAGCTAGTAAGTATTTTTTATTGGAATTGTTGAGGGCGATGCGTTGAGATTCTCCTTCCTCTTCACTAAAGGTCGCAATCGCATTGTCCTGAATACCATTACAGCTAACGAAGGCTTTAGAAAATTGTAAATTGGCCAAGTTTTGCAAGGTTAGTGTTCCCACAAAAGCTCCAGTAATAGAACGATAGTTTCCACCGATTAAAATCAAATCTGTTAGTTTTCGTTCGTTTAGGATGAGAAATACTGGTAAACTGTTTGTTACAACACGAATATTATCAATTGGAAGTTCGCGTGCAAAGCATTCTAATGTTGTTCCAGGTCCAATAAAAATGGTTTCTCCTTCATTTATTAGATGGCCAGCAAAGCGACTGATTTCTTGTTTTTCTGCAATTTGTAAACCTTGTTTTTCAATGTTTGATCGTTCGTTATTTAAAAGTGAACCTGTTCGCATTTTTTCAGCACCACCATGAACACGAACAAGTAGATCTTTATCAGCAAGTTCTTGTAGGTAGCGTCTCGCAGTCATATCAGATACTTCTAAGCGAGCCATAATTTCTTTTACAGTAATAGTGCCTTTGGAATTTACAGTTTCAAGTATATTATCTAGTTTTTCTTGCTTCAACATTATATTCACCTCTATTTCTATTATTATTTTATCATAAAGTTCCGAAACAATCAATTTTAAAAACAAAAGTAAACAAAAACAAAAAAATATGGTTTGTATAAACAGACCATATTTTTGTTAAATTGAATTTTTAATCTAGACCGTAATAGTAGTCATCATCTTGCATGGCTTCAACTTCACCTAGCAGGTAACCATTTCCGACTTGAGAGAAGAAGTCGTGGTTGGAAGTTCCTGTAGAGATTCCGTTCATAACAATTGGATTCACGTCATCTGCTGAATCAGGAAATAGAGGATCTTGACCAAGATTCATAAGGGCTTTATTAGCGTTATAACGAAGGAATGTTTTAACTTCTTCAGTCCATCCAACAGCATCATAGAGGCTTTCAGTGTAGCCTTCTTCATTTTCGTATAGAGTATAGAGTAAATCATACATCCATTCTTTTAATTTTTCTTGCTCTTCTTCAGGCAATTCATTGAAACCAAGTTGGAATTTGTAACCAATGTAGGTTCCGTGAACAGACTCATCACGAATAATTAATTTGATGATTTCCGCAACGTTGGCTAGTTTGTTGTTACCAAGATAGTAGAGGGGAGTGAAGAAACCAGAGTAGAAGAGGAAGGTTTCGAGGAAGACGCTGGCAACTTTTTTCTCAAGCGGGCTACCATTTAGATAGATCTCATTAACAATCTCTGCCTTCTTTTGTAGGTAGGGATTTGTATTGGTCCATTCAAAAATTTCTTCGATTTCAGATTTAGTATTTAAGGTAGAAAAAATAGAAGAGTAGGATTTAGCGTGAACGGATTCCATGAATTGAATATTATTGAAAACAGCTTCTTCATGAGGTGTTCGGATATCCGAGCGAAGTGCTTGAACTCCTGTTTCAGATTGCATGGTATCGAGAAGTGTCAAACCACCAAAGACTTTCCCGACCAAGTCTTTTTCCTTGTTTGATAACTTTCTCCAGTCGTCCAAGTCATTTGATAAGGGGATACGAGTATCGAGCCAGAATTGCTCAGTCAACTTTTCCCAAGTTGATTTGTCGATGACATCTTCGATGGCATTCCAGTTAATGGCTTTGTAGTAAGTTTCCATTT
>CAUQVK010000087.1:0-5668 GCA_963521495.1 uncultured Streptococcus sp.
GCGTTGGAAAGGCAGCAAAGAGACCCGGTGTGGCCTTATTTACCGCTGCATCCGTTGTCTGGGCTGACAACATGACCGCAACCAAGAGTTCAAAATGATTGGTGAAATCAAGACTGGGCTTGGCATCTGGAAAAAGAGCAATGATTTCTTCTAGCACCTTTCGTGCTCGTTTTTTTGACAAGACCATTATTCGTCTCCATCAAATAGTCCTTGTAAGCCAGCAAAAGGACTGTTTTCTTCTTTCTTAACTGCTTGTTGGGCTTGGTATTCTTCCTCTGTCATGATTTGCCAGTCATTTCCTGACACAAATCCTTGACCAGCTTCTTCTTCAGCCGTCAAGACCTTGATAGGAATGTTTAGTAGGATATTGTCTGACACGCTCTCAGCAAGATCAAGTTCTCCATTTTCGATAGGCAAGACCAAATCATCGTCTAAAACTTCCTGATCTAGCTGGTTAGTTGCGCCTTCCATGAAAACTTCTGTGACTGGATAAGATTCAGCCAACTCAACTGGCTCCATACTACGACTTGAAGCAAGGACAATGGTATAAGACAACTGATAATCTAAGAAATACATACGGTCTTCGTACTGTACTTTCCCAACTGCAAGGATATCTTTTACATCTAAAATTTCTTGATTACGTGCACGTAGGTCGGCGGCTAGGTCTAACGTTTGTTCAAAATGCAAGCCTTCAGACTGCTTACGAATTTCTTGAATATTTAATTTCATACTTCCTCCATAAAGATTTACTCTCTTGATTATACCATGAAAAGGCTACAAATCAGCGCGGCAAACTTTATAATTAAAATTCGATTTTTTAACATATTTACTATGACATTTTTGTTTTTTAGTGCTATACTATAGGCAATAATACATCAGAGCAAGGAGGATGCTCATATGGAAGACAAAGAACTCATTACTAATGCAACCCAACTCCTATCCGAGTTAAATAAAAGTTTCCAAAGCTGCAAACAGGGTACTGCAGATGATACTCGACTACAAGAGCTGCTAAACACTACTATAAAAGAGCTCAAAAAAGCGGAAAAGTTGAACAACAGTATTTTAATCGACCTTGAGAAATTTTACCAACGTACCAGTCTTCTAATAGGCCTCGGGAGCCTAAAACTAAACGATCAAGCACGTAACGCTTGGCGCAACTATGACAAGTTCCATTACGAGCATGTCAAACACGTACTAACTCTATATGGACCTGTTTTCGGATTTTAGAGATTAGAATTGTCAGTTTTCTGTTGACAAAATATCCTGAAAGGTATAGGATAGAGGTACTAATACTCGGAGGTAAGGGAGACATGAACAACTAAGTCTATCAAATAAAGAACCTTTATTTAGTAGATCTTGTTTTTGTCTCTTTTTGTGTGCTCTTTTATGCTCTTTTTCTGGCATTTTATACTCAATGAAAATCAAAGAGCAAACTAGGAAGCTAGCCGCAGGTTGCTCAAAGCACTGCTTTGAGGTTGTAGATAAGACTGACGAAGTCAGCTCAAAACACTGTTTTGAGGTTGTGGATAGAACTGACGAAGTCAGTAACCATATCTACGGTAAGGCGACGCTGACGTGGTTTGAAGAGATTTTCGAAGAGTATTAATAGAGTTTTTTTGACATAGACTTTGGTGGGCTCTACTAGGTAAAGTAGAGCTTTTTGTTATGCACTATGGACATTCTAGAAAGGGCAATCATATGATAAAAATCAATCACCTGACCATCACACAAAACAAAGATTTACGAGACCTTGTCTCAGACTTAAACATGACCATCCAAGACGGGGAAAAGGTTGCTATTATTGGTGAAGAAGGAAATGGCAAATCAACCTTGCTTAAAACTTTAATGGGTGAAGCTTTGCCTGATTTCACTATCAGGGGAGACATTCAATCTGATTATCAATCAATAGCCTACATTCCTCAAAAACTCCCCGAAGAGCTGAAAAAGAAAAGTCTACACGACTACTTCTTTTTAGATTCTATTGATTTAGACTACAGTATCCTCTATCGTTTGGCTGAGGAATTGCATTTTGATAGCGATCGCTTTGCTAGTTACCAAGAGATTGGGAGCCTCTCGGGGGGCGAAGCTTTGAAAATTCAGCTCATCCATGAGTTAGCTAAACCCTATAAGATTCTATTTTTAGATGAACCTTCAAATGATCTGGACCTTGAGACGGTTGATTGGCTAAAAGGTCAGATTCGCAAGATTAGGCAAACTGTTATTTTCATTTCCCATGATGAGGACTTTCTTTCTGAAACGGCAGACACTATTGTCCACTTGCGACTGGTCAAGCACCGTAAAGAAGCGGAAACGCTAGTAGAGCATTTAGACTATGATCGCTATAGTGAGCAGAGAAAGGCTAATTTTGCCAGACAAAGTCAGCAAGCTGCTAACGACCAGAGAACCTATGACAAAACCATGGAAAAACATCGGCGAGTCAAGCAAAATGTAGAAACTGCACTTCGAGCTACCAAAGACAGTACTGCCGGTCGCTTATTAGCTAAAAAGATGAAAACTGTCCTCTCACAAGAAAAACGCTACGAAAAAGCAGCTCAGTCCATTACCCAAAAGCCACTTGAAGAGGAAGAAATCAGACTTTTCTTCTCAGACATCCAACCATTACCGGCATCTAAAGTCTTAATCCAACTGGAAAAAGAAAATTTGTCCATTGGCAACCGTGTTTTGGCTCAGGAACTACAACTAACTGTCCGTGCCCAAGATAAAATCGGTATCATTGGGGCAAATGGTATTGGGAAATCAACTTTATTAGCCAAGTTACAGCAACTATTAAATACCAAAAGAGAGATCTCGCTTGGTTTTATGCCACAAGATTACCACAAAAAACTACAATTGGATTTATCCCCTATAGCCTATCTAAGTCAAACTGGGGAAAAAGAGGAACTACAGAAAATCCAATCTCACTTAGCCAGTCTCAATTTCAGTTATCCAGAAATGCAGCACCAAATTCGCTCCTTATCTGGCGGACAACAAGGCAAACTCCTGCTTTTAGATTTAGTCTTGCGCAAACCAAACTTTCTCCTACTGGATGAACCTACACGAAACTTTTCTCCCACTTCTCAACCCCAAATCAGGAAACTCTTTGCAAGCTATCCAGGCGGTATCATCACTGTTTCGCATGACCGTCGTTTCTTAAAAGAGGTCTGTTCAATCATCTATCGCTTAACAGAACACGGTTTGGAGGTAGTTAATGTAGAAGATTTATAAATTTGCAGTATATCAAAAATCCAGAGATGACCTCTGGATTCTTTTTTACATATGTTTCAAACGTTCAATCCGTTCTGAGATAGGTGGGTGGGTATAAAAGAGTTTTTGGAACCCTCCACCTTTCTTAGGATCATTGATATAAAGTGCACTGCTGGCATCATCGACAGGACGACTCATCGGTTTACTATTATCCAACTTATGTAGAGCATTAATCATCCCTTGAGGATTGCGAGTCAACTCGACACTGGAAGCATCAGCTAGGAATTCCCTCTGACGAGAAATAGCTAGTTGCACCAAAGTTGCAGCGAGAGGCGCCAGCACAATAGCTAGTAGAGAAACCACTAGCATAATAATTTCTAAGCCATTTCCATCTCGATCATCGTCACTTCGTCTGCGTCCTGCACCGCCCCACCACATCATACGACCTGCCATGCTAGAAAGCATGGTAATGGCACTGGCAAGGGCGACAGCAATAGTTGAAATGCGGATATCGTAATTACGAATATGACTGACTTCATGTCCCATAACAGCTTCTAGTTCTTCACGATTCATGATAGCTAGGAGACCTGACGTCGCAGCAACCGCTGCGTTTTGAGGGTTAGAACCTGTCGCAAAGGCATTTAAGGCTGGATCATCAATGATGAAAACACGAGGCATAGGAATCTGAGCCACCATAGCCATATCTTCCACTACATGGTAAAGGTCTGGTGCCGTTTGCTCATCAACCTCACGCGCTCCATTCATGGACATGACAATCTCTGTCGATTGAAAAATCATGGACAAGGCATAGATAAAGCCAATAATCAGTGCGATAATCAAACCACCAAGCCCAGATCGCATAAAGAGATAACCAACCGCATAGCCAACCAGAGCTAAGAGTAGGAAAAATACCAGCAACAAAATCCAGGTTTTTCGTTTATTGCTTGCAATTTGATCAAACAACATCTTAGTCACCTAAACCGCTAAAATCAACTTTAGGAACTGCCTTTTCCTCTTCTGGTGTTTGAAGGAAATCTGCTGCTTTAAATCCAAACATTCCAGCGATAATATTGCTTGGGAAAGTTTCTAATTTTACATTGTAGTTGCTGACAACACTGTTGTAGAGTTGACGAGAGTAAGAAATTTTATTTTCTGTGTTTGTCAACTCCTCTTGCAATTTAACAAAGTTGGCACTAGCTTTCAAATCTGGATAGCTTTCTGCAACTGCAAAAATACCTGAAACCTGACGAGTGAGGGCATCACTAGCTTTCATAGCTTCTGCTGGTGAAGTCGCTGCCGCCACTTGGTTACGCAGTTCTGCCACCTTTTCAAGGGTAGAACCTTCATATTTGGCATAACCTTTTACAGTCTCAATCAAGTTTGGCAAGAGATCATTTCGACGTTTCAACTGAACATCAATCTGACTCCAAGCCTCCTTTGTTTGCATACGATTCTTAACCAAACCGTTATAGCTAACAATCACAAAAATAACAACAAGAGCCAAAACTCCAAGAATAATCCAAGTCATTATATAAGTCCTTTCTACTTTTAGATTAGTACCAGTATATCAAATTTTTAATGATTGTGGTAAAATAAGATGATACTAAAGAAGGAAATAACTATGAAACCAGAAACATTTTACAACTTGCTTGCCGAGCAAAATCTTCCACTTTCGGACCAGCAAAAAAAACAATTTGAACGTTATTTTGAACTCTTGGTCGAGTGGAATGAAAAGATTAATTTGACGGCTATTACAGATAAAGAAGAAGTTTATCTCAAACATTTTTACGATTCGATTGCACCCATTCTGCAAGGCTTGATTCCCAATGAAACTATCAAACTTCTTGATATTGGAGCCGGGGCAGGATTTCCTAGTCTACCAATGAAAATCCTCTATCCTCAGTTAGATGTAACTATCATTGATTCTCTCAACAAGCGCATCAACTTCCTCCAACTGTTGGCTCAAGAACTGGATTTAGACGATGTTCATTTCTACCATGGACGTGCCGAAGACTTGGCCCAAGACAAAAACTTCCGTGCTCAATATGATTTTGTAACAGCTCGTGCGGTTGCCCGCATGCAGGTTTTATCTGAATTGACAATTCCTTACCTTAAAGTTGGCGGAAAACTATTGGCACTCAAGGCTAGCAATGCCCCTGAGGAGTTGTTAGAAGCCAAAACTGCCCTCAACCTCCTCTTCAGTAAAGTCGAAGACAATCTCAGCTACGCCCTACCAAATGGAGATCCACGTTATATCACAGTGGTGGAAAAGAAAAAAGAAACGCCAAACAAATATCCACGTAAGGCTGGCATGCCCAATAAACGCCCGCTTTAAATTTTTTAGTAAAAAATATTTATAAAGTCAGCCTCGCTCCTTTATTTCCAGGCTCGGGAAAAAATGATTTACAAAATCATCCTCGCTCTTTTATTTCTAGGCTCGGGAAAAAATGATTTACAAAATCAT
>CAUQVK010000088.1:0-5612 GCA_963521495.1 uncultured Streptococcus sp.
TTTCTTGGAATCTTTGTGCAGACTTATCTGACAGCTTATTATGCGCGTGAATGGGGGAATATGATTTCGCAGGGAATGGAGCTGACGCAGATTTTTCAAATCATGCAGGAACAAGGTTCCCAGCTCTTTAAAGAAATCGGTCAAGAGCTAGCTCAAGCCCTACAAAATGGTCAGGAATTTTCTCAGACTATAGGAACCTATCCTTTCTTTAAAAAGGAGTTGAGTCTCATCATCGAGTATGGGGAAGTCAAGTCCAAGCTGGGGAGTGAGTTGGAAATCTATGCTGAAAAAACTTGGGAAGCCTTTTTTACCCGAGTCAACCGCACCATGAATTTGGTGCAGCCACTGGTTTTTATCTTTGTGGCTCTGATTATCGTTTTACTTTATGCGGCAATGCTCATGCCCATGTATCAAAATATGGAGGTAAATTTTTAACATGAAAAAAATGTTGACTTACTTGAAAAAAGCTAAAGTAAAAGCTTTTACATTGGTGGAAATGTAGGTTACTAAAATTATCTATATTTTCCACTTGATAACAATGTCCTCAGCTGTTACCTGAACCTTGTTTATAAGCCCTCTAACAAGTACCTTCTGTTTCTCATAATCCATTGAAAACACTTTTTCAGCGTTTAGCAGTTTCCTCATATCAGCCTTTCTTTTGTTCTTCCTGAGTGCTGGATCGTTTTCTAGTTCAGTTTCAAGAGTCACCCTCATGCTTATAAATTCGGCTGACTTGCTCTGTAATTCTTCAAGGGTAATGTGGTCATCTATGTATAGATCGTTGAGTCTGCTCAGTTTCTTTGATAGCTCCTCTATTTGTTTCTTATAGCTCTCACGGTCTATGGTATCAGCATTGTCTCCTGAAAATATTTTGTCCAGGTAATCAGCGTTATCTTGTAGTTTGCTTATTTCTTCTAGCACATAGGCCTCTAGCTTGTCTTTGTAGTAAAATCCTGAGTCACATTTTTTATTGTCGTTGTAGGTAGTAACGCCTCTCAGCGTTCGTGGGTGCCTTTGGTGGCATTGGTATTTCTTAAGTCTACTTCCATCCTTCCTCTTTACACCTAGCATAATTTTTAAAGGAGCGCCACAATATCCACATTGGGCGATACCGGATAGAATGTACTTAGCTTGGAATGGTCTAGGATTGACATTCTCTGCTGCTGTCCTTTGTCTGATTTTTAGCTCAGATTGAGTCTTATCGTATTCCTCTTTTGAAATAATCAGCTCATGATTACCTGGATAAATTTCTCCCTTATACTGATTGAAACCACAATAGACAGGGTTATCTAGTATAGTCCTGACCGCCCGATAACTCCAAGGTACATGTTTTGGGTATTTCTCATTTAGGTCATCCCTCAGCTTAGTAATGGATCTCCCTCTTAGATAACTTTCAAAGATAAACTTAACAACCAGAGCCTGAGCTGGATTGATAGTAATGGTTCCAGTCTCTCTGTGGTAGTCGTATCCATAGGATGTTTTAGCCCACATCATGGATTTTCCAGCCTTTGCCCGTCCTATTTTCCCAAGTTGCATACGCTCCTTGATTTGCTCCCTTTCTAGCTGGGCAAAGACACTCAAGAGCCCAATCATAGCCTTACCAAAGGGAGTAGAGGTGTCAAAATTCTCCTGTAGGCTCAAAAAGGCTATATTATTCTTTATGAAAATATCTTCAATCAAGTAAAGCGTGTCTTTTTGACTACGGCTAAGACGGTCCAGCTTATAGACTAGAACTGTGTCAAATTTTCTTTTTTTAGCGTCTTTGATAAGTCCCTCAAGTGCTGGTCTGTCAGTATTGGATCCCGAGAAACCACCATCAGTATATATTTTGTAGACGCTCCAGTCCTTAATATCGCAGTAGCTAGAGAGCTTAGCTTTTTGCTCCTCGATTGAGTAGCCCTCTTCAACTTGTGAGGTAGTGGACACCCTAACATATATAGCTACTTTATTTGTTGTTATCATTGAATTTGTACCTCTTTTTTGATAAAATGGGTACAAGAAAAAGAGCTTTTTAATGCTTTTTTCTTGCCTACAGCCTCACGCTCAGAAGTTTGCCGACCGAGAGCGTGGGGCTTTTTTGTTGTCTTTTTTATTCTAGACCTGAGCTGACTTTAGAAGTCAACAAGAAAGAACCGTCGTCTTGTTTTGAAAACGAAAGAATAACGCTCTTGTATTTGCTACCAGTAGAAGTGTATGATACTGTCTTACTGTCATGGTCATTTACTGAACTAGTTGTTACATTGTTAGGTTCTCCGTGAACGCTAGCAACGTCATCGTAGTTAGTTCCACCGGCTCCATAGTTGATAATATCGCCAACTTGAAGCGCATCAAACTGTTCTTTTGTCCAGTTAAATTTAGCATCTTCCTCTTTTTGTGAAGATTCAATTGAAGAACTTACAGAGCTAACAGTCTCTTCAACGTTTTTACCTAGTTCTTTCAATGATTTAGCGTACATTGCTTGAGTTACTAATACAATAGCAATAGATACGACTGCTAGAACTGTCCCAATAATAGCTAGCGTTTTTGGTCTTTTTCGATTTACTGCAAAACCAATTAAACCGAAGATAAGAGCTAAAATAGCCAAAATGAATGAAAAATTATTGATGATAGGCATCCACGAGCCAAGTAGAGCAAGACCTCCGAAGATAATGGCTAGAATACCTAAAACTTTACGTTCCTGTTTCATAAGAAACCTCTCTATCAGCTTTTAGTGTGAATCAGTTATTGCACATATTTTTAAACCTTATAAATATCTACGACCTCTCCGATTGTTCGGATGTCGTCGTTTTCTGATAAGTGGATTTCTTCGTATCCACTATTTAAACTTTGTAAGTACCAAGAACCATCATAATCTCTTTTAAGCTTTTTGACGAAGTTCTTGCCGTTCACTTGGAAAATGCCGATTGAGTTGATATCCACTTGACTAGTGACCTTGATAAATAGAAGGTCATTATCTTCTATGAGTGGCTCCATTGAGTCGCCTGCCACCTTAGCTATCGTGTCGTATTCCTCTGGCACATCTTCAGTTCTGAGCTTTACTTCCATGTGTAGATTGTCTTCCTGAAACGTTCCATGTCCTGCTGCAACCAAGCCTTCAACGTAGTCAATGATATAATCTTCATTGCTTACCTTCTCGAAGATAGAAGCCACCTTAGAACTTTCCTGCTCATCGAGTTGAGCATTGGCAAAGTCGAGGACCTTCTCTTGTCTAGGTTCTTCTAGTTGGTTGTAGATGGTTAGGATTTCGGGTTTTTCTTTATTTTCTTTTTGAATTCCTAAAAGAAATTCTGGAGTGATATTGAAGATTCTAGCAAAATCATCAGCTTTATTGAGCGGGAATTCTCTAGTCTTATTGAAATACCTAGACATTGTTGATTTAGCTATTCCAACACGTCTAGCTAACTCACTCATAGACATCCCTTTCTTTTTTGCTTCTTCTTGGATTAAAGAAATGATTTCTTCATTAGTTCTCATGTTTCTTAGTTCCTTTTATTTGATAAGTTAATTATACCATCGTTCCCAAATAAATACAAGAGAAACACAAAAAACAATTTTTGTTATTTTTTTTCGAAAAATAGTTGACAAAATGGAACGAACAGAGTTATAATGAAATTGTTCCATGTTGGGAACAAATAATACTAAAAGGAGAACACGTTATGACAGTCAATCTGAAACGATTAAAAGCTGAACGGATTGCTAGTGGCATGACACAAGATGAAGTGGCTCTCAAGATGGGTTGGAAGTCACGCACACCATACGCAAAACGTGAAAACGGCTTAGTTTCTATTGGTGCTGACGAGCTTGCAAAAATTACAAAGATTTTTGGACTGCCAATGGAAAAAATCACTATTTTTTTTAGCGAGAACGTTCCCGAAATGGAACATACTGCATAGGAAGATGCAAAGTGATTAGGAATATGTGAAGAGAAAGGAGACTGTATGACAGACTTTAAAAATTTAGATTGTCAATTTATCTTTCAAGAATGCGACTGAAAATTATACTGCTGTTAGTAATAGTTTTATCAACGATCCTGCGTTAGATTTTACAGCTGTTGGCATCATGATGGTGGTGCTGGCTAATCACCCAAACTGGCAAGTTTATCCAGAAGAAATAGCTAAGCGGAAAGGTGTTAGTCGTCCAACTATTAGTAAATATTTCAAAATCTTGGAAGATGCTGGGTATTTACGTCAAGTTAGGCGAAAGCCTCCAGGCCGTGGAGGAAGTCATGTATTTCGATTTTTTTCTGATAGAAAAATATCTGATTTCCAGTTTGATATCATGTCGCAACGACTCGATAAAGCGATTAGTGATTCAACTTTTGAGATGTAAGTTTTTTTCATGTCAAACTTTTTCATGTCAAACTTTTTCATGTCAAACTTTTTACACTAACAAATATTAACTAACAACAAGTATTAACTAACAACAAGTCCTACTTCTCTAAATAAATAAAAGAGAGAAATTTCAAAATTCTAATTTAGGACTTTGGTTTGAAAGGAGCAGGAAAATGAGACCAAGAAGATATCCGTATAGTGGGGAAAAAGAGTCCACCTTTGTAAAGGCAGACCCTGAATTAGTAGAAAAACTTTTAAGAAACACTAGTTTTCTTGAGCGTTTACAAAAAAAGCCTATCAATTTTCAGATAGACTCAGAAGGATTCAAACGTCTTAGCTGTGAAGCCATTAGGCGGGAGGAATGAAATGATTCACCATTATATAACTCATTATGCCAGCAATGGGAAAGATTACGCCGAAGCATGGATTCAAATCAATATTTTTGGAATGTGCTTTTGTGTATGGAAAAAGCGTACAACCATTGAACGATTGTACGCAAACGAAGATTAGACGAACTAAGATAAAACAAAAAGCACCTGACGGCAATCAGGCGCTCAACAAAATTATTCAAGGAAATTATAACATGAAAAATAAAAAAGAGCAATGGAAACCACAAATCATCAACATCATGGCAGATGGTTCGGTCATTGAAGACTTAACAGGATATGTCATCCCTGCTGGTCATTCGTACTATGACATCATTCTAGGCATGAACAAGCGATCTAACGAGGAGGATGTAGCTTAATGAAATTACTTACTAAGTTAAAACTCAAACTTGAAGGGCTCATCAATGAAGTGAGTCTTGACTGGAGAGAGGTAGCGGTAGAGCTGAACGAGGACCTTCTCGAAGAGAGCATACGTCGCTTTATGTGTGAGCAAGAAGTTTATAACCTGAAACAACAATTGGCAATCTACAAAGAAAAAGAACAAATCGAAAAAGGAGAACAATATGTTTAAAACAATTCGTACAATTAAGAAAATAAAACAACTTCAGAAAGCAATGCACGACGCAAGCGCAGCATTCCTACTTATGCAAGACCTCGGTTTGGTTCCTGATAGCGAAAAAGGAAGAACCAGAGCTAAATCGTTTCATGATGTAAGCCACATGATCAAGGACATCTTAGACGGCAAGTCAGTAGATGAAGCCATGACAAGACTAGAAATCAAAGTGAAAGATGAAGAGGTTGAGCAGGAAGATGACCAGAATTGAACTTGAAAACCGTGTGTGGCTTTTGGCCAATCATGAAGAAAAAAACGAATTGCTGGATCTTGGGCTAACGT
>CAUQVK010000089.1:0-5511 GCA_963521495.1 uncultured Streptococcus sp.
GAGAAATAGCATAATAGGCACCACGAATTTTAAAAGAACGAACACGTTGGGCATTCTCCTTTTTCAAATAAATTTTGGCACCATACTTCTCCGATAAATAATGATCATAATCTAGCGGAGTATTGACGACCACACCATTCAAGACCTTATGAGCCTTGATGATTTCTTTTGAATGTAACATATAAAACCTCTTTTTCTATAAAAAACAGTCACTAATGACTGTTTTTTAGTTATTCATCTCCGAAAACTTCAGCAACACCTTTTCGATATGTATCAGCCATTCTTTTTACAAAGTCTTCTGGCATTTCATATCGATTTTTACTAATCCACTCTTGTAGCCAAGCTGTGTTTTCTTCTTCCGATTGCTTCCTGTTTAAGGCAAAGTAAGCTAGAATTCGACTCCCTTCCTCAGCATTTAAATTTAGAAAATCAACAAATCTACTATACCTTCCAAAATTCGGATTATTTCTTTTTAGTTCATCTTCTATTTCGCCCAACTGTGTATCTAGTTGATAAAATAACTTTCTCAATGCATCGTCGCATTTCTCGTTACCTGTTTGAATACTAAATAGATTAGTCAAATTCATACCATTTTACCTAAACGCTTTATGTCTCTAATTAGTTATAGATTTTGAATGCATCATCGTCGTTTTTACCAACGAATGGCATTGCTTTACGCAATTCTGCACCAACTTTTTCAATTTCAAGGTTAGCTGCTTGTTCACGGTAAGCAGTCAATTTTGGACGTCCAGCTTTATAGTCATTTACAAAGTCATTTGCAAATTTACCATTTTGGATGTCTGCCAAGACAGCTTTCATGTTTTCTTTAACTTGCTCAGTAATCACACGTGGACCTGATACATAGTCACCGTACTCAGCAGTATTAGAAATTGATTGACGCATTTTCTTAAATCCACCTTCGTAGATCAAGTCAACGATCAATTTCATTTCGTGAAGGACTTCAAAGTAAGCTAATTCTGGAGCGTAACCTGCTTCTGTCAAGACTTCAAATCCTGCTTCGATAAGGGCAGTTAAACCACCACAAAGTACAGCTTGTTCACCAAACAAATCTTCTTCAGTTTCTTCTTTGTAAGTTGTTTCAAGAAGACCTACACGGGCTGCTCCAACACCTTTACACCAGTCCATAGCAATGTTTTTCGCATTTCCTGTTGCATCTTGATATACTGCGTAAAGAGCTGGTACACCAAATCCTTCTTCATAAGTACGACGTACCAAGTGTCCTGGTCCTTTAGGAGCACACATAAAGACATCCACATCCGCAGGAACTTTGATAAATTCGAAGTGAATGTTGAAACCATGAGCAAATCCAACTGCATTTCCAGCTTCCAAGTTTGGAGCGATTTCTGCTTCGTACAATTCTTGTTGGATTTCGTCTGGTGCCAAAATCATGATAACGTCAGCCAATTTAGTAGCTTCTGCTACTGTGTAAGTGTCAAATCCATCTTCTTTTGCTTTATCAAAAGATTTACCTGGACGTACACCGATAATAACGTCACGACCTGAATCACGCAAGTTTTGAGCATGCGCATGTCCTTGTGAACCATAACCGATAACGGCGATTTTTTTACCGTCAAGTGCTGCTACTTTAACATCTTTTTCATATTCCATTTGAACTGCCATAGTTTTTCTCTCTTTTCTATTATTTATTGCCTTTTAGGCTGGTTTAACAAATTTAAGTTGGATTTTTAGTCGCGGGTAAATCCAGTTGCACCCGTTCGAGCAATATTGCGAATACCGTATGGTCGAATGACTCGCAATAGGGCTTCACTCTTTTCAGCATTTCCTGTCATTTGAATGGTAATCGAGTTTGGTGCTACGTCTACCACTGTTGCACGGAAAGGTTGAATAATCGCTAGAATCTCAGCACGCTTCTCAGCTGGCGCTGACATCTTAACCAAAATCACCTCGCGTTCCAAGTGTGGTTTATCTGTAATATCACGAATGCGAATCACATCAATTTGACGATTGAGCTGCTTGATGATTTGCTCCACTTCATCATGTGAAGCTACATCAATAATAATGGTAATACGCGATACATTCGGATCTTCTGTTGCTCCAACAGAGATACTTTCGATATTAACCTGACGGCGAGATAGGACACCTGTAAAGCGATTGAGGACTCCTGAACGATTTTGTAGTTTTGCTGTTAACATTCTACGCATGGAACTTCACCCCCAACATCTCATGATTACTCTTACCAGCTGGTACCATTGGTAACACCTGTTCCTTACGAGAAATATCTACCTCGATTAGCATAGGAACATCCTCAGTAATGACTTCAAGGTCTTGAGCCAAGGTCTCAGGATTGTCAAACTTATAGTTTTTAATACCGTAAGCTTGTGCCATCAATTGGAAATCAGGAAGGGTATCAAAGACTGACTCTGACGTTCTACCTTCATAGAAGGATTCCTGCCACTGGCGAACCATTCCAAGTGAGTGGTTGTTCAGCATAACCACCTTGATTGGCACCTTGTAAATGTTCAAAATCGCCAATTCCTGGTTGGTCATTTGGAAACCACCATCCCCAACAAACAAGACCACTTCCTTATCTGGGTTGGCAATTTTAGCACCGATTGCTGCTGGGATTCCAAATCCCATGGTTCCTAAACCACCTGAAGTCACTAACTGACGTTCATTTTGGTAGGGATAATACTGAGCTGTCCACATTTGGTGTTGACCAACGTCTGTTACCACAATGGCATCTCCATTCGTCAATTCACCAATTCGTTCAATAACAGCTTGCGGCTGAACCACACGCTCTTTCTTATCATAAGAACGAACGCGGTTCTTGTCTTTAGTGACTTTTTCAATCCATTTTTCAGTATTGTTACGAACTGTCGGTTCAGCCAGCAACATTTGCAAGGCTTTCTTAGCATCTCCAACTACAGGAATATCTGCACTGATAATCTTGCCAATCTCGGCTGGGTCAATATCAATGTGGGCAACCTTAGCATTCTTAGCGAAAGTCTTAGGATTCCCCGTCAAGCGGTCATCAAAACGGCAACCAATACTAATCATAAAATCAGCTTCTGTCATGGCAATATTAGCTGCGAAAGACCCGTGCATGCCTCCCATTCCAAGGAAGAGTGGGTGACTCGTTGCAATCGTACCTTGCCCCAAAAGACTGGTTACCACTGGAATTTGATAGCGTTCTGCAAATTCATTTAATTCTGCAGCTGCTTCAGCATAACTAATTCCACCACCAGCTAACAAGACTGGCTTTTTAGCCTTGGATAATTGCTTCAAGATTTTCTTGATTTGCATATCATTTGGCTCAAGAGTCGGTTGATAGCTTGGTAGGTTAACTTCTGGTGAATAGATGAAGTCCGTTTCTAAAGCAGATACATCTTTAGGTAGGTCAATGACAACTGGCCCTGGTCGACCTGTAGTCGCGATATGGACAGCTTCCGTAATGATACGCGGGATATCAGCTGTCTCACGAACTTGGTAATTGTACTTAGTGATTGGCATGGTAATTCCCACGATGTCTGCCTCCTGAAAGGCATCCTTCCCAATCCCTGCTCGCGCCACCTGACCTGTAAAGACCAAAAGGGGAACGCTATCGCTCATGGCATCTGCAATCCCTGTAATGGCATTTGTTGCTCCTGGTCCGCTAGTGACGACGGCAACACCCAACTTTCCAGTTGATTTGGCATAACCTTCAGCTTCATGCAGACAACCTTGCTCATGGCGTCCTAGAATGTGGCGAATGCCTTTAAAATTATATATCGCATCATAAAAAGGCAAGACTGCACCACCAGGATAACCAAAGATGGTATCAATTCCTAAATCACGAAGTGTTTCCAGAACTAGGTCAGACCCCGTCTTAGGAGATTCTAAACTGATTTTCTTCATTGTTCCCCTTTCTCTTCTCTTAAAAAATAACTTGTTACTATCATACCATTTTTTCATTTTTTTTCAAGATAAAAGAGCAAATTTTCTGAATTTTCTATTTTAATTTTTATTTATGAATGATAATTTTGTTTTAATACAAAATATACTGATTTCATCTTTACAAAATCATGGAGGCTGGGACAATAGTCCCTTATCTCCAAAAAAAGCAACGGATTTGCCGTTGCTTCAGATTGAAGAGTCTGGGACAAAAGCCTAACCTTAAATATAAAAAGCGAACAAAACGAGTTATCTGACACTCAGAATTCTGTCTTGTTCGCTTTTTTGTCTAATCTATCGATTTTAGAAATTTATAATAAAGAATTCCTAAAATCAAAATCTTTTTGTCCCAGCCTCAGACTGAAAGTCACATAATAGAAAAAATCACTCACTGTTACTAAGTGAGCGATTTTTTAGCTGACGTCAAAAAGAGTTCGGCGTATTTCCCGAGGAAAAGATTATCGGCACTATAAAGAAGCTGACTATGTATACTTGAAAATCCCAATTGTACTAGCTTATTTCCCAATTCCTCTAATTTAAATCCATGATGATTCTGTTCCGTTTTAACAAAATCAGCAATATAAAGCTGACCATCTTTCTTAAGATGTTGGCAAAACATAGCTAGAGCCGCATCCAAATCAGGCATATGATGAAGAACCCGACTGACAACAATCAGGTCAAATTGCTGCTCCAAGGGATTTGCCAGTAAATCTTGCTCCAGAAACTGGATATTCTTGATTTCTTGTCGCTCCGCTTTCAAACGAGCTTGCTCCAGCATTTTCTCCGAAATATCCACTAATGTTACAGACTTGGTTTGTTTGGCCAGAGGCAAAGCTAATAGCCCCGTCCCACCACCGAAATCCAGAATTTCTTTGTCTGATAGAACATCAAGCTGTTTCTCGACCGCTTGACATACCAAATTTGCAAGGAAAATATTTTTAGGGGAATCGAAAGTTTCTGCTTTGTGGTTAAAATCATGTTTCATACTCATAGTTTAGCACAAAGTTAATGAATTGACTAGGGATTATCTTGCTTCTTCAGCTTCTCTTCTAATTTTTTCTGATTTACTTGATCATTTTGAAGAGTCTCTGCTTGGTCTTCTTTCCCCTTTTTATCTTCTTTGCTTCTCGTCGAAGGGAATAAGAATTCATATTGACTCTTGCTCATACGAACTACTGTCACCAATCCTACTGTCTTGTTTTGAAAGCTTACTTGCCCAAAATTAAATACTTTTTCTCCACTTTCTTGTTCAACCTTGTCTTTAGTCCTCTTAGCCATGGCAAACGCAACTAGCTTTTCTTTGTTTAAAGCAAAATCTTGATGATGAGCAACTTGGCGATTTAAATAGAACTGTAATAAGAGGCTAAAGATAGCGGCCATGGTAACGGCATATAAGAGCACACCTGCCTTAACTCTTTGTTTTTTCCACACGATAGATGAACTCCCTTTCTAAGCCTTTTTGGAACTGAAAACGAAAGCGCACAAGTTGATTGTCCTCTGTAATCTGCGCAGATTTGAGTCCATAAACCATAGGCTGGTAACCCCGTCCACTGGCATCGGTTTTCCGAAAATCATCCGATTTAGACTTACCTATAGCGA
>CAUQVK010000090.1:0-5403 GCA_963521495.1 uncultured Streptococcus sp.
CTTCATTCAAAAAATCCATGCGCTTATGAAAGAGCGAGTCTGGCACATCGTAAATTTCTTTTAAAACCGTGTATGTCTCTTGCAGTGCCAAATCCCACCATAGCTGGGTTCTTTGCCCAAAAACAACCCCAATATCCTTGACATAATCTTGGCGATTATCCTGCGGAATCTTGCCGTTAATCCGACAAAAACCAGATGTCGGTTTTAAAATCCCTGTCAGCATTTTGATGGTGGTTGACTTCCCAGCACCATTAGCCCCGATAAATCCTAAAATTTGTCCTTTTGGGACCTCAAAGGTCAAATCCTTGACCGCTTCAAAGGTCTGCTTTTCAGGATGAATAAAGGAGCGCAAAGCCCCCTTCAAGCCCGGTTCCTTAACAGTCTTCACAAAATTTTTCTGAAGATGTTCCACTTCTATCATTGCCATATCTATCTCCCTATGGTAAGGAATTGCAACATTGTCTTTTGACTACAAATATTCTAAATCCTTACTTTCTACACCTTCTACATTTTATTGCTACAGAAGACTTTATACCAACCTATTATAGTCCAATAAAAACTAGAATGCAAGCGTTTGCCTAAAGATTATAAAATTAAAGATTTCTCTCTTAAAGTAGTATTTTTATACTCAATGAAAATCAAAGAGCAAACTAGGAAGCCAGATGCAGGTAGTTCAAAGCACAGCTTTGAGGTTGCAGATAAAGCTGACGTAGTTTGAAGATATTTTCGAAGAGTAGTAGTCCAAAATTCTGGCTTAATAGTCTCCTTAAAACACCAAAAAACCCACCCAATGGGCAGGTTCCGTCTGTATTATTCAGCTAGATTAAGCTTTACCTTCTGAACCGAATACGTCGATACGTTCTTCAACTGATGCTTGGATAGCTTTTACACCGTCAGCCAAGAATTTACGTGGGTCGAAGAGTTTTTTCTTGTCGTATTCTGCTTCGTTTGCTTCGTAGTCACGAGCAAATTTACGAGTTGCGTTAGCGAATGCGATTTGGCATTCAGTGTTAACGTTAACTTTAGCAACACCAAGTTTGATAGCTGCTTGGATTTGGTCATCAGGAATACCTGATCCACCGTGCAATACGATTGGGAATCCTGGTACAGCTTCAGTCAATTTTTGCAAGTGATCAAGGTGAAGACCTTTCCAGTTTGCTGGGTAAGGACCGTGGATGTTACCGATACCAGCTGCCAAGAAGTCGATACCAGTTGCAACCATTGCTTTAGCGTCTTCGATTGGAGCCAATTCACCTTTACCGATGATACCGTCTTCTTCACCACCGATAGTACCAACTTCAGCTTCTACTGAGATACCTTTAGCGTGTGCTTTTTCAACAACGTCTTTAGCCAATTTAAGGTTTTCTTCAACTGGAAGGTGTGAACCGTCAAACATGATTGAAGTGTAACCAACTTCGATACACTCAAGTGCATCTTCGTAGTGACCGTGGTCAAGGTGGATAGCTACTGGTACAGTGATACCCATTGATTCAACAAGGTTAGCGATCAAGTTGCGAGCAACTTTGTAACCACCCATGTATTTAGCAGCACCCATTGAAGTTTGGATCAAAACTGGAGCTTTTTTAGCTTCTGCTGCGCGCAAGATAGCTTGAGTCCACTCAAGGTTGTTTGTGTTAAATCCACCAACTGCATAACCGTTGTCACGAGCTGCTTGGACAAATTTTTCTGCTGAAACGATTGCCATTTTATCAGGCCTCCTGTATATTTTTATGGGTCATCCCATTTACATTGTTCATTTTATCACTTTTTGACAAAAAAATCTAGTTTTTCCCGCAGTTTCGATTGAATTTCTTCTAGCTTCATCTATGTAAACCCTTTCTCGCTCTAGTCTTTGCCAACTTTTGGAAAAGCTATAAAGAAAGTCAAACGATTCTCCTCAATCTCGAAACGATAAAGTAATTTTTCATGTTCTAATAAACTTTTGACCACAAAGAGACCCATCCCAGACCCCTTGGCCTTGCGACTAGCATTGTTAGAAAAAGACTGGGCTAGTTTTTCTTGTTCTTCTGAACTGCAGCTATTTTCTATAAAAAGTTCCCCTTCTCTCTCTCCAATGCCAACCCAGCCACCTGGAACAGAGTGCTTGATGGCGTTGCTGATGAGATTAGATAGGATCAATTTCATCACAGATGGATTTAGATAAGCCTGCTGATGGGACAAGCTATTATCAATCTGAAGCTCTCTTTCCTTGGCTAGCAAGGCATAATCCTTGACTAGACTTTGCGTCATCTGGAGCAAATCAATTTCTTCCCTATCATCTCGCAATTCCTGCACAGACGAGAGAGAAAGTATCTGGAGAACGTGGTGATTGAGCTCATCCACAATTCCTAAGGCTACTCCCAGATAGCGGTCTCTATCCTTATAACGACCGACGTTTTCTTTCATGTTTTCGATCAGGATTTTCAAACTAGCCAGCGGTGTTTTCAATTCATGAGAAGCCCCTCGTAGGAATTCGACCTTCATCTTTTCCAGCTGGAGAATAGCTTCATTCTTGTCATGCAAGTCCGCAATGACAGTCAAAAGATGCTGGTAAAGGCTATTGATTTGTTCCTTGAGATCACCAATCTCATCCTTGGAATCCACGCGCAATCGCACTTGGGCATCCAGATCCATCATCCGACGGGTCACTCGCTTGATTTCCAATATCGGAGCAACAATGGTCCGAGCATAGATATAGGCCACCAAGAGGGAAATCAGAAAGGATGCCAGCAAGGTATAGGGAAGAAATTGGAGACTGATTTGCTCTGCTTCCTTTTGCAAATCCATGGACGCTAAAAACTGGAGAGTCATGGTGCTACCGTCCTGCGTTTTCACCTCACGCTCCTCAATAAAGAGGGAGGTGGTTTGGCGATCTGTGTCCAGAGGAAGGCTGTTCTTGATTTCTAACTTGTCCTCGGTCATCTCGCCCTTAACGGCCCCCTTGATATCACTAGTCTGAGAATACAAGTCTAACATTTGCTCGATGCTCTGCCTATCCTTACCTTCTAGGGATTGGGCAATGGCTGTCGCTTTCTGGCCAATTGTTTCCTGACGATGGTTCAGATAAGTAGACGGAAAAAGAAAATAAATAGCTAAATGAAGGCAAATGACCAGAACACTAAAAATCGAGAAGGTATAGATAAATATCTTTGTAAATAAACCTGTTCGTTTCATTTTCGCTCCAATTTATAACCAACATTGCGCACAGTGAGGATACAGTCCAAGTCTAGCTTTTTCCGCAATTCCTTGATATAGACATCAATGACACGGTCAAAGGGGACATCATCTGTCGCTTTCCAGACGGCATCGATTATCTGAGATCGGGTCAAGGCCCTTCCTTCATTTTTTACCAGATAATCCAGAATTTCCAACTCTTTAGCATTGATGGCCACTTCTTCTCCTGCTAAGCTTGCACTGTAGCTCTCAAAATCCACCTTGGCATCCTTATAAGAGAAGATTCGTCCTGTATCATAATAGCGCTTGAAAATCGCGTCCACCCTCACTTTTAAGAGGGAGAGGGAGAAGGGCTTTTCCAGATAGCCATCTGCCAGAGAGGCAAAGGCACTCATCTTGTATTCTTCATCCTGAAAGGCAGTCAACATCAAAACAGGAACCTGACTGGTTTTACGAATCTCAGCTAAAACTTCTAGACCATTGAGCTTGGGCATCTGGATATCCAGTAAAACCAAGGCTACTTCATAGCTGGAAAATTGCTCTAAGGCTTCTTGCCCGTCCGCTGCCTCAATGGTTTCATAACCACAATCCGTCAAATAATCACTGATCCCCTCACGGATCATCTCTTCATCTTCTACAATTAAAATTTTCATAGAAAAAACGTTTCACATTCCTTTAAATTTCTTGTAAATCATCTCAATTTCATCCTGAAAGGAAGAGGTCTTATACTCAATGAAAATCAAAGAACAAACTAGGAAGCTAGCCACAGGTTGCTCATAGCACTGCTTTGAGGTTGTAGATAGAACTGACGAAGTCAGTAACATATATACTGCAAGGTGAAGCTGACGTGGTTTGAAGAGATTTTCGAAGAGTATTATCAGGATGAAATAGATAAAAATGCTACCTATATTATACCCCATTTAGGAGAGAATAGGTAGCAAGTTTGTTATTCACTATCCAGCAAGAGCTCTTTTGGTTGTTTTCTAAGGAGATTGCTTGAAGCAAGCGCCATAACGAGAACCACTAGAACCAAGGCAAGGACAAAGACGATGATAAAGTCTGATGTCTGAATGGAAATATCTAGGCTCGACAAGGTCTTGCTAAAGCCATCTACTTCTGCACCACCACCAAGGTTAGAGGCTTGAGCAGCCTTGCTGGCTTGCTTGGCAACACCTGAAGTGACATTGGCAAGAACAGTATTTCCGATTGCACGCGCTGTGTAAGTAGCTAAGAAGTAAGCAGAAACAAGAGCAGGGATGGCAATCAAGATGGATTCAGTGATGAATTGACCCAAGATACTTGCCTGCTTGAGACCGATAGAGAGGAGAATTCCCACTTCCTTGCGACGGGCATTGATCCAAAGGCTGAGTAAGAGGGCAAGGAGAAGAACTGAGAAGCTCAAGCTACCCCAGAAGAGGAGGTTGGCCATCTTGTACATACCAGAGATGGATTGCTCAAGAGCTGGGTAGTTAGAGGAGCTCTTAACGAGTGTATAGCTCTTCCAGTTGATACCACTGATGCCATTCAACTCTTTCATAACATCATCCAAGTTCTTGTCCGCTGTTACAAAGAAGGTTGCGTCCCCATAAATAGCTGTGTCTTCTGTGTATCCATAAAGTTTTGCAGCAGTGTGAATGTCTGTGATAGCTGTATTTTCATAGAGTTCTTGTGAGTAGGTTACTGCTGACTTATTATGACCATCAAAGAGTCCCTTGATTGTCACTTCGACTGTTTCCTTGGCACCTTTTTCATTGTCTGCATCGTAGATATTAGAGTCTAGTTTGACCTTGTCCCCTACTTTCCAGCCGTGTTTGGCTGCCAAGTCCTTGTGCATGAGGATCTTGTCCTTGTCATCGTTGGTTAGGTGCTCACCTTCGACCAGCTTATAAGAACCGGAGACAAACTTGTCTTCTTTAGAGGAGTCATTGACACCTGTAATCATCAAGCTACTTCCAAAATGTTTGGCACGGTCAGGTGTCAGATTTTTCTTGGTTTCTGGAGTTTCGATAAGTTCATATCCAGTCAAATCTCCGATAGCGTTGATGCGTTTCACATAAGACTCGATGGCCTTGTTTTCGGTGATTTTTTTGATATCTTCACCCTTGATATTCCCAGCACCACGTGGCGTTCCTTGATTGACGCGACGATTGATTTGCATGGAGAAGCTGTTGGTGATATTTTTAAAGGTCTCCTGAGAAGCCTTGGCAGTAGCTCCCTTGATCGACAAGC
>CAUQVK010000091.1:0-5035 GCA_963521495.1 uncultured Streptococcus sp.
GTTCACGTATCACAAATTTCACACAAACGTATTGAAAATCCAAAAGAAGCTCTTAAAGTTGGTCAAGAAGTTAAAGTTAAAGTTCTTGAAGTTAACGCAGATGCAGAGCGTGTATCACTTTCTATCAAAGCTCTTGAAGAGCGTCCAGCTCAAGAAGAAGGACAAAAAGAAGAAAAACGTGCTGCTCGTCCACGTCGTCCAAAACGTCAAGAAAAACGTGATTTCGAACTTCCAGAAACACAAACAGGATTCTCAATGGCTGACTTGTTCGGAGATATCGAACTTTAATCAATTTGAAAATTCACAAAATCCTTTGTTCTTGAAACAAGGGGTTTTTCTTTTGTCTCTAAACCTTTTTTGATATAATGGTTTTATGTTAAAATCAGAAAAAGAATCAGCTTATCAACTATTAAATCAAGAACTTTCTTGTTTGCTCGAAGGCGGAACAAATGTTCTTGCTAATCTTTCCAATGCTAGTGCTTTATTAAAATCAGCCTTTCCTAATACTGTATTTGCTGGTTTTTACCTGTTTGATGGAACAGAATTAATTTTGGGACCTTTTCAAGGTGGAGTTTCTTGTATTCGTATTGCTCTTGGAAAGGGTGTTTGTGGAGATGCTGCTAAATTACAGGAAACTATTTTGGTTGGTGATGTTTCCACCTATCCAAATTACATTTCATGTGATAGTCAAGCAAAAAGTGAGATCGTTGTTCCTATGATTAAACAAGGGCGTTTTCTTGGAGTTTTAGATTTAGATTCCTCGCGTGTAAATGATTATGATGAAATTGATCGTAACTATTTAGAAGAATTTGTTATAATTCTGCTTAAAAAGACGGAATGGAATTTTAGGATGTTTGAGGAGAAAATTTAATGTATCAAGCCCTTTATCGAAAATATAGAAGTCAAACGTTTTCTCAATTGGTGGGACAAGAGGTAGTAACAAAGACCCTAAAACAAGCAGTAAAACAAGAAAAAATTAGTCATGCCTATCTTTTTTCAGGTCCACGTGGAACAGGAAAAACCAGTGTAGCCAAAATTTTTGCCAAAGCTATGAACTGTCCAAATCAAGTGGGTGGTGAACCATGTAATAACTGCTATATTTGTCAAGCAGTGACAGATGGTAGTTTAGAAGATGTCATTGAAATGGATGCGGCTTCTAATAATGGGGTGGATGAAATTCGCGAAATTCGTGATAAATCTACCTACGCTCCCAGTCTTGCCCGTTATAAGGTTTATATCATAGATGAGGTTCACATGCTGTCTACAGGGGCTTTTAACGCCCTCCTAAAGACGCTGGAAGAGCCAACACAGAATGTAGTCTTTATTTTGGCCACCACTGAATTGCACAAGATTCCTGCCACTATTCTATCCCGTGTACAACGTTTTGAATTTAAAGCAATTAAGACACAGGACATTAAGGAGCATATCCACTATATCTTAGAAAAAGAAAAAATCAGTTCTGAACCAGAAGCCGTGGAAATTATTGCTAGACGTGCAGAAGGGGGTATGCGGGATGCCTTGTCAATTTTGGATCAAGCCTTGAGTCTAACGCAGGGAAATTCCTTGACAACTGCTATATCTGAAGAAATTACAGGAACCATCAGTTTACGAGCTTTGGATGACTATGTAGCGGCGCTAACCCAGCATGATATCTCAAAAGCCTTAGAATGTTTAAATCTTTTGTTTGACAATGGGAAAAGTATGACACGGTTTGTGACTGACCTTCTTCAATATTTGCGGGACTTGCTCATTGTGCAAACTGGTGGAGAAAATACTCATCTTAGTGCAGTTTTTGAAGAAAATTTATTAATTTCTCACGATAGTCTGTTTGAGATGATTGCTTTAGCAACCAAGTCCTTAGCTGATATAAAGGTGAGTTTACAACCGAAGATATACGCTGAGATGATGACCATTCGCTTAGGGGAAATCAAGACTGAACAAGTTCTTCCGCTTGCAGTTCAGAGTGAAATCTCTGCCCTTAAACAAGAAGTTACTCGCCTTAAACAAGAACTTGCTAATATTGGAGCAGATAGCCAACAGCCTAGTCCAGTTCCTAGTCGTCCTACGGTAGCAAAGACGGTTTATAGAGTAGATCGAAATAAGGTTCAAACAATTTTACAAGAAGCTGTTGAAAATCCTGATTTGGCTAGACAAAATTTGATACGATTACAGAATGCTTGGCAAGAGGTGATTGAAAGTTTAGCTGGTCCAGACAAGGCTCTTCTCTTTGGTTCCCAACCAGTGGCAGCTAATGAAAATCATGCCATCCTAGCCTTTGAATCTAACTTTAATGCTGGCCAAACAATGAAGAGAGATAACCTCAATACTATGTTTGGAAATATTTTGAGTCAAGCAGCTGGATTTTCACCTGAAATTTTAGCTATTTCTATGGAGGAATGGAAAGAAGTTCGAGCAGCCTTTTCAGCAAAATCAAAATCTTTTCAAACAGAAAAAGAAGCAGAAAATAGTCTCATTCCTCAAGGATTTGAATTTTTGGCTGATAAAGTGAATGTAAAAGAAGACTAAAGAAAGATTTCATGATACAATAAGTTTATGAATAGACAACAATTTATTATCATCGCGCTGTTTACAGCTGCTGAGACCTATTTTTTCAATGAAGCCTGGATGACTGGTCGCTATATTATGGCTGTCTTTTGGGCAATTCTACTCTTTCGAAATTTCCGATTGAGTTACCTTATGGGTAAGATTATTGATGTAATTGACCAGCATTTAAAAGAAAGAGACTAGTCTTCAGCTTCTAGACAAAATCAAAGCCTTTTAGGCTTTTTTTTGTTATACTAGTAAAGAATATTTATGGGACTTTAATCATATTTTTTAAGAATGGAAGTGGATTTTTAAAAATGATAAAGACCTTGAAAAAGAAAGGAACTATCATGTCAGTATTAGAGATCAAAGATCTTCACGTTGAGATTGAAGGGAAAGAAATTTTAAAAGGGGTCAATTTGACTTTGAAAACAGGAGAGATTGCAGCCATCATGGGACCAAATGGTACTGGTAAATCTACTCTTTCTGCAGCCGTCATGGGAAATCCAAACTATGAAGTAACCCAAGGTGAAGTCTTGTTTGATGGCGTAAACATTCTTGAGTTGGAAGTGGACGAGCGTGCGCGTATGGGACTTTTCCTTGCTATGCAATACCCGTCTGAAATTCCTGGAATTACCAATGCTGAGTTTCTTCGTGCAGCCATGAATGCTGGTAAAGAAGACGATGAGAAGATTTCAGTTCGTGAGTTTATCACTAAATTGGACGAGAAGATGGAATTGCTCAACATGAAAGAAGAAATGGCAGAGCGTTACCTCAATGAAGGTTTCTCTGGTGGTGAGAAAAAACGTAATGAAATTCTTCAACTCTTGATGTTGGAACCAACTTTTGCCCTTCTTGATGAGATTGACTCTGGTCTTGATATTGACGCTCTTAAAGTTGTATCGAAAGGTGTCAATGCTATGCGTGGTGAATGTTTTGGTGCTATGATTATCACCCACTACCAACGTCTTTTGAACTACATCACACCAGACGTGGTACACGTGATGATGGAAGGTCGTGTTGTCCTTTCTGGTGGTCCAGAATTGGCTGCGCGTTTGGAACGTGAAGGATACGCAAAACTAGCTGAAGAACTTGGCTACGACTACAAGGAAGAATTGTAATTCCCTCGTATCTTTTAGGAGAAGTAAATGACTAAAGAAAATATTAAACTTTTTTCAGAAATGCACGCTGAACCAAGCTGGTTGGCAGACCTCCGTCAAAAAGCTTTTGATAAGATTGAGACTTTAGAATTACCAGTTATTGAGCGTGTCAAATTCCACCGTTGGAATTTGGGAGATGGAACTATTACAGAGAGTGAGCCAACAGCAAATGTACCAGATTTTACAGCAGTTGATAATCATTTGAAGTTGGTTCAAGTTGGAACACAAACTGTGTTTGAGCAAATTCCAGTCGAATTATCTGAGCAAGGTGTGGTCTTTACAGACTTCCATACAGCTCTAGAAGAAATTCCAGAACTCATTGAGGAATTCTTTATGTCATCTGTTAAGTATGATGACGATAAGTTGGCTGCCTACCACACAGCGTATTTCAACAGTGGTGCTGTTCTCTATATTCCTGATAACGTGGAAATTGCTGAGCCAATTGAAGGTATTTTCTACCAAGATAGTGATAGCGATGTGCCCTTTAACAAGCATATTATGATTATCGCTGGTAAAAATTCTAAGATTAGTTATCTGGAACGTTTAGAGTCACGAGGTGAAGGTAGTGCTAAGGCAACTGCCAATATCACAGTCGAAGTGATTGCTCGCTCAGGATCTCAAGTGAAGTTTGCCGCTATTGACCGTCTAGGTGAAAACGTCACTGCTTATATTAGCCGTCGTGGTAAATTAGGAAACGATGCTAGTATAGATTGGGCAATCGGTGTCATGAACGAAGGACATGTCGTTGCTGATTTTGATAGTGACTTGATTGGTAATGGTAGCCATGCAGATCTTAAGGTAGTGGCTCTTTCTAGTAGCCGTCAGGTGCAAGGGATTGACACTCGTGTGACTAACTATGGATGCAACTCAATCGGTAATATTCTCCAGCATGGGGTTATCCTTGAAAAAGCTACCTTGACCTTCAATGGTATTGGCCACATCATCAAGGGTGCCAAGGGAGCAGATGCACAACAAGAAAGTCGTGTTCTTATGCTTTCAGACCAAGCGCGTTCAGATGCTAACCCAATTCTTTTGATTGATGAAAATGACGTTACGGCAGGGCACGCAGCTTCTATTGGTCAGGTTGATCCAGAAGACATGTACTACCTTATGAGCCGTGGCTTGGACAAGGCAACTGCAGAACGTTTGGTTGTTCGTGGTTTCCTTGGATCCGTTATCGTTGAGATTCCAGTCAAAGAAGTTCGCGATGAAATGATTGCAACGATCGAAGAAAAATTGTCAAAACGCTAAGGGGAGCCTATGTTAGATGTAGAAGTGATTCGCAAGGATTTTCCAATTTTAGACCAGATTGTTAATGATGAACCATTGGT
>CAUQVK010000092.1:0-4826 GCA_963521495.1 uncultured Streptococcus sp.
ATACCATTTGTAAAATATAGAAATCCTATCGAAGTGATAGGATTTTTTTATATCACAGGTCTAAGCCATTAATTTTCAAACGATTGTGATAAGCTAATTCTAATAAATAGGTGTAAAGTGGAACGATATCCGTTTTCTTTTTGAATTGCTTCATTTTCTAGTAGGTCTTGGCAAGCATCTTTTTATTTTGCTAATTAAAGTAGCGGTGAAAATATCAGTGAAACACTGTATTATCTATTATTTACACTAGGTTTACAGGAACCTCAACTTCGCGTAAACCTTGATCAGTTAAAGTGACTTTTCCATTAAAAAATTCCACAAGTGAAGCTTTAATAGTTTCTTTTTCTTCTTTATCAACATAAATCATCGTATCGACTTGATCTGTAAAGTTTGTATCCAGTTCCATGAGATTATGTTCTTTAAGGAAGTTACTGTACTCTTGATACTGAGCGTAAGACATTTGAATAGCAATGCCAGCCTGTTCCTTTATTTCAATGATGCCAATTTCTTTGACAGCTAAGGCAACACTGCCGGCGTAAGCACGAATCAATCCTCCAGCGCCTAGCTTAATGCCACCAAAGTAGCGCGTCACTACCACACAGACATTGGTAAGATTGTGATTTTCTAGCACCCCAAGCATGGGAACGCCAGCAGTACCACTGGGCTCACCATCATCACTTGTTCGTTTGATTTCACTACGTTCCCCAATGATAAAGGCAGAGCAGTTATGCGTAGCTTTGTAGTGTTCTTTTTTGATGGCATTAATAAAGTCCCGAGCCTCTTCTTCGCTATAAACACGTTTGGAATGACAGATAAAGCGTGATTTTTTGATTTCTTCTTGGACTTGACCATCCTCTTTAATTGTTCTAAATTCCATGATTTAATTGTACTAAAAAATTATTTAAAGTGCTAGATTTTTACGAATAAAGAAGTATGAAAGTAAATCCAAATTATCTCGGTCGTTTGTTTACGGAGAATGAATTAACAGAAGAGGAACGTCAGTTGGCGGAGAAACTTCCAGCAATGAGAAAGGAGAAAGGGAAACTTTTCTGTCAACGTTGTGATAGTGCTATTTTAGATGAATGGTATTTGCCCATCGGTGCTTACTATTGTAGGGAGTGTTTACTGATGAAGCGAGTCAGGAGTGATCAAGCTTTATACTATTTCCCACAGGAGGATTTTCCGAAGCAAGATGTTCTTAAATGGCGTGGTCAATTAACCCCTTTTCAAGAGAAGGTGTCAGAGGGACTGATTCAAGCAGTAGATAAGCAAGAACCAACCTTGGTTCATGCGGTGACAGGAGCTGGAAAAACCGAAATGATTTATCAAGTTGTTGCTAAGGTCATTAATGCTGGTGGCTCGGTTTGTTTAGCTAGTCCTCGCATAGATGTTTGTTTGGAGCTATACAAACGCCTGCAACAGGATTTTTCTTGCGAGATAGCTTTGCTACACGGAGAATCAGAACCTTATTTTAGAACACCACTAGTTGTTGCGACGACCCATCAGTTATTGAAGTTTTATCAAGCTTTTGATTTGCTGATAGTGGATGAAGTAGATGCATTTCCTTATGTTGACAATCCCACGCTTTACCATGCTGTCAAGAATAGTGTAAAGGAGAATGGATTGAGAATCTTTTTAACGGCGACTTCGACCGATGAGTTAGATAAGAAGGTCCGTTTAGGAGAATTGAAACGATTGAGTTTACCTAGGCGATTTCATGGGAACCCACTGATTATTCCTAAACCAATTTGGCTATCTGATTGTCAGCGAAGTTTAGATAAAGGGTGTTTGTCACCAAAGTTAAAAACCTATATTGAGAAGCAGAGAAAGACAGCTTACCCTTTATTGATTTTTGCATCAGAAATTGAAAAAGGAGAGAAACTAAAAGAAATCCTGCAAGAGCAATTTCCAAAAGAGAAAATTGGCTTTGTGTCTTCTATTACAGAAGATCGATTAGAGCAGGTGCAAGCTTTTCGAAATGGAGATTTAACTATACTCATCAGCACAACTATCTTGGAGCGTGGTGTCACTTTCCCTCGTGTAGATGTTTTTGTAATAGAGGCCAACCATCGTCTTTTTACTAAGTCTAGTTTAATTCAAATTGGAGGTCGTGTCGGTCGTAGTATGGACAGACCGACAGGAGAATTGGTTTTCTTTCATGACGGTTTGAATGTCTCCATTAAAAAAGCTATTAAAGAGATTAAACAGATGAATAAGGAGGCAGATTTGTGAGCTGCTTGTTATGTGGTCAGAGTATCAAGAATGATTTAGTTTTTAGAAGTTTATTGCTTTTAAAGAATAAAGAAAATAATGTTTGCGTAGATTGTTTATCTGGATTCGAGAAAATTAGTGAAGAACATTGCCCAAACTGTATGAAAATTGGCGTGTCAACTAAGTGTCAAGACTGTCAATATTGGTGTAAAGAAGGGATCGTGGTTAATCACAGTGCTATTTTTACTTACAATCAAGCCATGAAAGAGTTTTTTAGTAGGTATAAATTTGATGGAGATTTCCTTATAAGAAAAATTTTTGCTCGATTTTTGGCTGAGGAGTTAAAAAAATTTAAAGAGTATCAATTTGTAGTTATTCCATTAAGTTCTGAAAGATTCATTAATAGAGGTTTTAATCAAGTTGAGGGGTTAGTGGATGCAGCAGGATTTTCCTCTTATGACTTATTAGGTAAAAGGAAGGAAAAAGCTAGTTGCACTAAAAATAGAGTAGAACGTTTGACCACGGAACTTCCTTTCTTTATTAAAAGTGGAGTCACTATTCCTAAAAAAATCCTACTTATAGATGATATTTATACTACTGGAACAACTATAAATCGTGTGAAGAGACTGCTGGAAGAAGCGGGTGCTGAGGATGTAAAAACATTTTCCCTTGTAAGATGAGGAAAAAATTTGCAAAAATAAAATGAAAGCGTTATAATAAAATCAGAAAAACAAAAATGTTTAGAAAGAAGGTACTCATATGATTAAATATAGTATCCGTGGTGAAAACCTAGAAGTAACAGAAGCAATTCGTGATTATGTAGTTTCTAAACTCGAAAAGATCGAAAAGTACTTTCAAGCAGAACAAGAGCTTGATGCTCGGATTAATTTGAAAGTGTATCGTGAAAAAACTGCTAAAGTAGAAGTAACAATTCCACTTGGATCTATTACTCTTCGTGCAGAAGATATATCTCAAGATATGTATGGGTCAATTGATCTTGTAACAGATAAGATTGACCGTCAAATTCGTAAAAATAAAACTAAAATCGAACGTAAAAATAAAAATAAAGTTGCAACAAGTCAATTATTTACAGATGCTTTGGTTGAAGATTCAAATGTTGTTCAGTCTAGAGTTGTTCGTTCAAAACAAATTGACTTGAAACCAATGGATTTAGAAGAAGCAATTCTACAAATGGATTTATTGGGTCATGATTTCTTTATCTTTGTAGATGTTGAAGACCATACAACGAATGTTATTTATCGTCGTGAGGATGGCGAAATTGGTTTACTAGAAGTTAAGGAAGCGTAATATTTCACTTTAGATATACTTCCGTTGGGCTAAAACTGGAGAGAACTAGCTTGGTTCTCTCCTTTTTGTTGTTCAAATTCAAAACGACTCTCGTTTTGAAAATTTCAAAATAAAAGTTTTCTTTAACTATTTGAGAGAAACAGTAGGGGGTATTTGTATTTGGATAGTTAAATTTTACGATGTTTTACTTAAGAGTCTAATTGGTGAGTTGGTCTAAAATAGTCATATCAGGGTCTTTTATTCTTATTATGATTGTGATATAATTAACCAGTAAATAATTAAGTGTTGGCTTTTGTTTTACTCTTTGAAGTAGAGGGACATTAGGAAAGGAGCAAGAAATGAGACAGCTAGCTAAGGATATCGATAGCTTTTTGAACGAGGTTATTTTGCATGCAGAAAATCAGCATGAAATCTTGATAGGCCATTGTACCAGCGATGTTGCTTTAACCAATACTCAGGAGCATATTCTCATGCTCTTATCAGAGGAATCTTTAACTAACTCAGATTTAGCTCGTCGACTTAATGTTAGTCAGGCAGCTGTAACTAAGGCTATTAAATCTCTGGTTAAGGAAGGGATGCTTGAGACGTCCAAGGATCCTAAGGATGCACGTGTTATTTTTTATCAATTGACAGAAATGGCTCGTCCAATTGCAGAAGAACATCATCATCACCATGAACATACACTTTTAACCTATGAACAAGTGGCGACTCAGTTTACTCCAAATGAACAAAAAGTGATTCAGCGGTTTTTGACTGCTTTAGTAGGAGAAATCAAATAATGAGATATATTACGGTAGAGGATTTGTCCTTCTATTATGATAAAGAGCCAGTTCTTGAACATATCAATTATAGTGTTGACAGTGGAGAGTTTGTTACCTTAACTGGAGAGAATGGGGCTGCTAAGACAACTCTTATTAAGGCAAGCCTTGGTATCCTGCAACCACGCATTGGTAAGGTGACCATTTCAAAGACAAATGCTCAGGGTAAGAAATTGAGAATAGCCTATCTTCCCCAGCAGATTGCCAGTTTTAATGCTGGTTTTCCAAGTACGGTTTATGAATTTGTCAAGTCGGGTCGCTATCCGCGAAAAGGCTGGTTCCGTCGCTTGAATGCTCATGATGAGGAGCATATCAAGGCTAGTCTGGACTCAGTTGGCATGTGGGAACACCGAGACAAACGCTTGGGTTCTCTATCTGGGGGACAAAAGCAGAGAGCGGTGATTGCGCGTATGTTTGCTTCGGATCCAGATGTATTTATCCTAGATGAGCCGACAACGGGGATGGATGCAGGAAGTAAAAACGAATTTT
>CAUQVK010000093.1:0-4789 GCA_963521495.1 uncultured Streptococcus sp.
AGTCCAAGGGCAATACGGCCGTAGCGACTGATTCGTGTGATTTTCCAAGCAGGCGACCAGGTAACTTCAACCTTGACATCTTCGATACCCTCGATTTGTTTCAGACCTGCGACGATTTCGATAGGCAGGCTTTCGGCGCAATCACAGGCAGTGTCAGTGAAGGTCATGACAATTTTGCAGAAGCCTGTTTCATCCAGATTGATTTCATAAATCAGTCCTAGATTGTAAACATCCAATTCCACATCTGTATCAAAAACCTTCTCTAGTTTTTCGATAATTTGGTCTTGCAAGGCCAAAGCGCGGTCATTGATTTTGATATCCTCTCTCATAACAGTCCCTCCACATGATAAATATCCTCTATTTTCTCATAATTCTGACAATTTGGCAAGTTTTTGATGAATTTTCTGAAAAAATATGATAATATAAAGAAAATGCTAAATCAAGGGGAAGCCTATGGAGCAGATTGGAAAAGTCTTTAGACAATTACGAGAGTCAAGAAATATCTCGCTGAGACAAGCAACTGGGGGACAATTTTCGCCGTCTATGTTGTCCCGATTTGAAACAGGTCAGAGTGAGCTTTCGGTGGAAAAGTTTCTATTTGCCCTAGAAAATATATCTGCCAGTGTAGAGGAAATCCTCTTTCTGGCGAGAGGTTTTCAGTATGATACAGATTCTGAGTTGAGAAAAGAAATCATAGATGTCTTGGATCCAAAGAACATAGCACCGCTTGAGGACTTGTATCGCAAGGAGTATCAAAAGCATGCCCATTCTCAAAACAAACAGAAACATATTCTAAATGCTATTATGATCAAGTCTTATATGAAGGGCATGGATGAAATGGTTGAGTTAACGGCAGAGGAAGGGAAAGTCCTTCATGACTACTTGTTTTCTACTGAGATTTGGGGAATCTATGAACTCAATTTGTTCTCAGTCAGTTCTCCGTTCTTGTCTGTTTCTCTTTTTACTAGATATGTACGAGAAATGGTCCGCAAATCCAATTTTCTAATGGAAATGTCTAGTAATCGAAACCTTTTTCATACTATGCTATTGAATGGTTTTTTAGCCAGCATTGAGTGTGAAGAATTTACCAATGCCTCTTATTTTAAACGTGTCATCAAAGAGCATTTCTACAAGGAAAATGAGACCTATTTCCGAATTGTCTATTTGTGGGCTGAAGGTCTTCTTGATAGCAAGCAGGGTAGAGTCAAGGAAGGTCAGAAAAAGATGGAAGATGCTGTCCATATTTTTGAGATGCTTGGTTGTAACAAATCTGCTGAATACTACAGAAATACAACCGATTGTTGAATATCTGCAAACTAAGAAAATAATTTGAAAATTTAAGCGATAGAACTTTTGACTACTCTCAGGTCGTTACAAAAGTTCTATCGTTTCTTTGCTCATTTTGTGTGTTGCATATATTCAAAAGTTTTCCCTTTCAATTTCTAAGTGCTATACTATAGTCATACTTCATATAGGGATTATAACAAGAAGGGAGATTACCTATGAAACTATTGTTTAGAAATCAAGCTTATCGACTCTTGACTTTGTCGCGCTTCTTCAATGCCTTTGGTGCTTCGATTTTTAACCTGGTATTTATCGTTTATGCATCGACCTTGCCACAAGCCTCTTTTGCTGTTGCTATGGCGAATATTGTTATGATTCTTCCGACTCTCTTTACAGTTTTTGTAGGGATTCGGGCAGATTACACAAGGGACAAGGTCAAATGGATGGTCTATAGCGGTTTGTTTCAGGCGGTTTTATTTTTTCTAGCAGCCCTAGTTGTTCAGCAAGCTAGTCTCTTTGCCTTTTCTAGCCTGTGTTTAATCAATGTCATTAGTGATGTCATCAGTGATTTTGCAGGTGGCTTGCGCATGCCTCTCATTAAGGAAAAAGTAGCTGAAGATGATCTGATGGAGGCTTATTCTTTTTCCCAGTTCATCACCTATATTTCAGCTATTGGTGGTCAAGCTTTTGGAGTCTGGCTCTTAGGTCTATCGGTCAACAATTTTTCCCTCGTTGCGGGAATCAATGCCTGCTTTTTCCTCGTATCAGCCTCTGTTCTCTTTTTAGGAAAAAGCAAATTGAGCCTGTCAATGTCATCTGCTGATGGTGAATCACTAAAAAATGAGAAGCTTCCTATCAAAGACCAATTTCTAACGATTTATCGAAATTTACGCCTTGTTTTTCTTAAAAGTGGACAGAAAAACTTTGGTTTTATGCTCTTTGCTGTCTTGCTTATCAATGCCTTGGGTGGCGCTTTAGGAAGCATCTATAACATCTTCTTTTTGAGCCATTCTCTTTTGGACTTTTCTTACACAGAGGCATTATTTATCAGTCAATTCTGTGCTTTGTTAGCAATCATCATCAGTAGCCTTACGGGCAATGATTATTTTGGGAAGCAGTCCTTGCCTAGATTGATGATGTGGGTGACCGTAGGACTCAGTCTAATTGGTCTAGCTAACTTATTCAATCAAGTCGTACTTGGTTTACTATTTCTCTGTTCAACTCTGTATGTGTCTGGTAAAGTTCAACCAAAGATTAGTGCCATGCTCCTGAAAAATCTAGCTCCAGAGGTTCTAGCTCGTACCAGTAATTTTTTAGGTTTATTGTTTACCTTATCCATACCTGTGGGAACAGCTTGTTTTTCACTTGTAGCTGTATGGAATATACAGTTGACTTGGATGCTATTTGTTGGTCTTTCCTTGCTAGCTATTCTTTTGACAGTTATTAATCTCAAAAATGATATCTAAATCCTAATTTTTTTCTTACTGTTTTAATCCCTCTATTTATGGTAAAATAAGACTATTAAGTTTAAAGAGGATTCCCTATGAAATTACAAAAACCAAAAGGAACGCAGGATATTTTACCTGCTGAGTCTGCCAAATGGCAGTACGTTGAGGGCTTTGCCCGTGAGATTTTCAAGCGCTATAACTATGCAGAAGTGCGCACGCCTATTTTTGAGCATTACGAGGTCATCAGTCGCTCTGTCGGAGATACGACCGATATCGTAACCAAGGAAATGTACGATTTTTATGACAAGGGTGACCGCCATATTACCCTCCGTCCAGAAGGAACTGCGCCTGTTGTTCGCTCTTATGTGGAAAATAAACTCTTCGCCCCAGAAGTACAAAAGCCAAGTAAGTTCTACTATATGGGCCCTATGTTCCGTTATGAGCGTCCACAGGCAGGTCGTTTACGCCAGTTCCACCAGATTGGTGTCGAGTGTTTTGGCTCTAGCAATCCAGCTACCGATGTGGAAACCATCGCTATGGCAGCTCATTTCTTGAAAGAAATCGGCATCCAAGGTGTCAAATTGCACCTTAACACTCTTGGAAATCCTGAGAGCCGCGCGGCCTACCGTCAAGCCTTAATTGACTATTTGACACCGCTCAAGGAGACCTTGTCTAAGGATAGCCAACGTCGTTTGGAGGAAAATCCTCTCCGTGTCTTGGACTCTAAGGAAAAAGAAGACAAGGTGGCAGTAGAAAATGCGCCGTCTATCTTGGACTTCCTTGATGCAGAAAGCCAAGCTCATTTTGATGCTGTGCGTCAGATGTTGGAAAATCTGGGTGTAGACTATATCATCGATACCAATATGGTGCGCGGTTTGGACTACTACAACCACACGATTTTCGAGTTTATCACTGAGATTGAGGGCAATGATTTGACAGTCTGTGCGGGTGGTCGTTACGATGGTTTGGTTGCTTACTTTGGTGGTCCTGAAACTGCTGGGTTTGGTTTTGGACTTGGTGTAGAGCGCCTGCTTCTCATCCTTGAAAAACAAGGTGTGACTCTCCCTATCGAAAACGCTCTAGATGTTTATATCGCAGTCTTGGGTGAAGGAGCAAATGTTAAGGCCTTGGAATTGGTACAAGCTCTTCGCCAACAAGGATTTAAAGCAGAGCGTGATTACCTCAACCGTAAACTCAAAGCTCAGTTCAAGTCAGCCGATGTCTTTGCGACTAAGACCCTCATCACGCTAGGAGAGAGCGAAGTTGAAAGCGGACAAGTGACGGTTAAGAACAACCAAACACGAGAAGAAGTTCAAGTGTCACTTGATGCTATCAATCAAAATTTCTCAGAAATCTTTGAAAAATTAGGCTTTTAATAGTAGAAAAACTGGTCAGGATCTTATTCCTGACCCTCTTTTTCCTAGGATCAACATTGCTCTTGCTTGCTCCAAAATATCTTTATAAAACCATTACCACCGTTTCTATTTTTGCAAGAGGAATTCGCTTATTATCCCTTTTAGTTGCGACTGTATTCCATATTTTTATCAAAATGATGCGAATAACAATGCTAAGTCTTCATTTCAAATAGGAGTCTTTTATGAAATTACTTAAAAATCTTGGCTGGTTTTTTCTAGCCATTCTATCCTTTTTCTTTGGCTATGGTCTGGTTCAGAGTATGGCTTTATCAGCGCTTGACCTAGGGGCTTCGATCTTTGGAGTCTTGCCACTCTATATCGTCCTGTCAGGGGCCTATGTTTATGGAGTTTACAGATGGTATCAGACAGAAAAGGTTAGCATCCAGACAACAGCTTTTAATCGTTATATCTGGTTGCCTACTCTGGTTTTGCTAGTGGCGATTATAGCTCAGTTCTTTTTACCAGAAGATCCGTCGGTCAGTCAACAAATCGTATCTCAACTGACAGTGGAACAGCCTGCATTTGCTTTCTTTATGGTGGTGGTCTTTGCTCCTTTGACGGAAGAACTTATCTTTAGAGGGATGTTGGCACGCTATCTCTTTCCTAAGCAGGACAATAGCAAACAAACTCTGCTTTTCCTTC
>CAUQVK010000094.1:0-4517 GCA_963521495.1 uncultured Streptococcus sp.
CAGCCATTGTGATGTAGTTGTATGGTTTGTTGAAGTGTGGCAAGAAGAATAGGTCAGTCAAAGCCAATTTTTCAATTGTTACATGCTCTTGAATAGCAAGTGAGAACATGTGAATTCCCATGCTAATTGCAGGATCATGTGATACCATTTGCGCACCAAGAATTTCACGGCTATCTTTATCAAAGACAATTTTGATAGCAACTTCATGATTGTCATGCTTCATAAATTCAGGTTTTTGAAGATCGTTAAAACCTGTTTCAGTTGCATTGTAGCCAGCAGCTTTTGCTTTTTCAAGAGTCAAACCAGTTGAAACCATGTGAAGACCGTAGATTGAAATACCGTTTGAACCTTGCACACCGATTCCTTCCAATTCATGGCCACAAGCGTTATAGGCACCAACAATACCAGTACGAACTGCATTTGAAGCAAGGGCGATGTAGCTTGTGTCTTTGCGAGCGTTGTCATAAACAGTCGCACAGTCACCTACTGCGTAAACGCCTGGGATAGATGTTTCTTGTTTCTTGTCTACAAGGAAGGCACCGTTACGGAAGAGTTCAATCTTACCATCAGCAAGGGCTGTGTTTGGACGGAAACCAACTGCAAGGATAACCATATCCACATCGAAAGTTTCTTTATCAGTAATCAAGCGTTCAACTTTACCGTCACCCTCAATTGCTTTAACAGTTTGACCAAGCGCCAAGCGGATGTTGTGGTCTTCCAAGTTCTTCGCCATCATTTGTGTGAAGTCTTTGTCATAGTAACCGTTCAAAACAGTATCAACGATATCAACAAGGACAACTTCTTTTCCAAGACGTTCAAAGGCTTCAGCAAGTTCAACACCGATGTAACCACCACCAACAACGGCGATACGGTCGAGGTGTTGGCTCTTGTCAGCAAGTTTATTGATAACTTCTTCAGCATTTTGGTACAATTTCACGAATTGTACGTTTTCAAGAGTTGCTTTAAATTCGCGGTTTCCTTTAACAATTTCAACACCTTCGATTGGTGGCAAGATTGGTGTAGAACCTGTAGCAAAAATCAATTTCTCGTATGATTCTTTGTGCTCTTTTCCTTCAACTTCTGCTGTAACTACTTTGTTATCATAGTCGATTGAAAGAACTGGTGAGTTCATGTAAACTTTAGCACCTTTAGCTTCCAATTTTTCTTTATCAGAATAGAACAAGCCTTCAGCACCATCAATTTGTTCACCAATCCAAAGGGCCATTCCACATCCTAGGAAAGAGATGTTAGAGTTTTGGTCAAATACAACGATTTCGTTCTCATTTCCAAAATTATCCAACATAGTATTAATACATGCTGTACCAGCGTGGTTAGCACCAACTACAACGATTTTACTCATAGAAAAATTCCTACCTTCAATTTTAAATTTACTCTACTAGTATAACATTTACTGTTAGCGTTTACAAGGATTTGTCAAATTTTTCCTCATTTTTTGTAAAAAAATGTAAATTATTTGTACTTTATAAATCATTTGGCAATATATGTAAGCATATTTCTTGACATCTTTACAAATTTTATTTGTGAAAACGCTGACTTTATGGTATGCTAGTATCATGGAAAGAAAATGTAAGGGGTTCATTTTTCATAAATTTACTATATTTCAACCTTCTTTTCATAAGAGAAAGGAGTTGGTAGCTTGCCTCTTAGTTCACATTCTGAACGCCTAATGGGAACCACTATCACTATTTCATTAGTGGATGAGCGAGCAGATATCTTGCTCCAAAAATCCTTTGATTTACTCAGAGAGCTCGAATACCGCTTCAACGCCAATAGCCAAGAATCTGAGTTGATGGAAATCAATTATCAAGCTGGAATAGCTCCTGTCAAAGTTCATCCAGACCTGTTTGAACTGATTTCACTTGGTTTAGAGCATAGCCTAGCGCCCTCTAGCCATCTCAACATCAGTATTGGTCCCTTAATTCAAACCTGGCGTATCGGTTTTTCAGATGCCAAAGTTGCCCAACCTCAAGAAATTGAATCGGTACTTCCCTTAATAAATCCCCATTTTATCAAGTTAGATTCTACTGCTTCTACTGTTTTCCTTCAAAAAAAGGGAATGAAGATAGATCTAGGTTGTTTAGCAAAAGGTTACAGTGCAGATAAGGTAGCACAATTTCTTAGAGAAGAGGGAGTGACTTCTGTCCTGATTAATCTGGGAGGGAATATCCTGACCATTGGAAAAAATCAGGCAAGAGGGAATCAACCTTGGCAAATCGGGATTCAAGACCCAGCCAATCCTCGGGGAAATCACTTAATGACTATCCCTGTTGTCAATAAATCTGTCGTGACTTCAGGCATTTATGAACGTCACCTGACAGTCGATGGAAAAGATTACCATCATATTTTTGACAGTCAAACAGGATATCCTGTTGAAACGGAACTAGCGAGTCTAACAATCATCTCTGATAAATCAGTCGATGGTGAAATCTGGACAACTCGTCTCTTTGGAGAAAGACCTGCTTCTATCCTCTGGCAAGTCGAAAGTTTGGAGGGAATCGAAGCTATCCTCATCGATAAAGAAGGTCACCTAAGCTGTTCTTCAGGAATTCCTACTCTATAGAAACAACTGTTTCAATGGAGTTTTAAAATCGTATTATGTAAAAAGAGAAAGGAAATCTCATGTTAAAACTTATTGCTATTGTTGGAACAAATTCAAAACGTTCTACAAACCGCCAATTGCTTCAGTACATGCAAAAACACTTTGCTGACAAGGCTGAAATTGAACTTGTTGAAATCAAGGATATCCCTGTATTCAACAAACCTGCTGATAAACAAATCCCTACTGAAATTTTGGAAATAGTTGCCAAAATCGAAGAAGCTGATGGGGTTATTATCGGTACTCCTGAGTATGACCACTCTATTCCTGCAGTATTAATGAGTGCTCTTGCTTGGTTATCTTACGGCGTTTATCCACTTTTGAATAAGCCAATCATGATTACCGGTGCTTCATACGGGACACTTGGTTCATCTCGTGCCCAATTACAACTTCGTCAAATCTTGAACTCACCAGAAATCAAGGCAAGCGTCCTACCAGACGAATTCTTGCTTTCTCATTCTCTTCAAGCCTTCAATAACAATGGAGATTTAGTGGATCTTGATGTTATTCAAAAAATGGATGCCATTTTTGACGACTACCGTATCTTTGTAAAAATTACAGAAAAATTGCGCAATGCGAAAGAATTACTTCGCAAAGATGCCGAAGATTTTGACTGGGAAAATTTGTAAAATAGGAGAGCAGAAAGAATGAAATTTGTTGGACTTGTAGGATCAAATTACGATCAATCATATAACCGTAAACTCTTGGAATTTATCCGTCGTCACTTCAAACTTAAATTTGAATTAGAAGTGCTTGAAATTGACGAAGTTCCAATGTTTAACCAAGATGAAAAATGGGATGAAAGTTTCCAATTACGTTATCTTTATAATAAAATCACACGTGCTGATGGTGTCATCATTGCAACTCCTGAGCACAACCACACTATCACAGCTTCCCTAAAATCTGTTCTCGAATGGCTTTCATACGAAGTTCATCCATTTGAAAACAAGCCTGTTATGATAGTGGGTGCTTCTTACTACGACCAAGGTACTTCTCGTGCCCAAGTTCACCTTCGTAAGATTCTTGACGCTCCAGGTGTCAATGCCTATACTCTTCCAGGAAATGAATTCCTTCTCGGTAAAGCTAAAGAAGCATTTGATGTTAATGGGAATATCACAAATGAAGGAACTATTAATTTCCTTGAAACATGTTTGGACAACTTTGTAAAATATGTGGGAGTCGTTTCAAAATTGAAAAAACCAAAACCAATCGCACCAGAAGATTTATATTGTACAAATTCAATTGCAACTACCATTCAAGGTATTGATCCAGATGATCCTGAATGGGTAGAAAAAGCTGCTGAACTTGTTGGAGCTGTTTCTGGAGATACTTACGTTAAATTAGACCATGGTATCTTGACAGTTAACCAAATTGATATGTTCTTGAAAGCAATGCCATTTGAATTGACATTTGCAGATGATAATAATCAGTTCTTGTACTTTAATAACGCACACCAAGATCCAAATACAATGTTTGGTAAACGTGTACGTGCTCAATCAGGAAACAGTTTAGGAACTGTACACGGTTCATTGCCAGATTCTAGAATGAAAAACGTTGAATGGGTTGTCGGCGTATTGCGTAACGGGGATCAAGAATATGTCCGTACAATTGTGCCGGGAACACCAGAAGGCGTTATTAATACCCATAATTACCAAGCAATGTACTATCCAGATGGTTCATATGCTGGAATTAATGAGATTATCTTTAATTTCCAACCATGGCTTGACTGGTACCTCAATACAACTGGTCAACGTCTAGTTGGTGGAAATGCTGCAGCTCCTGCCGGAGGCCATGGCGGAGCAGATGCCACATCTGGAGCTTCTGATGCAGGTGATGCTGGAGGTCACGGTGGTGGCGCAGACGCTACATCTGGAGCAAGTAACTAATAATTTTAGGAACC
>CAUQVK010000095.1:0-4473 GCA_963521495.1 uncultured Streptococcus sp.
TTCTGTTCATTTTTCTTCCTCAAATGTATTCAAAAAGAGAGGCTAGGCCTCTCTGGGTTATAATTCCGCAATTTGATTTAAGTTAACTTCTGCTACCGTATCGTTGCCAAACATTGAAATAATCATTTTCACTTTATTATTATCGATTTCTGTAATCTTACCGGTATAATCTGCAAACGCTCCATCAATAATTCGAACAGTTTGCCCAACTTTAACGTCAATACCAAACTCTTGAACAGTTTGACCCATAGAAACTAAGATATCACGGATTTCTTGTTCCAATAACGGAGTTGGTTTTGATCTATTTCCATGAGATCCCACAAACCCTGTAACATTAGGCGTGTTACGGACAACAAACCAAGCTTCGTCTGTCATAACCATTTCTACAAGTACATAACCTGGAAAGCGATTCTCTTCAACTTCTTTTCTCTTTCCATTTTTTTCAACTTGCACTGTCTGAGTTGGGATTTCAACACGTAGGATATTATCCAACATATTATACGTTTGCGCTCGTTGTAATAGATTTTCTTTTACCTTATTTTCATAACCAGAATATGTCTGTAAAACAAACCATCCTTTATCAAAACTATCCATGATACTTCCTTTCAAAAATAGAAGAATTCTAGTGTAAAAACCCCACCGGACTTCTAAAAAATATTAATAACTCGAATCAAACCTGAAACAATTAACTTATCAAAAATATAAATAATTACTACAAAGAAAGCTGAATACTCCATAATGGAACGAAAATCTCTCCAACTTTCTTTGCGAGTTGGCCATGTAGTTTCTTTAAGAAGTCTAAAAATATCGCCAATAAAACGCATCGCTCTCTCCTATCTTGTCTCTTTATGTGTCGTGTACTTTGTACAATGTTTACAAAATTTATTTACTTCTAGCCGTGTTGGCTTAGGATTCCCACTAATCTTAATTGAATAGTTCCTTGAACCACAAACCTCACAAGCTAGGCTTGCTTTTTTTAATGCCATAACGCCTCCATTTTATCTATTATAACAAGAAAGCTAGACTTTGACAAGCGTCTTAATTAAATAGATTGACAATAGAGTCCCAGATTGTCCGAGCTTTTTCCTTTATCTTAGCATCTGAAATAGCACGACTAGCCTCATCTACTATACTTTGCGCTCGATTTCGAATATCCGACAAGGAATATTCCCCCTGACTAATATTTTCATTTTGCGCTTGACTAGCAGCATTTAACGGATTAATTCCATTTTGCTTGTAGGCATTTTCTACCGTAAAAGTACTTCCAGGAGTATAAGGCAAAATTGTATTTGCAATATTTCTAAAAATATGGGCGGCACCATTTGAAGTAGAACCCGCTAGATAATGGTTTTCGTCTGTTGTTGGAAAACCTAACCAATGACTAATCACCACATCTGGAGTATAACCAATCACCCATTGGTCACCGGCGTATTCTGGATTAAAAACTGCCTCAGTTGTTCCAGTTTTCCCTGCCATAACAAAACCTGCTGGCGCCGAATTAACACCTGTACCGTTTGTAAATGTTCCTAACATCATACTAGTCATCTTATCAGCCACTGACTTTTCAATTACACGTTTTTGTGTGTTTTTATGAGTTGCAATGACTTGACCACTAGCATTTTCAATTCTACTTATAAAATGAGCTTCAGTCATTAAACCTTCATTTGCAAAAGCTGTATAGGCTTGAGCCATTTGAAGAGGGTTAGTTTCAATACCACTTCCCAAGGCCACTCCAAGAACACGGTCCACCCCCCTCATATCGAGCCCAAATTTTTCTCCTGCTTGAAAAGCCTTATCCACACCTAAATCATTGACAATAGCAACAGCAGGTAAGTTGAGAGACTCCGCCAAGGCTTGATACATTGGAACTTCTCGGCTCGTTTTAATTCCTGCATAATTATCTACCTTATAGCTATCATACTGCATGGTATGATTGTCCAACTGCTTGTTTAAAGCCCAGCCCGCTTCTACTGCCGGTGTATACACCACTAAAGGTTTAATGGTTGAACCAGGACTACGTTTAGATTGAGTTGCATAGTTGAAGTTACGAAATCCTGTCTTATCATCACTAGCTACTCGACCGACAACTCCACGTACACCACCTGTTTTAGGTTCCAGAGCTACACTACCTGATTGAGCAGATGTTCCATCCTCAGCTTTTGGAAAAAGAGACGTATTTTGATAAACGACCTGCATATTAGCTTGATAATTTTGGTCAAGTTCTGTGTAAATACGATAGCCGTTATTGACAATTTCTTCTTCTGTCAGATGATATTTGAAAATCGCTTCATTTACAACCGCATCAAAATACGACGGGTAGCGATAATCTGATATCTTTCCTTCATAGGCGTCTTGCAATTGCGACGCCATATCGACACCACTAGCTTCAGTTTCTTGATTTTTGTCAATGTAGCCAGCCACAACCATATTTTGTAGAACTGTATCTCTACGATTTGTTGAATCTTGAACAGAGTTCAAGGGATTATACAGTTCAGGTCCTTTAAGCATTCCTGCTAAGGTAGCGGCTTCATCCAAGGTCAATCGTGAAGCTGATACGCCAAAATACTTCTTACTAGCATCTTCTACACCCCATACGCCATTCCCAAAATAAGCGTTGTTAAGGTACATGGTCAAAATTTGATCCTTACTATATTTCTTAGTCAATTCTAAAGCAAGGAAAAACTCTTTCGCTTTTCTCTCAATAGTTTGATCCTGAGACAAATAAGCATTTTTAGTCAATTGTTGTGTAATTGTTGATCCACCACCAGAACGACCAGCTGTTAGAATTGCTAAAAAGAATCGACTATAATTAATCCCATCATTTTTATAGAAAGTACGATCTTCTGTCGCAATGACCGCATTTTGCAAATCTTTACTAATATCCGCTAATTCAACATAGGTTCCTTTTTGACCTGACAAGGCACCAGCCTCATTATCTTCGCGGTCAAAAATGATAGTTCTAGTTTTTAGAGCATTTTGCAAATCATTAACATTGGTTGATTTAGCCAAGGCGAATAGATAGGTACCTACCAATAACCCAACACTCAAACCAAGAATGATAACAATTTTTGTCAAGTGATAGCGACGCCAAAATTTTCGAACCGTCCCTATTTGGACCAATTTCTTTTTATCACTTTTCGAACGGCGTAAACCTCTTGAATCCGTCTCATCAATCTCATGTATTTCTTTCTTAAAAAGAGAAAGGAATTTTTCAAATAAATTATCTAATTTCATGCGTTTATTTTATCATCTTCATCATAGGAAGACAAGAATTTAGTTATTTTCTATCCAAGTAGATTATTTTTTGTTACAATATCTGTATGAAATTCACATTTACACTACCGCAATCCCTAAGTCAAATGACAGTTAAACAATTATTAGAAGAACAACTTCTTATCCCACGAAAAATACGGCATTTTTTGAGAATCAAGAAACATATTTTAATTAATCAGCGAGAAGTTCACTGGAATGAGATGGTGAATCCTGGAGATGTTTGCCAATTGACTTTTGACGAGGAAGATTATCCCGAAAAAGAAATCCCTTGGGGCAACCCAAACCTAGTTCAGGAAGTTTACCAAGACCAACACCTAATTATCGTTAATAAACCCGAAGGAATGAAGACTCATGGCAATCATCCGAACGAAATAGCACTCCTTAATCACATTAGTGCCTACGTCGGTCAAGCTTGCTATGTAGTACATCGACTGGATATGGAAACAAGCGGCTTAGTACTTTTTGCTAAAAATCCTTTCATTCTCCCAATTCTTAACCGTCTGTTAGAAAAAAAAGAAATTTCTCGAGAATACTGGGCCCTAGTGGATGGAAAAATTAAAAGCAAAGAAGTGATTTTCCTAGATAAAATCGGCCGTGATCGACACGACCGTAGAAAACGAGTGGTAGATTCTAAAAATGGCCAACATGCTGAAACTCACGTAACTAGCTTGAAGCAATTTAAAAACAAGACTTCACTGATTCGTTGCCGACTAAAGACTGGGCGTACTCATCAGATTCGCGTCCACCTCTCGCATCACAAACACGCTATACTTGGTGACCCTCTCTATAATAGCAAATCAAAGACGAGTCGGCTTATGCTCCACGCCTTTCGACTGTCATTTACCCATCCGCTTACTCTAGAGAAATTAAGCTTCACTACCCTGTCAGATACTTTTGAAAAAGAATTAAAAAAGAATGGATGATAGCGTCATCCATTTTTAAATATTTAAAAAGCAAGACCAAAAGGCCTTGCTTTTCTATCGACTCAAGAATTATTTAGCGATTTTTGCGAAGTATTCAAGAGTACGAACAAGTTGTGCAGTGTATGACATTTCGTTGTCGTACCATGATACAACTTTAACCAATTGTTTACCGTCAACGTCAAGAACTTTAGTTTGAGTTGCGTCAAACAATGAACCGTAAGCCATACCTACGATATCTGAAGATACGATTGGATCTTCTGTGTAACCGTATGATTCG
>CAUQVK010000096.1:0-4465 GCA_963521495.1 uncultured Streptococcus sp.
CTTCTTCTTCTAAGCGTTCAATCAACCAAGGTGTATCAACGACAAAGATATCTGTAGACATGTTATAGATTTGATCTGGTAACTTGCTATCAAAGAGTTTATGAGAACGAACATGGTCTGTTTCATCCACTTCCAAGATTGCGTTTACTTCTGAAATGTCTTTCTTAGCTAGTTTTTTATAAACTACAGTGATAGGCCCTTTTGTTGTACTATGTAGGTGGAAAACTTGGTTCAAATCAATGTTAATCAAAACATCGCAGTTGAGGGCAACCGTTTGGTTTGAGCCAGAACGTTTCAAATAAGTGAGAAGCTGCTGGTAGTATTCTTTTCCAACTGTGCTACTTTCTACACGGGTATTGTAAATTCCTAGATAGTAATGGCTAAGAAGAGTTGATAAGCCCCACTCGCGTCCTGAACGAATATGGTCAAAGACTGAGCTGATATTATCCTGCTGGAAAATACCAAAGACACTACGAACACCTGCATTAGCAAGGCTTGAAAGGGGGAAGTCGATCAAACGATATTTCCCACCAAATGGCAAACTTGCTACTGGACGGTGATCCGTCAATGTCGACATATCATGAAAACCAACTGTATTTCCTAAAATGGCAGAATATTTATCAATCTTCATCTGTTGCTACCCCCACTACTTCATCATATCCTACAACTTGTACTTCTTCTGTTCCATCAATTTCGACACCGTCAGAAATAACTGCACCTTCACCAATAATGGCACGTTTGATTTTAGCTCCGTGTCCAATAATGGCTCCACTCATGATAACTGAATCTACTACTTCTGCTCCTTCGCGAACTTGCGCACCTGTTGAAAGGATAGAGTGTTTAACCGTTCCATCAACGAAACATCCGTCTACAACCAAGGAGTCTTCCACATGAGCATTTGCCCCAAGGAAGTTTGGTGGTGAAATTAAGTTTCTTGAGTAAATCTTCCATTGACGGTTACGGCTATCCAAGGCATTCTCTGGAGAAATGTACTCCATGTTCGCTTCCCAAAGCGACTCAATCGTACCAACGTCTTTCCAGTAACCTTTAAATTCATAGGCATAGACACTTTCACCTGACTCAAGGTAATTTGGAATGACATTTTTACCAAAGTCTGACATATCTACATTGCTCTTTTCAGCAGCAACGAGCATATTGCGCAGACGTTGCCAATCAAAGATGTAAATACCCATAGAAGCCTTGGTAGATTTAGGTTGAGCTGGTTTTTCTTCAAATTCAACAATGCGGTTATTGGCATCTGTATTCATGATACCAAAACGGCTAGCTTCTTTCAGGGGAACATCAAGAACTGCTACTGTCAAACTGGCATTATTATCCTTGTGAGACTGGAGCATATCATCATAGTCCATTTTGTAGATGTGGTCCCCAGACAGAATCAAGACATACTCAGGATTGACACTGTCGATATAATCGATATTTTGGTAAATAGCGTGACTAGTCCCTTCGAACCAACGATTTCCTTCACTTGCAGAATAAGGTTGAAGAATAGAGACACCAGAATTGATACCGTCTAGTCCCCAGCTTGAACCATTTCCGATATGGTTGTTGAGAGCAAGTGGTTGGTACTGTGTAATGACTCCAACATTGTTGATGCCTGAGTTGGCACAGTTTGAAAGAGCAAAGTCAATGATACGGTAGCGCCCACCAAATTGTACAGCTGGTTTAGCAATGCTTTGAGTGAGTTTACCGAGACGAGTTCCTTGCCCACCAGCAAGAATCAAAGCTAACATTTCATTCTTCATTTTCTACTCCTTTTTGGTTTTTACTTGTAACAGTTTTAGTAGATTTCAAGCGACGCTTGATTTTCCATACACTAGCTCCCATAGCCGGTAGGGTAAAGGTCAAGGTCTGCTCATAATCCTTCCATAGTCCTTCTTGCGTTTGAACAGTTTGATTATGTTCTTTCCAAACGCCTCCCCACTCTTCTAACTCAGTATTCCAGACTTCTTCATAAATCCCTGCAACAGGTAGTCCGATTGTAAAATCTCTTCGTTCAACAGGTGCCATATTAAAGACGCAGACTAGCATGTCGCCCTTCTTACCCTTACGGATGAAGGAAAGAACACTCTGGTCTCGATTATCCGCATCAATGATTTCAATACCATCATAGCTGGTATCGATTTCCCACAGACAGCGATGATCTTTGTAAAACTGGTTTAGCTGAGAAGTGAAATACTTCATCTTAGCATTCATAGGGTCTTCTAGATTAGACCATTCCAACTGCTCTTCAGATCTCCATTCTAGGAATTGGCCGTATTCACTACCCATGAAGAGCAATTTCTTACCAGGGTGACAAATTTGGTAAGTGTAGAGATTGCGCAAGCCTGCGAATTGATTGTAACGATCTCCCCACATCTTGTGCATCATACTCTTCTTACCGTGAACCACTTCATCGTGCGAGAATGGTAGGAGATAGTTTTCATTGAAAACATACATAAAGCTGAAAGTCACCAAATTAAAGTCATATTTACGATAAATCGGATCTTCTTCGTAGAAACGGAGGATATCATTCATCCAGCCCATATTCCACTTGTAGTCAAATCCTAAACCACCAAGCTCTTTCATTCCCGTAATCTTGGTTGCTGACGAACTTTCTTCTGCGATCATCATCACATCTGGATGTGCTAGTTTAATGACATCATTCAAGCGTCGAAGGAAATAATAACCCTCATAGTTGAGATTGCCACCATCTTTATTAGGTGTCCATGGAGCATCATCGTAGTCAAGATAGAGCATATTGCTAACTGCATCCACTCGAATACCATCTAAATGGTAAAAGTCAATCCAAAACTTAATGCTAGAAATCAAGAAGGACTGGACTTCATTCTTTCCAAGGTCAAAATTGAGTGCACCCCAACCGTAATTATGAGCCTTATTATGGTCTTGGTACTCAAAAGTCGGTGTCCCGTCATAATAAGCTAAGGCATCATCATTAATGGTGAAGTGACCAGGTACCCAGTCTACAATAACTCCGATATTGTTTAAGTGACATTCCTCAACAAAATCTTGGAACTCTTCTGGGCGACCATAGGCATGCTCTAAAGCGAAGTAACCCATAAGCTGATAACCCCAACTCAAACCGAGAGGGTGAGACATCAAGGGCATAAACTCAATGTGAGTATAGTTCATCTCAACTAGGTAAGGAATGAGTTCATCTTTCAATTGAGCAAAACTATATGGACTTCCATCTGGATTTCTCTTCCACGATCCAGCATGAACTTCGTAGATATTGACAGGACGTTCAAAGAAAGTCCAACGTTTTCTACGAGCTAACCAAAGCCCATCCTTCCATTTCTTTTCTGGAATCTCTGTTAAAATAGCTCCAGTACCCGGACGTGCCTCATACCGTACAGCCAAAGGATCAATCTTCATAAGCTGATGACCATTTGCACGTGTGATATGATACTTGTAAATTTGGCCTTCATGAGCAAGACTGGTAAAGACTTCCCAGACCCCAAATTCATTTCGTTCCATCGGAATTTGATTTTCTACCCAATTCGTGAAATCCCCCACCAAGTGGACAGCCTGAGCATTGGGAGCCCACACACGAAATGTATAACCGTACTCTCCATTTAGTTCTTCCCTATGTGCTCCTAGATAATGCTGAAGGTGAAAATTTTCTCCTGTCATAAAGGTGCGCAAAGCTTCTCTTTTATCCATAATACCTCCTCTTTTCTGTAAGCGTTTTCTATAGATTTATTATACTACCTTTTTAGGGAAGATTCAAGTAAATTACGGAATTTGCAAAAAAATCTTTTGAAAGTCTTCAATAAATTCACTGATGTGTTCACTTGTAAATCAAGAAATTTTCAGAAACGCTTTGAAAACGAATCGTTTTTTAATAATACTATCACAAAGTTCGTTATTTAGCTAACAAAAATATAATTTTAAGTAAAAAAATAAATCAGGAAACGAATCTCCTGATTTTATTAACAGATAAAGCACCACAAATGAATTTAAATTGTAAATCTATTCTACAAAACTTTAAAGACGCTGGCACTGACGCCACCAACCATGTCTTTATCACTTAAATGGCTATTGGTCACCAATAGTTCTAGATTTCCAGCATTTTCAAACTGGAAGTCTTGCCCTTTAGCATTAAATACAACCAGTAAATGTTCTTCCCCTTGAATCTCATAGACAATCAAACCACTATGTTCATTTGCTGAATGAACAAACACATGATGGTAAATCTCATCATAAGTTGGGTAAGAAAAGGCTCCGGTTCCTGTCTTCAATCGAATCAGCTGACGGATAAACGCAATACTATCTTGACGCTCATTAAGCAAGTCCCAGTTCACTTGATTCACGCTATCAGGAGCATTATAGCTATTCATAGCACGTTCTCTATCATCATGGGTCAGCTCACCATTTTCACCAGTCGCAACCAGTTTGGTACGACCAAATTCTTGACCGATTTCCATAAAGGCCATCCCCTGCATGA
>CAUQVK010000097.1:0-4311 GCA_963521495.1 uncultured Streptococcus sp.
CATACCTACGATATCTGAAGATACGATTGGATCTTCTGTGTAACCGTATGATTCGTTTGAAGCTGCTTTCATAGCTGCGTTCACTTCATCAACAGTAACGTTCTTTTCAAGAACAGCTACCAATTCAGTTACAGAACCTGTTGGAACAGGAACACGTTGAGCAGCTCCGTCCAATTTACCGTTCAATTCAGGGATAACCAAACCGATTGCTTTAGCAGCACCAGTTGAGTTAGGAACGATGTTAGCTGCAGCAGCACGAGCACGGCGAAGGTCACCTTTACGGTGTGGTCCATCAAGAACCATTTGGTCACCAGTGTAACCGTGGATAGTAGTCATCAAACCTTCAACGATACCGAAGTTATCATGAAGAGCTTTAGCCATTGGAGCCAAACAGTTTGTAGTACATGAAGCACCTGAGATAACTGTTTCAGTACCATCAAGAACGTCGTGGTTAGTGTTAAATACAACTGTTTTAACGTCGTTTCCACCAGGAGCAGTGATAACAACTTTCTTAGCTCCACCAGCGTGCAAGTGTTTTTCAGCAGCTGCTTTCTTAGCAAAGAAACCAGTTGCTTCAAGAACGATTTCTACACCGTCGTTAGCCCAGTCGATTTGTTCTGGATCACGTTCAGCAGAAACTTTAACGAATTTACCGTTAACTTCGAATCCACCTTCTTTAACTTCAACAGTACCGTCGAAACGACCTTGAGTTGTGTCGTATTTCAACAAGTGTGCAAGCATAACTGGATCTGTAAGGTCGTTGATGCGAGTAACTTCAACACCTTCTACGTTTTGGATACGACGGAAAGCAAGACGACCGATACGACCGAAACCGTTAATACCAACTTTAACTACCATTAGTGATTTCCTCCTTATGAAAATCATGAAAATTTTATTGTGAAAAGAGTAACTTGAATCACTACAAATCACCTTTCAACAAACCTATTATATAACTATTTGAGTTGAATTGCAAGTACGGGCGTTGTTTTTCTATGTTAGTTTCTTTTTTAAACTGTAAATCAAGGAATCCCTTACTATTCATATCGTAGCGATTCTACAGGATCCATTTTACTAATTTTACGCGCCGGGAAGTAAGCTGATACATAACCAAGCAAGAGAGCGAAAGCTAGAGTTCCTAAAATAGATAGAAGATTTAATTCAAAAACCTTCGTGATGGATGGGTAAAAGTGATTTACAACCGCATTCGCCAAACTTCCCACCCCTTGTGCAACCAAAAAGGCCAGTAACAAGGCGATGCCTACAATCCAGATAGCCTCGTAAATAAAAATTCCTTTGACATCACGATTTTGATAACCAACTGCCTTCATGACACCTATTTCCTTAGAACGTTGCATGATATTGATGTAAATGATGATACCAATCATGACCGCTGCTACCACAATAGCTTGTGATGAAAGTACAATCAACAATCCCTGAATAACACGAATAAAGGTAATCACAATATCAAGAACCTTCTGTTGAGAAAGAACAGTATACTTCTTATTTTTCTGCAATTCTTCTGTTATCGCTTTTGTCTGTGATGGATCTTTGAGTTCCAAGATAAAATAAGATACAGCTTTTGTAAATCCAGCTTCTTTCAAAATCGTTTCCATTTGATGAGACGGCATGAAACTGTTGCTGTCCTCCATGTCATCTTCATCATTGATTACACGTACAATCTTTGTTTGAAATTGAGCAATCTTACTAGCTTCGGCAGCATTTTCTACAATACTTGCTGAGACTGATTTTCCAATAACATCACTAGCTGTCAGATTGTTTCCTGTCTGTTCATTCCAATTTTTTAGTAAGCTGATTGGAATTGTTAAGCCTTGTTCATTTGCATCAGTATAGAGGGAGCCAGCCAACACTTTGTCCGCCTCATTACTACTAACAGAGATACTTGTATCCTCATAGAGACTCACTACTTGAGCATAAGAAGGCATCGTTTGACTCAGATCCATTTCTTGCCCATCTATAGTCATATTTGACATGGTCATCCCAAAAGGACTCTCCAAATATTTAATAGCTTCTTTCCCAACTGTATCCGTGATATAGTTCTTATCATCTTGGTTCAAAAAGCCTCGTCCAACATTTTTTGTGTTTAAAGCAATCTGAACTTGAGAAGGAATTTGACCTCCATTCGTATTTTCATCAATCATCGAAATCAAAGCATTTCCCAAGCCAAAAGAAATTAAGACTCCTACAAAACCGATTGAGGTTGCTAGCGCAATCAATAAGTTACGCCACTTTCTTTCCAGAAAGTTATTTAAAGAAAGTTTGAATTTATTTTTCAATGATAATCCTTTATTTTTTGACTTCTTCAACGACTTCACCATCCTTCATTTTGATAATCACATCTGCATATTCAGCAACCTCTGGATTATGGGTTACAATCAATACTGTTTTCCCTGTTTGGGCTAAATTTTTAAATACTTCCAATACCATTTCTTGGGATTGAGAGTCTAGTGACCCTGTTGGCTCATCTGCTACAATCATATCAGGCTGATTTACCAGTGCACGCGCGATTGCTACGCGTTGCTTTTGCCCGCCAGAAAGCTGTTTAACATTTTTAGCCATAAAAGGCTCCATGCCCAAGTTACTTAATTGCTCCTTTGCAATCATTGTCATCTCCCTGTCAGATAAATCTTTGACATAGAGAGGTAGCTTGACATTGTCCAAGACAGACTGATGAGGAATGAGGTTAAAGTTTTGAAACACAAATCCAATCTTATCTTTACGAAATTGAGTTAGTTCAATCTCTGATAAGTCACGGAGGGATTCCCCTTTAAATTCTAAATCTCCTTCATATTGTCTATCTAGACCACTGATAATGTTTAGCAAGCTAGTTTTGCCACAGCCCGACGGACCGTAAATCGCTGTAATTTTACCTTTTGCAATCTGCAGGTTTATATTCTTTAAAGCCTGTTCTTGATGTTTACCGTCCAAAGCGTAAAACTTTGAAATATTTTTAATGGATAAAATGGACATTCTTTCCCCCTTGTTTAAAACTGTTATCGTCATACATCATACTTATAGAAAATCCTTCAAGTTGATTGACCCTATAGGCCTACTACTTAGAATTTTCTCTCTATTGCCTAGTTTGCTTCTGGATGTATAGCAAGTAAAATTTATTGTAACAAAAAAGCGGCATTCCCTCAATGACAGAAATGTCACTCCTATAAAGCATTTAACAATACCTTTCTAAGTCTTCGCTCCATTCATTATCTAAACTAACGATTAACTTCTCATTGCCAAACATCCTCGCCATCATTTTTGCTTCTTCATACTTTTGTTTTGCTGTATCATAATCAGTCTGAATATAATATTTCCATTCTACCATCAAGACAATCGGTTGCTTTTGAAAATCTCGTGTTTTCTGCCCTATTTTATTTAAGGTCTCAACTGCTCTCTTAAAATAATGAAACAGCCCCATAATTTCTATACAAGCTAAAGAAGCTAACAAGGAATCTCTAAGCAAGTCCAAACAATCGAACTCTATCTTATCAACCTGAGAACTTAATTTGTCATGAAAACAAAGAATGGTTTCATGCTCAGATTCTTTTATCTCACCCACATTTAAACCATCCATTAACTGACAGTTGAAATACAGTCTCAATTTCAACAAGTCCTCAGCCCTATATACATCTCTGGATAGTAAGTCTTGAAGACTGTCCTCAATCACACTGCTTCCATATAAGGAATTACTAGTCATTCTCACTTCATCTATTGCTTGAAGACAATCCACTATCATCTTCTCATCACGTGGCAAATCATCATAAAAATTCTCAAAAATCTCATCGAAATATTCTTCCTTCTGCTCCTGCAACTCCTTGTCTCCATAGTCAGGGTGATGTAAAAGAAAGTACTTTAATTCTTGGTAGCGTTTAGGCAATTCCTTATAATCTGGCATCAAGACATAGGACGGAATTTCTAATCTATCTGCAATATATTCTAGTGTTTTTATAGTCGGTCGAAATTCTCCTTTTTCGATTCTCACCAACTGACGCACTGATAATTCAGACTCATCCCCGCAAAAAACTGGACGACTAAGCCCTTTCTCCTCTCTAAGAATCCTTACCCTTTCCCCTAGCTCATTCATCTCTTACATTTCTCCCTCGCATGATTATCAAAGCTTTGATTTTCAAATAAACATATGCGATCATTATACCATTTCCCAAAAAGAATTACAAAAAAGAGACAGGATAACTCCTGCCTCTAGGCTGATAACAATTATTTACGGCGTCCTGGTCTTTCTTTGTAACCATAGTAAGAATCTTCGATGATTTCTTGCATATGGTCAACCATTGGAAG
>CAUQVK010000098.1:0-4025 GCA_963521495.1 uncultured Streptococcus sp.
ATCTGACAGAGTTTTTCCGTTTTTGATGTAGTGATCCAATTTGGCAGCATCTCCACCTGTCAGGCCACTACGAGATTTATTTTCATTGAGGCCAAGTTGGACAGAGGCTTTCATGACTTCTAGATTGCGTTCCATTAGAAGGAGGACTTCTTCACGTTCGCGACCGGTCAACTCAAATTCTGTCGAAATCATCAGTTCAGCGACATTTCCTTGGAAGTCCTTTTCTGCTTGTTCGACTAATTCTTTGATAGAATAAAACATGATTCCCCCTACTTAAAGAAATTAACATTGTGGAGATGAGGGATTTTTCGAATTTCTTCGATGGCCTCATCACAGTTGCGACTGTCGACTTCGATAATCATAATGGCTTTTTCACCGGCTTTTTCTCGAGTAACGTTCATCTGAGCGATATTGATATCATAGCGAGAGAGAGCTTTGGTTACAAGGGCAATCATCCCAGGGATATCCTGATGCACAATGATGATGGTAGGTGTATTCATATTGAGAGAGACGGCAAAGCCATTGAGTTCGGTTACCTGAATATTCCCTCCACCGATAGAAATACCAGTTACGCTGATGGTCTTGTGCGCATTTTTAACGGTAATTTTAGTAGTGTTTGGGTGAGGGGCATTGCTGTCTTTCTGAATGGTCCAGACAATCTTAATACCACGCTTGTGGGCAATCTCCAGGCTGTTTGGGATTTTAGGATCATCTGTATCCATACCTAAGATCCCTGCAACTAGGGCTAGATCTGTACCATGTCCTCGATAGGTTTTAGCAAATGAGTTGAATAATTGGAATTCGACTTCTGTCGGAGTATCATCAAAAATGGAAGAGACAATCTTCCCAATACGAACAGCACCAGCGGTATGGCTACTAGATGGTCCAATCATGACTGGTCCGATAATATCAAAGACAGATTGAAAACGAAGTGATTGCATCAGTTTCCCCTTATAAAAATTCTTAGTTATATTATATCAAAGAATGAAGGTATTGGCTTTAATTGTGGATTAAAACCTCTTTAATGTTCAAAATAGCATAAAAATAGGTTCTTTTGTGACAAAAATGCCTTGTTTTATCAAATAAAAAAATAATTTTGTAATATTTCTACATAAAAGTGTTAAGAAATAGTAATATTTAAAAGGTATGATAGAACTATAGAAAGAAGGAGAACCTTTAAATATGAAAGCAACAAATAAAAAGATTAAAACAACTCTTGTAGGACTAGCTGCTTTGTTTGCAGTATTTGCACCATCGTTTGTATCTGCCCAAGAATCATCTACTTACACTGTTAAAGAGGGTGATACTCTTTCAGAAATCGCTGAAACTCATAACACAACTGTTGAGAGATTAACAGAAAACAACCACATCGAAAATATCCACTTGATTTACGTAGGTCAAGAGTTGATTATCGATGGGCCTGTAACACCTGCACCAACACCAGCGCCATCTACTTATGCGGCACCAGCTGCTCAAGATGAAACTGTTTCAGCACCAGTAGCAGAAACTACAGAAGTGGCAGAAGAAGAAGCTCCAGCAGTAAATGCTCCTGTGGCAGAAGAAGTTGCTGAAACACCAGCTGCTACTGTAAGTGGCTCTGAAGCAGAAGCTAAAGAATGGATTGCTCAAAAAGAATCAGGCGGTAGCTACACAGCTACAAACGGACAATATATCGGACGTTACCAATTGACAGCTTCATACTTGAACGGTGACTACTCAGCTGAAAACCAAGAACGTGTAGCAGATGCCTACGTTGCAGGACGTTACGGTTCATGGACAGCTGCCAAGAACTTCTGGCTTAACAACGGTTGGTATTAGTTGTTAACGAATAAAATAGAATTTAAAGGTCGAGGAACTCCCTCGACTTTTTTATATTTTCTTCGCTTGATAATAGGTCTCCACTTCTTTTTTGAGATGAGACAGCATAGAAGTTTCCTCGGTCAGCTCTAGAAGTGAGAACCCTTTTTGGATAAGTTTAGCATCATCCCTACAAATCCCAATACGGACATAGCAGATAGCAAGCCTATCGTAGCTTTTCTTGTTCTTGGCATCCTCTAGTAAAGTATAGCAGATTTGTTGACACATGTTTTTGTCTTGATGGTATAAGTAAATGGTGGACAGATTGAGTAGAATTGCCATTCGTAAGTCATATAAATGTTGGTAGTTTTTATAGACTTCCAAGCGTTGCAGGATTTTTCCAGTAATGAGATGGAGGTGATCAATGGGAAAGCTGAAAAGGATGGTATTGAGGATTTTTAGATCATTTTCATACCATGTATCTTGTTTTTCAATTTTTTCCCAAAGTTTTTTGACAGTCTGTTTCACTTGGTCTGACAGTTGCTCTGTACCATGTTGGCGGATATGAATGACAATTTCCAGCATATCCCGGATTTCTTCTATAGGCAAATCGTGGTGGGTTTTGAGATAGTCTTGGCATTTTTGAGATAGTCTTGGCATTTTTGAAATAGTTTTTCGAGTTCACTAGTTCCTAGGGTTGAGCTCATATTGAGATAGGTTTGCATGATTTCTGTTCGTTGGCTCGGTTGATAGAGGTGGCAGATATAGTCAAACTCTTCAAAACTCATATTAATCTGTCGGAGAAGAAATTCCATGTTTTCATATTTGGGAGTTACCTTGCCACTTTCAATCTTTGATAGGCTAGTTCTTGAAAGGACATCTCCGCAGACCTCTTCTTGAGTCAAGCCTTTTGACTCACGTATTTCTTTATAGACCTTTCCGAAATCATAACGCATGATTTTCTCCTTTTCGTGAAAAAAGTTAACAAATAATAAAATCCAATTAAAAATATTGTATCATAGTAATATAAAAAGTAAAAAAGAAAGCTAAAATAAGTTTGGTGTAATTTTAATATGGGGTTAATGAGTACTATGATGTAGCTAGAAAAGGGGTGGAAAAATGTTTAAAAATAAGGAACTTTTTCGAGTAGTCATGATATTTGTGATAGGAATTACCCTAATTTTAATGACACCAGTCTTATTTAAAGTTGTTATGGAACTATTTTCAAAATAAATAGGCCTCTGCTTTAGGCAGAGGTGTGAATCAGGAGGTTAAGTGATGAACTACAATTTAAAATATCTCTTATCAGGAATATTTGTCCTAGTCTTTATAGGTTTCCTAGTCTGGATGCGTTATTTTAATCAGAAGAAGGAAGAAGAGCATTCGGATGTGTCTTTTGAAGCGAGGTTAGACAGTGAGGTTAAGACATTATATAAACAACTAGGATTGGGTGAGGAGCCTCATTATTTCTTAGCCTATCGCTACCTACACCCTTGGTTTAATCTAGCGATTTTACCACCAATAGTTGAAATTTTCTTAACTAAAATAGCGCTGGTGATGGTGACCCCAGATGAACTACTGATAAGAAATCTTGGAAATGGGATGACTTTCACAAGTGAGCATCATCGTGATTTGCGGCAAGGACTTATCCGCATTCCAAAATCAGAGATGAAAGAATTTGAGATTCGCAACTGGAAAAGAGTTTTTATATTTGGCGATTTTTTGACAATTAAAACAAGCCAACATAGCTATTATTTGCAGGTTAGAGATGATGGACTTCAAAAAGGAAGTCTTTCTACCAAACATTTCTCCGACTTGAAACAACAAGATTTTCTCGGATTATTGACAGATAAAAGAACATTCTGATTGACAATTGCCTAAAAATCTAACCTCTAAACGTTCAAACATTCAAAAACCACACAGTGTTTTCAGCCTTGAACACAATTAAGTTGAGAGAATCACTGTGTGGCTTTATTGGAAAGTTAGTTTTTTCTTCACGGGAGGTATCTCTATGAAAAAAATCAGTCATCTTTGTATGTTTCTGCTGTTGCTGTGTACCACTTTTTTTGTTTTTAATGTAAACTACACACGTGAAGCGGTTCGGATTCGGGAAATGGGAAAGACTGTAGATTCTTTGGATTTGTATTTGAAAGATATTAACGAACCTGCAGCGTCTGTTCTTCGATTTTTTGAGGATGTATCAAAGGAGTACAAAGTCTCCATCATCA
>CAUQVK010000099.1:0-4003 GCA_963521495.1 uncultured Streptococcus sp.
CTCATAATCTCAACTTTCTATTTCCATTTTATCATAAATTGGATGATTTTATGAGTAATAGTTGAGAGGAAGCGTTTTTATTTTGAGCAAAAGAAAAGAGGAACTTTCATTCCTCTCTTCTTTGATTTATTTATAAAATCTTATTTTTCTGTCAAGGCTGCAAGTCCTGGAAGAACTTTACCTTCAAGAAGTTCCATTGATGCTCCACCACCAGTAGAGATCCATGAGAATTTATCTGCACGTCCAAGGTTAATCGCTGCAGCAGCTGAGTCACCACCACCGATGATTGATTTAACGCCTGGTTGTTTCACGATAGCGTCCATCACACCGATTGTACCAGCTTGGAAGTCTGGGTTTTCAAATACACCCATAGGTCCGTTCCATACAACTGTTTTGGCACCAGTCAAAGCTTCGTCAAATTTAGCGATAGATTTTGGACCGATGTCAAGACCAAGGAAACCTTCAGAAACTGCTTCACCTTCAGTGTCACGCACTTCAGTGTAACCAGCAAATGCGTTAGCTTCTTTTGAGTCAACTGGCAAGATCAATTTACCGTTTGCTTTTTCAAGAAGAGCTTTCGCAACATCCAATTTATCTTCTTCTACAAGTGAGTTACCGATTTCGATACCTTGTGCTTTGTAGAATGTGTAAGTCATCCCACCACCGATAAGAACTTTATCAGCTTTTTCAAGCAAGTTTTCGATAACACCGATCTTGTCTGAAACTTTTGAACCACCAAGGATAGCCACGAATGGACGTTCTGGAGTTTCAACTGCTTCTTGGATGTAGGCAATTTCGTTTTCAAGAAGGAAACCAGCAACTGCTTTTTCAACGTTTGCTGAGATACCAACGTTAGATGCGTGTGCACGGTGAGCTGTACCGAATGCATCGTTTACGAAGATACCATCTCCAAGTGATGCCCAGTATTTACCAAGTTCAGGATCGTTTTTAGATTCTTTCTTGCCGTCAACATCTTCGTAACGAGTGTTTTCAACCAAGAGAACTTGTCCATCTTCAAGAGCGTTAATCGCTGCTTCCAATTCAGCACCACGAGTAACACCTGGAAGGAAAGTAACTTCTTGACCCAATTTAGCAGCCAAGTCAGCAGCTACAGGAGCAAGTGATTTACCAGCTTTATCAGCTTCTTCTTTCACACGTCCAAGGTGAGAGAAGAGGATTGCACGTCCACCTTGTTCAAGGATGTACTTGATAGTTGGAAGAGCTGCAGTGATACGGTTGTCATTTGTAATCACGCCATCTTTTACAGGAACGTTGAAGTCAACACGAACGAGAACTTTTTTCCCTTTCAACTCAACGTCTTTAACAGTCAATTTTGCCATTTGGAAAGACTCCTTAATTTATTTTATTCGAAACTATTATATCACACTTTATTGATATAAGGAAAGATTTCACAATATTTTTCATTTTTTTAAATCTAATTTAAGCAATTTAATATTTTAGAACGAAAAGACAAACACCTCTAGAAAGTAAATGAACATCTACTTTATTGATGTCAATACTTTTTTATCATAGATCATTCATTTCATTGGAATAGCCTATCATTTATGAAAATATCCTCATTGACTAGCTAGGAGGACTCACTTTATCTTCAAAAATCAAATTAAAAAAACTGGTATGTACCCTAAAAATTAAGACTAAAATCTAACTTTTGAGGACATATCAGTTGTCGTCCAGAAAACAACTACTATCTGGAAAACTCAAGTTTAAAATACAATTTATTCCTTATCTACGATACTGTTTTAAGAATCGAGTCATCTTTTCTTGGATTTGGGCTAGTTCATCAACACGAGGAAGGTAAACGATACGGAAGTGGTCTGGTTCCTGCCAGTTAAAGCCTCGACCATGAACCAAGAGAACCTTTTCCTGCTTCAAGAAATCAAGGACAAACTGTTCATCATCATCGATACGGTACATATTGCGGTCGATTTTAGGGAAGATATAGAGTCCAGCCTTGGGTTTAACCGCAGACAAACCTGGGATATCCTGAATGGCATTATAGATGAAATTTCTTTGCTCGTAAATTCGTCCACCAGGAAGGAGCAATTCATCGACTGATTGGTGACCACCCAGGGAAGTTTGTACGACCTGTTGGGCCAAAACGTTAGAGCAAAGGCGCATATTGGATAGCATATTGAGCCCTTCGATATAGCCTTTAACGTGTGTCTTAGGACCAGACAAGACCATCCAACCCACACGGAAACCAGCGATACGATGAGATTTTGATAGACCATTCATGCTGACACAGAAAACATCTGGTGCCAGGCTCGCCACAGGCGTATGCACATGCCCATCCATTACCATGCGGTCGTAAATTTCATCCGCAAAGATAATCAAATCGTTTTGACGGGCAATCTCAATAATCTCCAGCAAGAGTTCTTTAGGATAAAGGGCTCCAGTTGGGTTGTTTGGATTGATAAGGACGATTGCCTTGGTATTGGAAGTGATTTTTGACTTGATATCGTCAATATCTGGGTACCATTCTGCAGCTTCATCACAGATATAGTGAACGGCATTTCCCCCAGCTAGGCTGACAGCTGCTGTCCAGAGAGGATAGTCTGGCATTGGCACCAAGACCTCATCCCCATTGTCCAAAAGCCCCTGCATGGACATGACAATCAGTTCACTAACACCATTTCCAAGGTAGATATCATCAATATCTACGTTTGGGAATTTCTTCAATTGGCAATACTGCATAATGGCCTTACGGGCTGAGAAAATCCCTTTGGAGTCAGAATATCCTTCACTATCACGCGCATTCATAATCAAGTCATGAATGACCTCGTCTGGCGCTGTAAAGCCAAATTCTGCTGGATTTCCTGTATTCAGACGTAAAATCTTTTCTCCGTTTGCTCGCATCCGCATAGCTTCTTCCAAAACAGGACCACGGATATCATAAGCAACATGCTCTAACTTACTAGACTTGTTATATTCTTTCATCTTGTTTCCTCAATTCATCGAGATAGTAACATTATACCACTAGAAAGACAATGCGACAAGTTTGCTGAAATGTGTTACTAGGTTCGTATATAAGAAAAGCCTCGCTAAAAGCGAGGTCAAGACAGGGGAGATAGCAGGTATTTTGCGAAAAAACACATTACATACCAAAAGATAAACCTAGAAAAAGCAAGCCTAAAAAGGAGTCATAAAGAAGATTGAACATGAGGAAAAGTCCCCATATCATCAAGTAATCCCAACGCCCACTTCGTTTAGCGACTAGGAATAATACCAAATGGTAGAGTAAATGAAAGACTAAAAAACCAATAAAACCTGGATAAAGAAGCGGTACCAGACTCTCTAATTGCCAGATCATGATCACCTCTACCAAGACTGAAACTAGGATGATTCCATAATAAAGGAAATTTGATTTTTGAAAAGAGTTTTTCATCATTCTCCCTCCCTTCACTTCTTTCCTGCTATCCTTTCTTTTATTTTATCATATATTTATATAGATTTTAAGCGCTAATATTCTTTTGAAAAATACTTTTTTTGCTTTACTTCTATAGTGAAAAGGTTTACAATTATAGTAAGAAAATTTCAGGAGGTTTCATTATGGCACAACGTTACCAAAATATCATGGTCGCAATCGATGGTTCTAAAGAAGCGGACTTGGCTTTTGTCAAGGGAGTTCATTCTGCTCTACGAAACGACGCTAAACTCACCATCGCACATGTCATTGACACACGCGCACTCCAAAGCGTATCCACCTTTGATGCTGAAGTTTACGAAGAACTCCAAGTCGACGCTGAGAGTCTGATGAAAGAGTACGAAAAACGTGCTAAAGATGCTGGTGTGACAGATGTTCATATCGTCATTGAAATGGGAAATCCAAAGACGCTACTAGCACGTACTATTCCAGATGCAGAAGAAGTTGATCTCATCCTCGTTGGTGCCACTGGTCTCAACGCCTTTGAACGCCTCTTGGTCGGCTCTTCATCTGAATACATTCTCCGCCATGCTAAGGTCGATTTGCTGGTTGTGAGAG
>CAUQVK010000100.1:0-3976 GCA_963521495.1 uncultured Streptococcus sp.
AATAAAAATAGATGGTAAACAGGTGCAATGATATTATTTGTTTGTAATAACATATGGCTAGAATTTGCCTATAGACACGAGTGAGGAAATAGATGTATTTAGTTTATATATAAAAGATTATAATTGTATATGAAATGGACTGAATGGTAAAAGGTCAAGTATTTCCGAAATGCTTTCTTTTTCAATTCTTTTAACGCCTCAAGATGTTTTGATGATAATTCAAGATTTGTATGAAAAAAATTAATAAACAGTGATATACTAAACTTGTCAAAGTTGCAACAGGACAAAAATTAAAAATAAAAAGGAGTATTTGTCATGGATACAAAAATGATGGAACAATTTGAAATTATGGATACTGAAATGCTTGCGAAAGTTGAAGGAGGTTTCGGAGGTTGGGGAGATATGGTTGCTGGTTTATTGGGTGGGCTAGCACCTTCTCCAACTTTGGATCAATTAAATGGTAAGTGGCCTATTATACATTTTTCAAAACCATGTGGTCCTTATGGTATAGGGGGAACTCCAAACTCATGTAATGGTATTTAAAAAGGATTGAAGCTATGAAGGCAAAATATGGGAATCAAATTGTTGATGTTTGGGAAATTGGTCAAGCAACTCCTAAACCAAGTTGGGTAGAGGAAGCTTTTCAAAAAAATTATATGGTTTGGTTGGATAATCATGTGCGCATTCTAATGGCAGGTCTTAACACTTCTCTCGAAACGAATATCAAGTTTGGTCTAGTTGGAACAGTTGGAGGAGGATTTGCTGGTTATGGAATGTATGTTCTTGGTTATCCAGGTGATTATATAGATATCACCAATCATAGAGTTGTTTCTGCTAAAACATTTCACAAAAGTTATCAAATTTTAGAAAATGATTAGATATCATTTAATTGTAATGGAGAAAGCAATGAAAAAAATATTTTTTAAAAAACGGAACATCTTTCTTGCAAGATTGTTCCTAGGTCAGTTGCCCTTACTTGTTTCTACTTATCTATTTCTATCTCGTCAGTTTTTAAATTTTTCCTTGGTTTTCCAATTTCTTTTAGTGGTTATTAACTTGGCTTCTATTTTGGTCACTGTTTACCTCACTAGGGAGATGAGGATAAGAGAGTTTGAAGATGATGATTTGGTTAGTCCTAGAACCAATCAACTCATGTTCATTGGTTTGACAGGCTTTATGTCTATTATCTGTTTGTATAGAGGTATTACAGCAGGAGAATTCTATCAGCAATTGATTGCCTACATTGGTGCTATTCTCTGCTTGATCATCATGCTTCTGCTCATGTGGGGCTTGAAGTATTATAAAAAGTAGGGAAGAGTTTTCTTATTAATCTGGGACTAGTCTAAAGACTGGCAGGAGGAGGTCATCATGTATAAACACTTATTTTTCCTAGATTCAAAAACCTTAGACTGGTTGACACCCTATATTCTAGTCTTGGCTTCTGACACCATTGCCTTTAATGTTTTTGTGCTAACCTTTGTATCTGTTGTGGCCTTTTATTTCCTAAATCCCATGCTATCTTTAATGGCTATATTCTTAGGGGGTGGTTATGTGGTCGGATTTTGGTTACTCAAATGGTTTGTTTTGGAAAGACTAGAGCTAAAGGATGACGTGTAGGAAAGTCTGTTTGTTGAGGAGGATAATTTTATGGAGTTTTTTGATAAATTTCATGCCTTGTGTTTTGGATTTTTAGTACTACTAATCGTCATTAAAGTTCCTTATACGATTAACCATGGGGATTTTTTTCAAAATGAGCCTGCACTGATTATTGTAAGTTTTCTTGTAACCTCGCTGAGTGTTGCTTATGCTAGAAAGTTTGAAATGATTTCTTTTGGGATGTTAAGCAGGAAACAACTTTTACTTTTCATTGCAATCTTTCTTCTAAGTGTGCTTGAGACGCTGGTTTATATTCATTTCTTCGCTGTTTCTTCTGGTTCAGGGGTTCAACACTTGGCGGAAGTCAGCAGAGGAATTTCCCTGTCTTTGATTTTGACTTCCTCAGTTTTTGGCCCCATCCAGGAGGAACTCATTTTCAGAGGACTTCTTCAAGGTGCGGTTTTTGACAATTCTTGGTTAGGGCTTGTGCTAACTTCCTCTCTCTTTTCTTTCATGCATGGACCTTCTAATGTCCCTTCGTTTATTTTTTATCTACTTGGGGGCTTGTTACTGGGCTTTGCTTATAAAAAGAGCCAAAACTTATGGGTTTCTACTCTAGTCCACATGTTTTACAACAGTTGGCCACTCTTATATTATTTATAAAAATTATGAAAAGGTAAGTAGGAGATTGTGCTTACCTTTTTCAAGTTATAATGATAGCCCGAGCCAATTGAGTTGCTTTTCTTTGAGAATCGGGTGTGGAGCGGTTGACGAATAGGGCAAAAACTAGTAGAATAGTAAGGAAACTTTATACGGAGGAAAGAAATGGATTTGGGTGATAATGAGCTAACACTGACTCCCATACCTGGAAAAAGTGGCAAGGCTTATATGGGTAGCTATCCTGATGGGAAGCGTATCTTTGTAAAAATGAACACCTCTCCAATCCTACCTGGTCTAGCTAGAGAACAAATTGCTCCACAATTATTATGGAGTCGCCGTTTGGCAGATGGGCGTGATATGTGTGCTCAAGAATGGTTGACCGGCAAGATATTGACCCCCTATGATATGAATAGTAAACAAATTGTCAATATTTTAACTCGTCTTCATCGTTCACGTCCTTTGATGACGCAGTTGAGTCGCTTGGGATATGCCATGGAAACACCTGTAGATTTACTACAGTCTTGGCAAGGAGCGGCACCAGATGCCTTGCGTAAAAATCAGTATCTTAATAAAGTAGTGTCTGATTTGCGCCAGACTGTTCCAGGATTTAAAGAGGATTATGCGACCATTGTCCATGGAGATGTACGTCATAGTAATTGGATTGAGACAGACAGTGGCTTGATTTATTTGGTAGATTGGGATTCGGTTCGCTTGACCGATCGCATGTTTGATGTGGCCCATATGCTCTGCCATTATATTCCAGAACATCAGTGGAAGGAATGGCTGACCTACTACGGTTACAAGTACAATCAAACGGTATTCAATAAATTGTATTGGTACGGTCAATTGTCTTATTTGAGCCAGATTTCCAAGTATTATATGAACCAAGATTTAGAAAATGTCAATCGGGAGATTCATGGCTTGCGTCACTTCCGAGACAAGTATGGAAAGAGAAGATGAGAGTTAGAAATCGTAAAGGGGCAACTGAATTACTAGAGGCAAATCCCCAATATGTGGTTTTAAATCCTTTAGAAGCCAAGGGGAAATGGCGGAACTTGTTCGGAAACGACAATCCCATTCATGTGGAAGTAGGAAGTGGTAAGGGTGCCTTTGTTTCAGGTATGGCAAAACAAAACCCTGATATCAATTATATCGGGATTGATATTCAAAAGTCTGTTTTGAGTTACGCCTTGGATAAGGTATTGGAGGTTGGAGTTCCAAACATCAAGCTATTGTGGGTCGATGGTTCTGACTTGACCGACTACTTTGAAGACGGTGAGATTGATCGTTTGTATCTGAACTTTTCAGATCCTTGGCCTAAAAAACGTCATGAAAAGCGTCGTTTGACTTACAAGAGTTTTCTAGATACCTTCAAGCGTATCTTGCCTGAAAATGGAGAAATTCATTTCAAGACAGATAACCGTGGCTTGTTTGAGTATAGCTTGGTGAGCTTTTCTCAGTATGGTATGAAACTCAATGGTGTTTGGTTGGACTTGCATGCTAGCGATTTTGAAGGCAATGTCATGACAGAATACGAGCAAAAATTTTCCAATAAGGGACAAGTTATCTACCGAGTTGAGGCAGAATTTTAAGAAATAGCCTGAAATCAGGCAGTATGAGTGCTTTTGCTTTACATAAGTTGGCAAATATGCTATAATTGAGTACAAGAATATGAGAAAGTGAGGCGGGGAAATATCTTCGCCTCTTGCTTATGAGGAGG
>CAUQVK010000101.1:0-3837 GCA_963521495.1 uncultured Streptococcus sp.
GTGACTAAGGTTGTAGAAAACGGAAAAGTTGCTCAAAACTTGCTGGATGAAGTCAATATTACCCTAAATAAAAACTCAATCCCTTACGAAACCTTGTCACCATTCAAGACAAGTGGGATTCGTATCGGATCTGCAGCCATTACTGCACGTGGATTTGGTGAAGAAGAAAGTCGCAAAGTGGCTGAACTCATCATTAAAACCCTTAAGAATGCAGAAAATGAGGCTGTCTTAGAAGAAGTGAGAAGTGCAGTCAAAGAATTGACAGATGCCTTCCCATTATACGAGGACTAAAACTTTTATGGACATTTATATTAAGAAAGCCATTATTCACCAGTTCAGTCCGGATGATACCGAGCTGTTCCTAGCGGATAAGTTTCTCAATATTACTCCAAAAATCGAAGAATACCTGCGGAAAAAAATTGAACGTGTGTATTCAGATGAAGCCAAGACTGGGATTTTCGAGGAAGAAAATCCCTTCTTCAATCATATCACAGACGATTTGTTGGAGACATCAGTGACACTGGCTAATCTCTGGAAAGAAGAGTTCAGTATTTCTGAAAACCTCAAGACCAATGACTTGATTTTTGTGCAATTTTCTAAAGAAGGCGTGGAACATTTCGCTTTCTTGCGAATTGCCCTGCGTGAGACCTTGACCCACCTCGGAGGAGAAGTTGATAATCCAATCAAGCTAACTCAAAATAACTTGCCTGGATTTGGAACAGGAGCTGATGAGGCCTTGGTGGTCAATCTTCAGAGTCGCAAGTACCACCTGATTGAAAAACGAATCAAGTATAACGGGACTTTTTTGAACTATTTTTCAGATAATCTCCTAGCCGTTGCTCCTAAGATTTCACCCAAGAAATCTATCAAAGAACTGGAAAAAACGGCTCAGCGCATTGCTGAAACCTTTGACACAGATGATTTTCAATTTCAATCTAAGGTTAAATCAGCTATTTTTAACAATCTGGAAGAAAGCAATGAATTGTCGCCTGAGAAATTGGCCAATGACCTTTTTGACAACAATCTGACGGCTCGTTTGAGCTTTATTGACCAAGTCAAAGAAGCCGTACCAGAACCCGTTCAGTTTGATGAAATTGATGCTAGTCGTCAACTCAAGAAATTTGAAAACCAAAAACTTTCCTTGTCAAATGGAATTGAACTTATCGTTCCCAATAATGTCTATCAAGACGCCGAGTCTGTTGAGTTTATCCAAAACGACAATGGAACCTATTCTATCTTAATTAAAAATATCGAGGATATACAAAGCAAATAATGTTTAAATTACTACGAAGAGTGCTAGTACTAGCAGTCTTACTTTTTGTTGGTTATAAAGTTTATCACCTTCACCAAGATGTGAAGCAAGTGATGAGTTATCAACCACTAGTCAGAGAAATATTAAATGAAAAAGATACTCAAGCAAACGAGGATCTGGTTCTTGCTATGATCTATACTGAAACAAAAGGAAAAGAAGGCGACGTTATGCAGTCTAGTGAGTCTGCAAGTGGATCTACCAATACAATAAATGACAAGGCAAGCAGTATCCGGCAAGGTATTCAAACCCTAACGGATAATCTCAATCAAGCTCAAAATAAGGGAGTTGATGTTTGGACAGCTATTCAAGCTTATAATTTTGGTCCTGCTTATATCGATTATATCGCTCAAAACGGCAAAGAAAATACCCTAGTTCTAGCTAAAAAGTATTCAAGAGAAACGGTTGCTCCCTCACTCGGTAATACAACTGGGATGACTTATCGATACATTCATCCTATATCCATACTGCATGGGGCTGAATTGTATGTAAATGGTGGCAATTATTACTACTCTCGACAAGTCCAGCTTAACCTTTATATCATAAAAATGATGGTTAAAGTGATGGAAATTATACCTTTTCTATAGAAAACATGAAAAAAGCCACTCATGCGAGCAATGTCATTAAGTTAAGAAATTCAAATACAATTCTGTATTTGGGTTTCTTTTTTATGTGATAAACTATAATTAAGGAGGTATTTCCCATGATAAAACAGATAAAATCCCACTTGAATAAGAGTATTCAGACTGTCCTTGGTCAAAAAGTTGAGTTCGTCAAACAAGATGAACAGGCCTTTACTCGTAAAAGAAGTTTATCACTAGAAACTATGATTCGTACCATTCTGGGAATGGGCGGGAAATCACTGTCAAAAGAATTACTAGTTACCAGACTGACAGTTTCAAAGTCAGCCTTTGTTCAAAGACGCTATCAAATAAAACCTGAGGCTTTCTATGCCTTATTTAAAGAATTTACAGCACCTATTCCACTTAATACTGATTTCCCAATATTCGCTGCAGATGGGAGTGATATCTGTATTCCTCGAAATCCCATGGATACAGAAACCTCTGTCCAAACCCAAACGGATGTTAAATCCTATAATCTCATACACATAAATGCCCTATACGACTTGACGACTGGAGTGTATCGAGATGTTTCTATTCAAGACAAACATGCGCAACATGAGCGCTTAGCTCTGATTCAGATGATGAAGGCTTCTCCCTTTCGAGAAAGCTCTTGTTATCATGGATAGAGGCTATGAAAGTTACAATCTCATGGCTCATTTTCAAGAAAAAGGTTGGCTTTATGTCATCCGCATTCGAGATGGAAAACAATCCATGCGTTCCTCCTTCAACTTGCCAAATACAGAGTGTTTTGATCAAAACTTTTCTCTAACATTATCACGAAAGCAAACCAAGCAGTTTAAAAAACTTTATCGTGATTTCCCCAATGACTATCATTTTATTCCACACAATTCTACTTTTGATTTTCTTCCAGAAACAAGTCAAAAACAGGACCCTGTTGAACTATACCAACTTCCTTTTCGTATGGTGCGTTTAGAAGTGGAAGAAGGAAAATACGAAACTTTAGTGACAAATACAGACTATTCAGCCCAAGAATTAAAAAATCTCTACACCAGTAGATGGGGCATAGAGACTAGTTTTCGTGACCTGAAATATAATGTTGGCTTGGTCAATTTTCATGCAAAAAAGAAGGAAGGGATTCTCCAAGAAATCTTTGCTCGCTTTACAAATTTTAACTTTTGTCGTTGGGTAACCTCGCAAGTTGCCATCGACAGTAGTCACAAAAAACAAAGATATAAAGTGTGTTACTCAGATGCGGCTTATGCCTGCCGTTTGTTTTTTTAACGGTTCCCTTTCTTCTCTCCAGTTGAAAAACTACCTCAAGAAACAGTTATCTATTATTCGACCGAATCGAAAATATCCAAGAAAGATAAAGGCCCAATCGGTAGTTGATTTCATCTGTAGAGTAATATAAATCTCAAAAAATAGGGTGAAAAAACCTTTATTTGTTGTGCAAAAAACAGAAGATCCGATAGAGAATCACTTTGATGACCTCAATCACACCTCCTATTCAAGTAGTTAGATCACTAACTTCATGACATTGCTCATGCGAGTGCCTTTTTTATAATCTAGCAAATTCTTTGATTTCTTGTGCTGACATTGAAGAGTCGCAACGGACATTGATTTGTCCATCCGCAATGTGAACAAATCCTGGTACAGTTGGGATTCCGTAGCGTGAGCGGAATGCTTGCAACTCATTGAGTTGGCTTGGTTCTTCACTGTTGATGAAGTAGATGTGAGCTTTGGTTTCAGCTACGACACCTGCTAAAGTACCTGCAAATTTACGGCAGTAAGGGCAAGTTTTGCGACCGATAAAGAAGGTTGCAGTTTCTTTTTTATCAAGAGCTTCTTGCGCACGCGCAACTGTAGTGACTTCAAGGTCTTTGATATTATCTAAAAATTGTTCCATGAGATTACCTCGCTTTCATTGATAAGTCTAGTATGCCA
>CAUQVK010000102.1:0-3537 GCA_963521495.1 uncultured Streptococcus sp.
ACTTTTCTAATCATTATTTAAACTGTTCTGAGAAGCGAACATCTCCTTGGTAGAAGCCACGGATATCGTTGATTCCATAACGGAGCATAGCTACACGCTCTTGTCCAAGACCAAAGGCAAATCCAGAGTAAACAGTCGCATCGATACCACTCATTTCAAGGACACGTGGGTGAACCATACCGGCCCCCATAATTTCGATCCAACCAGTTTTCTTACATACGTTACAGCCTTCTCCACCACACTTGAAGCAAGAAACATCCACCTCAACAGATGGCTCTGTGAATGGGAAGTAAGATGGACGCAGACGGATCTGACGCTCTTCACCAAACATTTTTTGGACAATCAACTGAAGGGTTCCTTGAAGGTCTGCCATAGAAATGTTCTTCCCAACAACCAAACCTTCGATTTGGTGGAATTGGTGACTGTGGGTCGCATCGTCTGTGTCACGACGGAACACACGCCCTGGTGAGATCATTTTCAAAGGACCTTTAGAGAAATCATGGGCATCCATAGCACGCGCTTGAACTGGAGACGTGTGAGTACGGAGCAAGATTTCTTCTGTGATATAGAAAGTGTCCTGCATATCACGGGCTGGGTGGTCTTTTGGAAGGTTCATACGTTCAAAGTTATAGTAGTCTTGCTCCACTTCAAAACCATCCACGACTTGGTAACCCATCCCAATGAAAATATCTTCGATTTCTTCACTGGTTTGTGTGAGAACATGACGGTGACCAGTCGCAACTGGACGACCTGGAAGTGTCACATCGATACTCTCGCTAGCCAGTTGAGCAGCGACTTTCTTTTCTTCCAAGAGCTTAGCTGTTTCTTCAAAAGCAGCTGTCAAGACATCACGAGCTTCATTGACGTGTTTCCCAATGATTGGACGCATCTCAGCAGAGACATCTTTCATCCCTTTGAGAATTTCCGTAAGCGAACCCTTTTTACCAAGGACAGAAACACGCAAATCTTGCATCTCTTTTTCATTTTCAGCAGTAATCTGCTTCAAGCTAGCCAGCGTTTCTTCACGAAGCGCTTTTAATTGTTCTTCAATAGTTGACATAATTCCTCCATCAGTCGCTCGTAGATAAAAAGAAAACCACATGCCAAAAACTCCACTCGGAGCGTTGACACGCGGTACCATCCGTTTTCATCTGACAAGTCAGACCTTCATTTCTAAATCCATGCGCAAGTGAATTCACCCAGCTTTCATATAGAGAGCTTGCAGTCACGGCTCTCCTCCCTGATATACTTCCCTTGAGTTACTAGTCTTGCGGATTCCTATTCAATTACTACTTAGTTTATCAGATTTTTAGTTAAAAAACAAGTTAGATTAGACTAATTTCAATATAAAACTCATTCCTTTTTCTGTTGCTCCATTTTCCACAAATCCAAGCGACTTGAAACACCTCCTAGAAGCATGATTGTAGGTGTAGATTTCCTTGACTCTCAATTCTTTCCATCCTTTTACTCGAGCCAATTCAATCAAAGCACTTAGAATCTTTTTTCCAAGTCCTCGATGTTGGTAAGCGGAATTCCCAATCACAATGGGGAGATTATCCTGAGATAGTGTAACATCCCCAATTGGAAACCATTCTCCCTTCTCCTTGACTTCAATCCAAAAAAGTTCACCATGCTGATCCAAATGGGAATACATAGCTTCCAAAGTTTCTTGACTATAAGGTCTCTTCACACCATCTACGAGGTGAACCAAGTTCACATCCTGATACCAAGCAAAAGCTTCTTCACAATGATTGACCTTATAATAAGGAACAAGACGCAGTGCATTATCTATTTGTAAAATCCGTTTCATCTGCTTTCCTTTTCAATAAGAGAGTTGCTGCTTGATTAAAACCATCACACCAGTTATACCATTTTGCTTCATACTCATCTTGAGCTAAGATATGATTTTTCAAATCCAGAACAGAGTAAATCTTTCTTTCCTCACAAGCTTGCGCATAAAGATGATATAGTTCGTCACCACCATCTCTATCCCACTCAGCAGAAATCGTATCTTGACCTACCAATAAAGCCTGATAAGCCCTGTGATGCCCGTCTGTAATCAGCAAGTAATTTCCAAAGGCAAGAATACTGATTGGATCAACATTGTTTAGTTCTACAGACTGATAAAGCATCTGAATATCTTGCAACTTCTTTTCTGATAAATATAGTTGAGTCGGATGAAGATCTGCTATACTGACTTTCATTTCTTTCTCCTCAAGAGAATTTGATATTCACTTCTGCTTGCCTTTAAATCGCCATTGGAAGCGGAGCTTGTCATAGAAGGGAAACTCTATAAACAGGACTCCCAAACCCACACAGAAACTGGCAAGGACGTCTGATGGATAGTGAACTCCCAGATAGACCCTTGATACCAACATACTGACTAAGTAAAGGCCAAGGACGATTTGCACGACTTTTCTCCAGACTGGATTTTTAATCCGTTGACTGAGAATCACAATCAAAGTTCCTACCATCAGCGTCACTGCCAAAGAATGTCCACTTGGGAAGGAAAATCCCTTCTCCTCGACTAGATGTAAGATAGCCGGCCGAGGGCGCTGATAGATGTTTTTAAAGGTCACGATTAAAAGACCTGCCAAAGCCAGATTTCCCAGCATGAAGAAACTTTCTATCTTCCATCGCTTACGATAAAAGACAAAAGCTGTAATGACAACCCAAGTGATAATCACTGGGATATCAATCAAGCGTGTGATGGCTCTAAAAAGAATAGTCAAGTAATCTGGCAAGTCTCCTCGAACGGCAGTCTGAATCGGTTGGTCAAAACCGACCAGCGTTTCAGGGTAAAATTTGACCATGTAGCCAAGAATAACGAAAAGTAAAAGGGCAAAACTGCCCTTCATTAAAAATGTTTGTTTATCTCTCATAATGTTTTAAGGTTGGTTTCAAGAGAACATACAACAACCAGAATGAAACGGAAAAGATTACACCCTCAATCAAGTTAAAAGGTAATACCATGGTCATTAGGTAGTTGGAAAGTCCCAAAATTTTTCCAATATCAAAGTTAGCAAACTTAGCGTACAAAGGAACAGCGTAAACATAGTTGAGAACCAACATAGCCACGGTTAAACCAATAGTTCCAGCTAGAGAGCCTAGTAGGAAACGAAGGGTTGTCCGTTCCTTTTTCCAAATCAAAGCAAATACGATGACAAAAACTCCCAAAGCTACGATATTCATCGGCAAACCAATGTAAGTATTCACTCCCTGGCTGTTAAGAAGCAATTTCAAGAGTGAGCGAAGCAAGAGAATTCCTAGAGCAGCAGGCAAATCCATGACCACCAAGCCCACAAGGACTGGCAAGATACTAAATTCGATCTTGAGGAAGGACGCCGCTGGTAAAAGCGGAAAGTCAAAGTACATCAGCACAAATGAGATGGCTGATAAAATCGCAATGGTCGAAAGTCGACGTGTGTTTGTCATAACAGGTTCCTCCAATTTTCTATAAAATCAGAAGAAGTTAGAAAGGATTCCTCTATCTATTCTCACTTTTTATATCCCAAAAGTTCCCTCTCACTCTATTAA
>CAUQVK010000103.1:0-3362 GCA_963521495.1 uncultured Streptococcus sp.
GCGAATAAACCGTTTCTGCATTTTATCACAAGTATAACCAACTTTTTCATAAAATACATGAGCACCCCGACGATAATCGGCAGAGTTTAAGCGGATAAACCCATAACCACGTCTTTTGGCTTCTTCTTCCAACCCTTGTAGTAAACTTTTACCAATACCTTGACCTTGCGCTTGAGGTGAAACCGCTAAGGCTAAAATATTAAACCCTGCTTTAGAATAGAGGGATTCGTAAACTTCAGCATGGACATACCCAAGTAAGGCATGACTGGCTGCATCCTCATAGCCAAGTAGGAAATGATGTGGATTCTGAGACAGTCTAGCTAGTTGGCTAGCTGTTTCCTCTGGACTAAAAGAATAACCCAAGGCCTCTTGGTTAATCTCACATATAGCTTTCACATCAATTTCTTGCAAATTTCTTAGCATCTCATTCCTCCTCAAAAGAAAGCTCTGGCAACTGAGCAAGAATATCTTCTCGCTTAATGGCCCCTTGGCGTAAGATTTTCACCTTGTCTCCAGACAAATCCAAAATAGTTGAATCCTGTCCAGTTAGAAAAGCATCATCTTCCAGCCCCAAAACCTCTTGATCAAAATCCTCTAGAATCTGATCAAAGGTTACTCCACTTGCCTGACCTGAGATATTGGCAGACGGTCCAATCAGGGGTCCTGTCACTCGAATTAAATCCAGTGTGATAGGGTGACTGGGTATCCGAAATCCAACAGTTGCAAGACCAGAATTGACCCAATATGGAACTCGGTCATTGGCTTCGAGAATAATGGTCAAGGGACCTGGTAAAAAGGCCTCGACAAGTTTTTGTAGATAAGCTGGCTGATTCTTTGAAAAGTGCAAGATGTCCTCTAAAGATGCGATATTGAGATTGAGCGCCTTGTCTCTGGGTCGACGTTTGAGTTGGTAAACATGGTCAACTGCTTTTTCATCTAAGGCCTTAGCAAAAAGACCATAAACAGTCTCTGTAGGCAGAACGACAGCTCCACCATTTTCCAACTCTTGTCTAATCCTGTCCATCATCAACTACAACCATCCTATCTTGACCAAATTGGTCCTTGAGTGTTCGTACTCGTTTTTCAGGAAGATGTTTCCTAAAAAGTTCAGGAACACTTTGACCTTGCTTGTATCCAATTTCAAGGTAAATCTTACCACCATCTTTGAGATAGTCTTTTGCATCTTCCGCAATTCTACGGTAAATAGCTAGGCCATCCTCGTCTGCAAAGAGAGCTAGATGAGGCTCCGAATGCAAAACATTCAAACCGACCTCTGACTCATCTTCACGAGAGATATAGGGTGGATTGGAAACAATTATATCATATTTTTCAGAAATTTCTGTAAAACAGTCAGATTTTTTTAAAAATATTTGAAGATTTTGATTTTTAGCATTTTCATTAGCTACATCTAAAGCATCTTGGGAAATATCTGCTGCCGTCACTGACCAATCTTGTCTGTTTTTTGCTAATGCAAGAGCAATAGCTCCACTACCTGTTCCAATATCCAGAACTGAAAGATTCGTCTCGGGATTTTCAGCCAGGATAAGCTCCACCAACTCCTCTGTTTCTGGACGAGGGATCAATACTCGCTCATCAACTTTTAACTGCATTCCATAAAAATCTGCCTGACCAATGATGTACTGTGCCGGTTTATGAGCTGCTAACTGTTGGAAAATTCCTTTTACAAATACTTCTTCCTCTTTTGTCACTTCCTGCTGGAGGGCAAAAACAAAGTCTGTAAAAGATAGATTTTTCAGGCTACGATAGACAAAAGAGAGGCTTTCTGCTTCCTCTCCTTGTCTTATCAACTCTTCTTCAAAATCTGAAAATAATTGAGCTAATTTCATTATTTGTTTAATTCTTCTAATTTTTGCGTTTGGTCATAGAGCACCAAGGCATCCACAACTTCATCCAATTTACCAGACAAAATCGTATCTAGTTTTTGGAGAGTCAAGCCGATACGGTGGTCTGTGACACGGTTTTGTGGGAAATTATAAGTACGGATTCGTTCTGAACGGTCACCAGTACCAATCGTTGACTTACGCTCAGCGTCTTGTTCGTCTTGTGCAATCTGAGCAAAGTGGTCAGCAACACGCGCACGAATGATTTTCATGGCCTTCTCACGGTTCTTCTGTTGAGTACGTTCTTCCTGCATTTCAACCTTGATATTGGTTGGCAAGTGAACGATACGAACGGCAGTCGCAACCTTATTGACGTTCTGTCCACCAGCACCAGATGCGTGATAGATATCAACACGAAGGTCTTTTGGATCAATATCGTATTCTACTTCTTCCACTTCAGGCATGACAAGAACTGTCGCTGTCGAGGTGTGGACACGGCCTTGGCTTTCTGTCACAGGGACACGTTGCACACGGTGGGCACCAGACTCATACTTGAGTTTAGAGTATACAGATTGACCAGAAACCATAGCAACCACTTCTTTAAAACCACCGACACCGTTCATAGAAGCTTCCATAACTTCAAAGCGCCATCCTTGTGCTTCCGCATACTTTTGGTACATGATTAGAAGGTCTCCAGCGAAAAGTGCCGCTTCGTCTCCACCAGCTGCTCCACGGATTTCAAGGATGATATTCTTGTCATCGTTTGGATCCTTTGGAAGGAGCAAGATTTTCAGTTTTTCTTCGTATTCTTCTTTTTCAGCCTTGGCATCTTTGAGCTCTTGCTTGGCCATTTCTTCCAAGTCCGCATCTCCACCTGATTCCTTAATCATCTCTTCAGCATCAACGATGTTTTGAAGGACTTGTTTGTACTCACGGTAGGCTGTTACTGTGTCACGAGTTGAAGCTTCTTCTTTTGAAAGCTCCATGAAACGTTTGGTGTCTGAAACGACATCCGGGTCACTCAGCAATTCTCCTAATTCTTCATAACGGTCTTCTACAGCTTGTAGTTGATCATAGATGTTCATTTTTCTTCATTCTCCTTATTGATTTCAGGCGCAAAATAATGTTTACGGCAAACCGAGATATAGGTTTCATTACCACCGATCTGAATCTGCTCACCATCATAAACGGGCAGTCCATCCTGTGTTCGCAAAACCATAGTTGCCTTTTTCTTACAATACTGACAAATGGTCTTGATTTCGTCAATCTTGTCTGCTAAAAGTAATAGATATTTGGAACCTTCGAACAGTTCATTTCGAAAATCATTTTTCAAACCAAAAGCCATGACGGGTATATCTAACTCGTCTACAACACGAGCTAGGTCATAAACATGATGACGTTTGAGAAACTGGGCTTCATCGACCAAAACACAGTAAGGCTTTTCTGGTAGGTCTCGGATATAGCCAAAGATATCAGTTGTTTCCTCAATCGCAATGGCAGGGCGTTTCATGCCAATACGAC
>CAUQVK010000104.1:0-3230 GCA_963521495.1 uncultured Streptococcus sp.
AATGAATAATGTAAAAAAAGTTTGTCGTTTAGCTTTGCTATGTCTTTCCGTCTCTACTCTAGTTGCTTGTAGTTCTCTTTCTGAAAAAACAAGCAGCTCTTCTAGTGAGAATCAAACAGAAGCTTCATCTAGTAGTTCTGAGAAGAAAGGGTTGTTTGCTAAAGCAAAAGAAAAACTCAGTTCAAGCGATTTTAACCCACAAGATGTTAGCGATACGACAATTGAGTCTATAAAAACCTATGAAGATTACTTAATTATGAATGAGAAAATAATCGATAATTACTATACAGAAGCAGACGAAGCCTTTAAAGGAACTGTTTTAGAAGATAGCGCTGCTATCCAAGAACTAAAAGATAGCACTAAAAAAGAAATGGAAGATTTGAAAAAACAATATGGTCCACTAAAGAAAGCACCGATTCAAGGGAAAGAAGAAGTGATTAAGACTCTAAAAGATTATCGTGATAATCTACATGAACAAGTGGAGCAGTGGAAAGCTAGTCTTTAATAGGAAGAGTGGAGTTCAATATGGATTATCAATTATTGCCACATGAATACATGGTTATGAATAGTGACCATGTGAGTTTTGGGAAAAATGGTTTGTCTACAGATGAATTAATTTTAACGAATCTACACTTAATATATATCAAAAAAGGTTTATGGGGAGGAAAAAAAGACCAAGTTACCATTCCCATTAACCAGATTAAAATTTTTGAAGGGAAACCTCAAGTTTCAGTAACCAAAACCAATGGTGTGAAACGGCTGGAAATTTATTATAATGGCGGACAAGCTATCTTTGCATTTAATAATACTAAGGATACTGACAAGTGGGCTAGGAACATTATTAAATTGATTTCAGGGGATACAAGTAATTTTGAAACCTTGGGGGATAGTAGCTTGTTTGGAGCAGATGTTTTGGCAGAAACATTTAAGGATACATTTGACACTTTTAAAGCAGGGCTTGGGATTAAGGATGCAGAGCCAGAAAAGATTTCAACCAAGTGTAGCTTTTGTGGAGCACCTTTGTCAGGTCAAGTGAAGCAAACAGTAAGATGTGCCTATTGTGATATGGAGCAGAGTTTATAAGGGGGCAATTAAATGGGGTTGATAAAAGCCATCACAGATTCTATTGGTGGGACATTTGCAGACCAGTGGAAAGAAATTATCACAGTTCAAGCTTTTGATGAACATACAGCTGTAAGTCCAGGTATTGTTCAAGAAAGTAATAATGGTAGGGGTGTCAATGCGAATGGATCTGTAGGTGTTATTTCCAACGGATCCAAGATTTTTATTCCAGAAAATACTGCTGCCTTTATCTTTAGTCAATCTGGTATCGAGGAAATTATTACAGAACCAGGTGGATATGAATACCAAAATGGTGAGAGCAGTGTTTTTAATGGTGATGGATTGAAAAAATCACTGTTTGACAATGTTGTTAATCGTGTTGGATTCGGTGGTCAAAGTGATCAGCAAAAACAGATTTGTTTTGTTAATTTGAGAGAAATTCGTGATATTAAATTTGGGACTCGCGGTCCAGTCATGTATAATGATTTGTTTTATGGGACAGATTTAGAAGTGCGTGCTTTTGGAACATTTTCTATCCAAATTACAGATGCTAAGCAATTTATCAGAAACTTTCTTCCTGCCAATGTGACTTATTATACCTTTGATAGCGCTCAAGCTAGATCACAAATAGTAACAGAATTTCTTCAATCTTTTATTGTTGCACTTAATTCCTTGTCAACAATTTATCGTATTTCACAATTACCTTCACAAGCTGCAGTTCTTGCGGAACAAGTATCAAATGATGGACAGTATGCAGGGACTTGGAAAGAACGTTTTGGATTTGAGATTGTAAAAGTTGCCATTGCTAATATTGAGTTCTCACCAGAATCTAAGGAATTGGTTAAACAATTTTCATCAAATAAGATGAATTTAAAAGCTTATGATGATGTATCGCAGAAATCTTCTAACATTGCAGCACAACAAAAAATTGCATCAGGAGTGGAGCAAAATGGTCTAGGTGATAGTGCTGGAATGATATTTGGAATGAATATGGCTCAAAGTTTAGATGAAAAAGCCATGAAACCAAGTCTATCATTAGATGAGCAAATCGAAGCACTTACAAAACTAAAATCTCTTTTAGATGCAGGTATATTATCTCAGGAAGAATTTGATCGAAAGAAAAAAGAAATTATGGATTTATAAGATGAAGCTCGAAAGTTCATAGTTAGTGTGTATTCAAGGAACGTTTTAGGTGAAACAATAATAGACTATCGTTCACAGATAGAATATCATGTTGTAAAGGTAGGAGTTGAATATTCTAGCTGTCTCTACAAAGACTATTAAAAATCTTTAACAAATAAGTTGCTAAGGATTTTTTTAAAATTTTTGAGGGGGATTTGAAACATACTTTAAAAGAGTATGCTATCATAGAATATAACTTACAGAAGTAAAAGGAGTTTGTATATGGCTGAACAAGAGTTAGCTATGCAAGTATTACAACAAGTGGTAAAACTACCTGTTGTTAAGGTTGATCGTTCGAAATTTTTAGTGGATAAGTTTTCCAAAGAATTGGATCCACAGGACATTCCTACCTTATTAGAACAAGGTCCAACGTCTCTCTTATCTCAAGAAACCTTAGATCGAGTGGCTAATGCTTGTATTCGGGACAATGTATTATTGGCGAGTGGAACGTCTGTTGTTGCAGGATTACCAGGAGGGATTGCTATGGCAATTACCATTCCAGCTGATGTGGCTCAATTTTATGGTTTCTCTCTGAAATTGGCTCAAGAATTAGGTTATATTTATGGTTATGAGGATCTTTGGGCTTCACGCGATGAGTTGAGTGAAGATGCTCAAAATACCCTCTTGCTTTATCTAGGTGTCATGTTGGGGGTGAATGGAACCGCTGCTTTGCTACGTGCAGGTGGTATAACAATTGCCAAACAGGTAATGAAAACAGTACCTAATAAAGCTTTAACAAAGACGCTTTGGTACCCTATTTTGAAAAAAGTCTTAAAAATATTTGGTGTGAATCTGACCAAGGGAGGGTTGGCCAAAGGAATGGGGAAATTCATACCTATCTTGGGAGGTATCATTTCAGGTGGTTTAACCTTTGCAACTATGAAACCGATGGGGGAAAGCTTGCAGAAAGAATTATCCAAGCTAGTCAACTATAGTGAAGTTCAATATCAAGAAGATGTTGAAACAATCCGAAAAGAGGCTGAAAT
>CAUQVK010000105.1:0-3176 GCA_963521495.1 uncultured Streptococcus sp.
GTGCGTGTCCAAATCATGAATCAGTTTCATCGAAAATCCCATGAATACAAGGCTACCAAGCGCTACTGGAAGCTCATCCAACAAGATAGCCGTAAACTGAGTGATAAGCGATTTTATCGCCCTACTTTTCACATGCACTTAACCAATAAAGAGATTCTAGATAAGCTTTTGAGCTATTCAGAAGACTTGAAATACCACTATCATCTCTATCAGCTCTTGCTTTTTCACTTTCAGAATAAGGAACCGGAGAAATTTTTCGGACTCATTGAGGACAATCTAAAGCAGATTCATCCTCTTTTTCAGACTGTCTTTAAAACCTTCCTCAAGGATAAAGAGAAAATTGCCAACGCCCTTCAACTACCCTATTCCAACGCCAAACTGGAAGCCACCAATAATCTCATCAAACTTATCAAGCGCAATGCCTTTGGTTTTCGGAACTTTGAAAACTTCAAAAAACGGATTTTCATCGCTCTAAATATCAAAAAAGAAAGGACAAATTTCGTCCTTTCTAGATCTTAGCTTTTCTTCAACCCACTACAGTTGACAAAGAGCCATAAAAACCAGCTTGAAGCTGGTTTTTATTTTTCTATAATTTTGTGGGCGATTAACTGACGGTAACAAATTTGTTTATTGCTTTTAGAATCGCTGATAATCTGGAGGATAGTTTCAAAGGAAACACGACCAAGCTCCAAACTATTGATATCGACATAGGCCACCAAGTTGAGCTTGGGATTGACTGAGTCGAAGCTGAGGACAGGGACATCCAGTTGGTGTTTTGCGATGTAATCACAGACCCCTGCAGCAAGGAGACTATCAATGGTAATAATAGCGTCAATATTTGGATCGTGTTTGAAGAGAAGTCTACTAAAGCGATAACCATTATCTTCAAGAAATTCAGTAGCAAAGTAAGTCAGATTAGTATCGAGAGGAAGTTGGTGTTGTTTTAGAGCTAGCTCGTAACCTGTCAGACGGTCTTGTGTTACGAAGAGTCGCTTAGTACCTCCGATAAAGGCAATTCGCTTGCATCCTTTTTTGATGAAATACTCTGTCGCATCAAAACCAGCTTGGACATTGTCATTATCGACAAGTGGGATGAAGGGAGATAGAGATTTACCTAAGATAAGGAAAGGAAATTGCTCGTCTGCTACTAACTTAACCAAAGGGTCCTCTTCTTGGGCATAGAGGAAAATCAAACCATCTACACGCTTACCATAGACCATCTGAGAAATAGCTTTAAGACGCTCTTTGGCATCTTTACCTGTTGCAATCTGAATAGCGTAGTGGTTTTCAGAAGCAACTTGGGCGATACCACGGAGGACTGATGGAAAGAAAGGATTCTGGTAGAAGGCATCTGAGTCGTCAGGAAGCACCAAGCCAATAACTTGGGTATAACTGCTTACCAAGCTACGAGCGTTGAGGTTGGGGTGGTAATTGAGCTCCTTCATAGCCTTGCGAACGCGTTTTTTTGTTTCGTCGCTAATGGTTGATTTGTTTTGAATAACACGGGTTACGGTTGAAGGTGAAACACCAGCAGCCTTGGCCACGTCTTTAATCGTAACGGGCATAAAAATCTCCTATTTATGGTAATCTGGATCACGGAAATGCGTTTTATAAAAGATAGTGACCAGATACAGAACAAAAAGAATGTTTTGTACAGTAATCAGGGTTGACATATTTTGGCCAAATAATCCCAAAATAAGCGTAATCAGAGTCGGCAATCCTAAACAGTTCAAGATAAAATGGTAGCACTCTTTAAAGGTTTTAAATGAAAAGAGGCGTGATTTCTTAGTGATATAAAGGAGAAGACTGGCTCCTAGAGAGACGATAAAGAAATTCAAACCAAAGAGGAAGCTCGCACCGAGAACTAGGAAGAGACTGATATAGACACGATTCTGTTGGTACCAGTCTTTCGAAATTGCCTGAGTCAAACGATCTTTACTTTTGAAGCTATCTGTTTGAATAGCTTGGTAATGAATGCGTGTAAGTTCTTTACCTTCTTTACTAATGACAAGTTCTTCACCACCAAAATGTAGCTGCAAATCTTTAGGTAATTCTTTGCTTGGACTTGTACCAATTAAGAGAGAAGGTTGTTGATTTTTAGCCCCAGAATAAATCAGTTTGCCATCCACAATCTGTGTATTCTCTGATAAGTCCTTGATGGTATCATCAGTCAATGGGGCATAAACATTGTCAATAAAAGTATCTAGTGGGTAAGTCTCCTGTGAGCTGTTTTGGATAGCAATGGGTACCATAGACAAGCTGATAAGGAAGATACTGGTAAAGATCAGTTGGAACCAGTTGAGCCCAAAACGCTTTGTAAGAGGATTACGAAATCCCCAAATACTTGAAAAATATGAAAATGGATATGGAAGCATTTGTATCTTTCTAAAAGGTGTTTTCTATATGAGTATTATTATATAGAGAAATGTGCTTTATTTCAAGTCTAGGAGACAAATTGCTTGCTAGAAGGATATTTTTATATTCACAAGCTTCAAAATGAAAAAGGGTGGCGGGGATATATTATCCCTTGTCGCCACCACTTGTAAGTCCTGAAACAAAGTTCTTTTGTAGGAAGAAGAAGAGAATACAGATTGGAAGGGCGATGAGGATAGCACCTGCTGAGAAGTAGGCAATCTTCATGTTTTTCACATTGCTAACGAAGGTTTGGAGACCAACGGCAACAGTAAAGTATTCTTTCTCACGAAGCAAGAAACTAGAGAGGATGTAGTCTCCGAAAGGTCCCATGAAGGCCCAGAGAGCTTGTACGGCAACCATTGGGCGAACAAGTGGAAGAACAATTTGCCAGAAGCGGCGGAAGTGTCCTGCACCGTCTAGTTTTGCAGATTCGTCTAGAGACATTGGCACTGTATCGAAGTAGCCTTTCATGAGCCAAGCATTCATCGGGATACCACCACCAACGTAGAGGAAGATGAGGAACCAGCTGTGGTTAAGGGCGTTCAACATAAGTGCCATAACGAAGAAGGCTGTCAAAGCGGCCATTGTTGGCACCATTTGGATAATCAAGAAGAAGACCAAACTTTGTTTACGAGCCAAGAAATTGTAACGGCTATAAGCATAACCAGCAAGTACGATAATACTTGTTTGAACAGCCATAGTAATTAAGGCGATAATCAAAGTGTTGAGGTACCAAGTACCGTACAAGGTTTCAGTGAAGA
>CAUQVK010000106.1:0-3130 GCA_963521495.1 uncultured Streptococcus sp.
CAGTCCCGTAACGAAGCAACTGCTGGTGAATATGACCATAAACAGCAATATCACAGGAAGGATGAGACACTAAACGATCAAAATCCTCCTGTCTTCCAGTATGAATCAACTCTCTGCCCCAGTTTTTATCTGGAAGATGGTGCGTAATTCCAACTGTCAAATCCCCATACTTACGATGCACTTGTAGGGGTTGATTGCGAAGCATTTCAATTTCTTCTATAGAAATTTCCTCTAAGATATATTGACACTGACGCAAGAGATAGGCTTGACTAGGACGTGTTCTATCTAGTTTCTTACGAACTCCATGCCACAGACTATCTTCCCAATTTCCTAAAACCCTAGCAGTAATTGGTAAGTCTGCCAACAAGTCTAAAATCCTTCTTCGACCTGTACCTGGCATGAGAATATCTCCCAAAAGCCAATATTCATCTACACCAGCCTTCTTAGCATCTAAAAGAACGGCCTCCAAGGCAGTGGTATTACCATGAATATCAGAAAGAAGAGCTATTTTTGTCATATTCATCCCCTCATTTTTCTCATGGAATAAGTATATCATAAAAACTCACAGCTAGAGAAATCTAGCTTTTTTTGATATACTAGATAAAGATATTAGACAAGAGGAAACGAATGACCCCGAATAAAGAAGATTATCTAAAATGTATTTATGAAATTGGCATAGATTTGCATAAGATTACCAACAAGGAAATCGCTGCTCGCATGCAAGTTTCTCCACCTGCCGTAACAGAAATGATCAAACGGATGAAAAGTGAGAACCTCATCCTGAAAGACAAAGAACGTGGCTATCAATTAACCGAAATTGGACTCCAGCTGGTCTCTGAACTCTATCGCAAACACCGCTTGATTGAGGTCTTCCTAGTCCATCATTTAGATTACACGAGCGATCAAATCCACGAAGAAGCTGAAGTTTTAGAACACACTGTATCCAACCTCTTCGTAGAAAGGTTAGAAAAATTACTCGCTTTCCCAAAAACCTGCCCACACGGAGGAACCATTCCTACCAAGGGAGAGCTTTTGGTTGAAATCAATAACCTACCACTAATAGCAATCCAAGAAATTGGGACCTATCTCCTAACTCGCGTTCACGATAGTTTTGAACTCCTTACCTATCTGGACAAACACGGGCTTAACATTGGCGACAAACTTCAAGTCAAACAATTTGATGGTTTCAGCAATACATTTACAATTATCAATAAAGACCAAGAGCTCCAAGTTAATATGGACATTGCCAAACAGCTCTATGTTGAAAAAATCGACTAATTTCTTTAAGGAATCATTTTCTTGAGGAGCACAATCAAGAGACTGGGACAAAAAGATTTTGATTTTAGGAATTCTTTATTATAAATTTCTAAAATCGATAGATTAGACAAAAAAGCGAACAAGACAGAATTCTGAGTGTCAGATAACTCATTTTGTTCGCTTTTTATATTTAAGGTTAGACTTTTGTCTCAGACTCTTTTATCCTATCAATTGACTTTTTTATGTTACTAGCACTTTGGTCTAGTGAAAAAAATAGATTATTAGGGAAACTTTTTACTGATGAAAAAATCACTAAAAATTTTTGCTACATCTAAATGGTTTGACCTCTTTGGGGTTGCTTTGGTCGTTGGGATTGCGATTGCATCTGGTTACCTCAACTCACGCCTCGATAAATTTGTAGACTGGGGACCATGGACAGCTCTTGTACCCTTTGGATTAATTTCCGTAACCAACGTTGGAATTTCCATGTTGTCCACTCGTTTCACGGGGAAATTAAGCAAATGGGGAAATTACTTTGGCATTGTCAATACGATTTTGTCCGGCACCATTGATTATATCCTTGGAAATAAGGCGGCCATTATCACCTATCCCGTTACCTTTCTTATCTACACCTTTGCGATAAAAAAATGGCAAGTTTCTCAAGAAGGCAAACCCAACCAAATGAGCAAAAAAGAGGTAAAATTGGCGGCCATTATCATCTCCATCATCGCCTTCCTCTTTGCCTTTGTGACCAACTATATCGGCTATGGAGGAAAGATGAATCTCCTTGCCTACGTAACAACTATTGCCTTTGCACTGTCCCTCATTGCCAATGCTTTGAACGCATTGAAACTAACAACTCAGTGGGGCTTTTGGTTGATTTACAATTTCGTTCAGCTGACAAAAGCTGGTATTCAAGGTAACTTTGCCAATATCGGAAAATACATCTTTTATATCCTCAATGCAATCGGAGCTTTGTTTGTCTGGAATGATGAAGAAGTGGAACAATAGGAGGAAACTCAAATAAAGAAATCTAACAGAATCTCCTTACTAAAATTTTTTATCATTTTTCTTGTAACTTCCATTCTTTTGGAGTAGAATGAAGATAGATAAAAGAGGGAGGTCTTGTCATGAAAAAACTCTTTAGAATCCATTTTACAGCAATTGCAGTCATCGATTTGCTACTACTTGCATTTTTTAGCACTAGACCCGAGACAGCTTTCGACTGGCTCTTGCTCACTGGTTTTATTTTCCTCCTTACTCAAGGACTCCTGTTATTTCGCTTGGTTGTCCGACTCAAACATCAATTCGCTGAGATTTATCCTCAAATCAATAAAAAGATTCGCTTCTACTATTTAGGGGTTCTCTCCATTGATTTTCTATTTTTTGTCCTTTTAGCCTTCACTAGTTCTCAGCGATTTTCCACTCTTATGCCAATCGTCACTTCTTGTCATTATACTTTATATTATCTGACGACTGACTACCTAAGAGAAAACTATCTAGACTTTTACGACAAACACATCTCTTTATGGGAGTGTCTCTAAGGAAAAGGAGGCTTTAGCATGAAAAAAATCATCTCCATCAAAACCATTCAACTTCTTATCATCGATGGAATTATGCTGGCATTTTTGACATTTAAAGAGGGGCTCACTTGGGATTGGATTTTAATTTATAGCGGTTGGCTCATCTTCTTTCATCCTGTACTATTGACCTATCTTTCCAATCAACTTTGTGACCACTTTAGTCACCTCTATTCCCAGATTAGACCGAGATTCTGGCGTTTTGCCTTACAAATCCTTCTATGGGATAGCCTGATAATTCTCTCCTTGATATGTTTGAGTGGTGTGCCACTTTTCCTTCAGGGAACTCTCCT
>CAUQVK010000107.1:0-2901 GCA_963521495.1 uncultured Streptococcus sp.
AATAGAGACGAGGGAGCAGAAGTTTTAATAACTGTGAATTGTATTAAATCATAGTCATGCGAGGACTGTTCGTTTATGGGGCATTTTTAAACGATGCGAGCGTCATATCTTTCTAAGAGTCTTACTGACTACATAGATTTCATATGGGGATTCAAAACAAGGCTTTGTCTAACTTTGTAAAGCTTTAGTGGGTACGTTTTGCTTCTTATTAATCAGTGTTTTTCCTATTTTTGATATCGCAAAAAGACTTAGCAAACCAGCTAAGCCTTTTTCTTCTTATCTCGAACGTTGTTTTCCAGCGTTGCGATTTTTGTGTTTTTTCTTGCTTGTGATAGCAGTTGGTTGTTCAGGGGTAACGTCTTTTCGTCCACTTGGTGTAGAGAAAGCACTTGCTTTTGGTGGGTTCTTGGCTAGTTCTTCACGGACTTTTTTGCGAAGTTTTGGACGAACGATATAGTTGACGATAAACTGTTGGAGAATCATCATGAAACCACCGACAACCCAGTAAAGTGTGACACTGGCTGGTGAAATGAGGGAGAAGACGACAATTGTGATTGGGCTCACGTAAGCCATTTTCTTGATTTGATCTCTTTGCGTTTCATCTTCTACTCCGTGAAGTGAAAGGAGCGATTGAAGATAGTAAAGGACACCAGCGCAGGCAACCAAAATCATACTTGGAGAACCTAGAGGAATGCCTAGGTAGCTTGCTTGAGCAACACCTTCAGTATGTTGGGCAGCAAAGTAAATTGCAGAGAAGAAAGGCATTTGAAGGAGGATAGGGAAACATCCTACACCACCAAACATGCTGATGCCGTGCTCTTTTTGAGCTGCAAAGAGAGCTTGTTGGGCTTCGAGTTTTTCTTCTTGAGTAGTTGCTTCTTTGAGACGTGTTTGGTGTGGCTCAAGGACGTGCTTGAGGGCGTTCATCTTTTCAGAGTGAAGCGTTGCCTTCCATGATTGGTAGATACCAAGTGGCAAGATAATCAAGCGCACGATAATGGTTACGATGATGATAGCGACACCGAAGCCTAGACCTTTATCAGTAGCGAAGTACTTGATAGCTTCAGCCATAGGGGCTCCGATAGTATTCCAAATGACTCCTGTTGGCTCTCCTGTTGCTTTATCGACGCTAACACAGCCAGTCAAGACAAGCAACATAGCCACTCCCATAGCCGAGAGTGCAAAACGTTTAATAGATTTCACTGTTTTTATTCCTTCTTTAAAAATTATACCTTTCTATTCTACTGTTTTTTTACAAAATATACAATAGTTCTAGAGACCTAATTTGCGATTTTAAAGTCAGGGTAAGGAGGAAAGTTGCTCAGTTGGACATCTAAGTAGCTGACTTTTGAAAAAGGTGTGGGTCCTTTGCGGATTTCTTGGATAAATTTTGCCATGATAGCAGATGAGTCTGCTTGGGCTAAGATTTCGACTGTGCCATCGTCGTTATTCCATACTCGACCTGTGATGCCACCAATTTCAAGTGCCAAGCTGTAAACACCCCAACGAAAGCCGACTCCCTGCACCCTACCTTGGGCAATCATTCTAACCTTTTGCATACCAAACCCCTTTGATTGTGTTATAATATTTCTATGACTATTATAACCTCAAAAGCCAATTCTGTGGTAAAAAATGCCAAGAAATTACACCAAAAAAAATACCGCAAGTCTGCTTATTTGATTGAAGGCTGGCACTTGTTTGAAGAAGCTGTTCAAGCTGGAGTGACGATTGAGAAAATCTTTGCCTTAGAAAATTACCGAGATCAGTTAGCCTCTTTTCCGCAAACTGTCTGGGTGTCAGAGGATATTTTGCTAGATTTGGCGGATTCTCAGACTCCACAGGGAATTGTTGCGGTGGTTCAAAAAGAAGAAGTAGGGCAAGCTGACTTTAGTCAGGGCAAGTTCTTGTTTTTGGAAGATGTGCAAGATCCTGGTAATGTGGGAACTATCATTCGGACTGCGGATGCAGCAGGTTTTACTGGAGTGATTGTTTCAGATAAGTCGGCAGATATCTACAGTCTCAAGACCTTACGTTCCATGCAAGGCAGTCATTTTCATCTGCCTATTTACCGAATGTCTAGTCAAAGGCTTCTCGAGGAAGCTAAGGAAGCAGGTATCCCAGTGCTGGCAACAACCCTATCTAAAGATTCTGTTGATTACAGAGAACTGCCTCCTATAGAAAATTTTGTACTAGTCATGGGAAATGAGGGTCAAGGAATTAGTCCCCTCATGGCTGAAAGTGCAGACCAGTTGGTCCACATTAGTATGAAGGGGCAGGCGGAGAGTTTGAATGTTGCAGTTGCAGCCGGTATTTTGATTTTCCATTTAAGCTAATTTTAACTTTCTTTGTTATAATCAAGGAAAGATGTTCATAGAAAAGGAGAAAAGATGAATCACACTATTATTCACGACCGCGCAGGTCTCAATCAATTTTACGCTAAGGTTTATGCCTTTGTTGGTCTGGGAATCGGACTATCCGCTTTGGTATCAGGTCTTATGTTGACGGTCTTTCAGTCTCAGTTGGTTTACTTTTTGATGCAGGGGCGTCTCTGGTTGACCATTGCAACCTTTGCAGAGCTAGCTCTGGTTTTTGTTGCCAGCAGTATGGCTTCAAAGAATAGTCCAGCTGCTCTTCCAGTATTTTTACTTTACTCAGTATTAAACGGCTTTACCCTTAGTTTTGTGGTGGCCTTCTATACTCCAGGTACAGTTTTATCTGCCTTTGTGTCGAGCGCCCTTCTCTTCTTTGTCATGGCGGCAGTTGGTATGTTCACTAAGAAGGATTTGAGTGGGATTGGTCGAGCAATGATGGCAGCTCTCATCGGTTTGCTGATTGCCATGGTTGTCAATATTTTCTTGGCTAGCGGTTTCTTTGATTATATGATTAGCGTAGCCATGGTTT
>CAUQVK010000108.1:0-2877 GCA_963521495.1 uncultured Streptococcus sp.
TACATACGGGCGGAACTATTTCCATGCAGGCCGATGCTTCTGGCGCTGTTGTGACTAGTTCAGATAATCCCATGAACCATGTGTCCAACCCACTTGAAGGAATCCAAGTCCACGCATTGGACTTTTTTAACCTGCCAAGCCCCCATATCAAACCCAAGCATATGCTGGCCCTCTACCAAAAAATCAAAGATGAAGCAGATAACTACGATGGAGTGGTGATCACACACGGGACCGATACTTTAGAGGAAACAGCCTATTTCCTTGATACCATGGAAGTTCCCCATATGCCTATCGTTCTAACAGGGGCCATGCGCAGCTCCAATGAACTCGGCAGTGATGGTGTTTATAATTATCTGAGTGCTCTACGAGTGGCTAGCGATGACAGGGCTGCTGATAAAGGAGTTTTGGTCGTTATGAACGATGAAATCCACGCTGCCAAGTATGTCACAAAAACACATACGACCAACGTCAGCACCTTCCAGACTCCAACACACGGGCCACTTGGTCTGATTATGAAACAGGAAATCCTCTACTTTAAAACAGCTGAACCTCGTGTTCGCTTTGACCTTGATCACATACAAGGATTAGTCCCTATCATCTCGGCTTATGCTGGTATGACAGATGAGCTGATTGATATGCTGGATTTGGAACAATTGGACGGCTTGATTATCCAAGCCTTCGGAGCTGGTAATATTCCCAAAGAAACGGCTCAAAAGTTAGAAAGCCTTCTGCAAAAAGGAATCCCAGTCGCCCTGGTTTCACGATGCTTTAACGGTATAGCGGAACCTGTTTATGCCTACCAAGGTGGGGGCGTGCAGTTGCAAAAGGCAGGTGTCTTCTTTGTTAAAGAACTCAACGCCCAAAAAGCCCGCTTGAAACTCCTCATTGCCCTCAATGCCGGACTAACAGGACAGGCTTTGAAAGACTATATGGAAGGCTAAGTCTCTTCTCTAGAAAGTAAAATCAGGAAATCTTCACGATTCCCTGATTTTTTCTATTTACGTTTTCTTGTTGAACGACGTTCTGTCAAACCGTGCGGTAAAAGAACCTCACGTTCTTCTAATTCTTCTTTATGCATAATCTTAGTCAACATACGCATACTAATAGCGCCAAGATCATAAAGAGGCTGGGCAATAGTTGTCAAGTTTGGACGGGTAAAGCGTGAGACTTGCGAATCATCACTAGTAATGATTTCAAACTCTTCTGGCACAGATACCCCTCTATCAGAAAGGCCATTTAAGACTCCTGCTGCTAATTCATCACCTGTTACAACTGCCGCAGTAGCATTTGATGAAATCAAACGTTCTGCCAAAGTATAGCCATCTTCATAAGTGTATTTAGACTCAAATACCAAACCTTCACTATAGGAAATCCCTGCTTTTTTCAAGGAATCCTTGTAGCCAACCAAACGAACTTTCCCATTGATGTCATCCACTAATGGACCGCTAACAAAAGCAATTCGCTCATTTTCTTTAGCAAGGTAACTCACTGCATCAATTGTCGCTTGTTTGTAATCGATATTAACACTTGGAAGTTGATGCTCAATATCCACTGTACCAGCAAGAACGACTGGTGTCCTAGAACGAGAAAACTCTGAACGAATCTTTTCAGTCAAGTGATAGCCCATGAAAATAATACCATCTACTTGTTTTGAAAAGAGCGTATTGACAACAGAAACTTCCTTATCATCATCTTCATCACTAGTAGCAAGGACGATATTATATTTGTACATTTCTGCAATATCATCAATCCCTTTGGCAAGAGTTGAAAAATAACCATTGGTAATATTAGGAATCACAACACCTACTGTCGTTGTTTTTTTGCTTGCAAGACCACGCGCAACTGCATTGGGGCGGTAGTCTAAACGATCAATCACCTCAAGTACTTTTTTTCGTGTGTTCTCTTTAACATTCTTGTTGCCATTGACTACACGGCTCACTGTCGCCATCGAGACTCCTGCCTCACGGGCGACATCATAAATCGTTACTGTATCGTCTGTATTCATTCCTTTTCCTTTCTATTTCATGCCTCAAACAAGTCTGAACGAGGATTATGAAAATTTCGCTTTCATGTTTCTACTTATTCCATTCTATCACTAATTGTAAACACTTTCAAGTGTTTTTATAAGATTGGATGAAAAAATTTCAAAGAAAACTAATTTTAAATAAAACGCCCTGTTGTAAAATGTACTGACCCCAAAAAGTTAGACAATTAATTTATCCGAAGGATTTAGTTCTGTATTGCACAGGGCTAAGTATGTTTTAGTTTGACTTTAATTTTTTTATTGTTGTAGTAATTAATATAGTCTACAATGGCTTTGTTCCAATTGCTTAAGCGACTGAAACGACTTCTCATAACCGTAAAACATTTCCGATTTCAGAATCCCAAAGAAGGACTCCATCATACCATTGTCTGGGCTGTTACCCTTACGTGACATGGATGCTTGAATTCCCTTACCCTCAAGAAACTGATGATAAGAATCGTGTTGATATTGCCAACCTTGGTCACTATGGAGAATCGTATTCTCGTAGCGCTTCTCTGTGAATGCCTGTTCCAACATTGTTTTTACTTGTTCTAAGTTGGGTGAAGTTGAAAGATTATAGGCGATAATTTCGCTATTAAAGCCATCTAAAACTGGTGATAAGTAAAGCTTTTGAGTACTTGCTGGAATGGCAAATTCTGTCACATCTGTGTAGCACTTTTCCATTGTTTTAGAGCCTTCAAATTGACGTTGAATGAGATTCTCTGCTTTCTTACCAATCTCTCCTTGGTAAGAAGAATCCTTCCGTTTACGGCGAATTCGAGCCTTTAATACTCAGCTGTTTTCAAAAAGCAACCTTGTCCATTGTCTGCTGACAGTGGACTTTACAACGCTTT
>CAUQVK010000109.1:0-2808 GCA_963521495.1 uncultured Streptococcus sp.
GGTTACGGTTCCTAGCACTGTAAGGTAAAATAAACCAGATATTCTCCCTTCGGGGAGATTTTTTGTTTTAAAAAAATTCAAATCATCACTTGACAAGTGAGTATTCACTCACTATAATAGATTTATCTTTAAAAAAGTGAGTGCTCGCTCACCTAGGAGGAAGTAAATGAAAACATTGCTACATTTACAAGATTTACAAAAATCTTTTGGTCAACAACTTGTGTTAAACCACGTTGGTTTTGAATTACAGTCTGGGGAAATCATTGGTCTAATCGGTCCTTCTGGTGCTGGTAAATCAACCATGATTAAAACCATGTTAGGGATGGAAAAGGCAGATAGCGGTATCGCTTTAGTCTTAGACCAGACCATGCCCAATCGTCATATTCTGGGAGATATTGGCTATATGGCCCAGTCAGATGCTCTTTATGAGGCTTTGTCAGGACAAGAAAACTTGGAATTTTTCGGCCAGCTAAAAGGGATTCCTAAAAAAGATTTGACAGCTGAAATTACCCATGTGGCTCAAGTGGTAAACTTGACAGATCATTTAAATAAGGCCGTGTCTGGTTATTCTGGAGGGATGAAACGACGCTTGTCGCTGGCTATTGCGCTTTTAGGAAACCCTCAACTCTTGATTTTGGACGAACCGACGGTTGGAATCGACCCTTCTCTTCGAAAGAAAATCTGGCGAGAGTTGATGGCGCATAGAGACAAGGGCGTAGGGATTTTGGTCACAACTCACGTTATGGATGAGGCAGAGCTGACAGATAAGGTCGGTCTACTATTAGGTGGAAAAATCATAGCCTTTGATACACCATCCAAGTTAAAAGAATCTTATGGTGTTTCAAGTATTGAAGAAGTCTTTTTGAAAGCAGAAGGAGAATGAAATGAGAACAATTGCCATTGCAAAAAAAGTCATCAAAGAATTGCTACGTGACAAACGGACACTGACCCTAATGTTTGTGGCACCAGTCTTTATTATGTGGCTGATGAACCTCATGTTTTCGGCTAGTACAACGGTGACTGTTAAGCTAGCGATACAAGATGTGCCAAGTAGTTTGGTAAGTAGGATGGATGACTTAGAACATGTCAGTGTCAAAACATACAAAGACTTGGATCAAGCTAAAGAGGCTTTAAACGATGAAAAAGTAGATGCAGTTATCTCTTATAAGGATGGGGAATATCATGTAGCCTATGCTAATACAGATGCCTCTAAAACTTCGATGACCCGACAAGTATTACGCACCAGTATTGCCAGTGAAGACACCAATCAATTATTAGCCCGTGTGAAGCAATCCCTTCCACAATTTCAACTAAAGGTAAAATCTCCTGAAATTAAGGAATCTTATGAATATGGTAACGAGGACACCGGCTTCTTTGCTAAAATGATTCCTGTTTTGCTTGGGTTCGTCGTTTTCTTCTTTGTCTTTTTGATTTCAGGGATGGCACTCTTGAAAGAACGTACTAGCGGAACCCTAGATCGTTTGTTGGCAACCCCAGTTAAACGTTCGGAAATTGTTTACGGCTATATGTTGTCTTACGGCTTTATTGCCATACTGCAGACAGGAGTAGTCGTTCTAGCAGCCATCTGGTTGTTGAAAATTGAAGTTGTCGGAAGTCTGTTAAATGTTATAATAGTTAATGTGGTACTGGCTCTGGTGGCACTAGCCTTCGGAATTCTCTTGTCTACCTTGGCAAAATCAGAATTCCAGATGATGCAATTTATTCCTCTTGTGATTATGCCGCAACTCTTTTTCTCAGGAATCATTCCACTTGATTCAATGGGAGACTGGGCAAAAACGCTAGGGAAATTCTTGCCTCTGACCTACTCAGGTGATGCGATGAGTCAGATTATTCTTTACGGACGTGGACTTGGAGAGATTTTACCAAATATTGGTGTTCTACTAGTCTTCCTTGTCGCTTTGACAGTTCTCAATATTGTCGGCTTGCGTCGTTACCGTAAAGTATAAAATGTAAATATGCGAGGATGAAAATGAGTGAGAGTGTATTTGAATCGTTTGAAGCTTATCTAAAGGGTGCAGACTATCCCAAGGGAAAGAAAAAAATCATGCAGGCGGCGGTCGATTTGATTTCTACTAAGGGTTACAATGGGACATCCACCTTACAAATTGCCAAACATGCGGGACTTAGCCAAGCAACGCTCTTCAAGTATTTCAAGATCAAAGAAGATTTATTAACGGCTATTTTGCACCCTGTTGTTCCAGGACTTTTCGGTCGTTTTTTTGAAGAACTTTTAGCCTTAGAAACGACTGAAGAAAAGGTGCATTATCTGGTCCAAAATCGTATGGCCTATCTCAAAACGAATCGTGCTTTGATAAAAATTATTCTTCAGGAAATTTTTTCAAATAAGAAACTGAGAAAAGAACAACTTTATATTTGGAATACTCTTCAGGATAAATTATTAATACTCCATAAGGAATTGATAGCAGATTCACGAGTGAATCCTGAAATCACGGTTCCTCAAATGGTTCGTATTTGTATAGGTCCCTTATTGGCCTACTTTGCCCAACTCTATATTGTTAGCGACAATAGTGAAATAAGAGAAGAAGACTTAAATTTGTTGGAAAAACAGATTTTAGGTGGTTTGTGGAAATAAACGCCGACTGAAATGATATTTCTTAAAATAAAACACAAAAAGGACATGTTTCTGACTAAAGCAGATTTATGTCCTTTCTTTTCAGTTATGTACATTGTTTAATTGGTTTTTCTTTGTGATTCTTGGGAAGTAGTTCCTATGAAATCATATTACAGTGGTTATTTTTTGATATAATAATTCTTAAAACTTAGGAG
>CAUQVK010000110.1:0-2770 GCA_963521495.1 uncultured Streptococcus sp.
AGGATTTTCACCCTTTTTTTCGTTGTAGCAACACTACACACTCCACGTGGTGCGTTTGAGGAAACAGATCCACTGGCTGTACTTTCTTCAATTCATATCCTAATTCTTGGTAGAGTTTGATATCACGCGCCATAGTAGCGACATTGCATGAGATATAGGCGATGCGGTCTGCTTCTGTTTGAGCGCTTGCCTTGATAAAGATTTCGGTTAAGCCCTTGCGTGGAGGATCAACCAAGATAACGGTTGGTTGAATTCCTTCCTTGATCCAATTCTTCATGGCATTTTCAGCTGTATCGCAGACATAATGAGCATTAGCTATTTTGTTTAGTTGAGCATTCTTTTGACTATTTTCAACTGCTTCCGGAATGACTTCAACACCATAAACTTCTTTGACATGTTTCGCAACAGAGAGGCCAATCGTTCCAATACCTGAATAGGCATCGATGACCACATCATCTTCTTTTAATTCAGCAAAGTCAATGGCTGTTTGATAAAGTTTTTCAGCCATTTCAGTATTGACTTGGTAAAAAGCGGGAGCAGCGATTTGGTAGTCATTTCCCAACATTTTGTCGGTAATAAAGTCTTGTCCATAAAGCGTACGCCAATCCTTACCAAAAATCGCATTGGTATTCTGGTCGTTGATATTTTGCACAACAGACACAATCTCTGGGAACTGCTTGATTAATTGTTCAATCAATTGTTCCACACGGAAAACTTTGGGACGACTTGTTACCAAAATGACCATGATTTGTCCTGAATAGTGCCCACGACGCACCACAAGATTCCGAATCAAGCCAGCTTGTTCCTTTTCATCATAAGGTTTCAGGTCATAACGACGGAGCAAGTCGCGTAGGCCTACTACTACCTCATCAATCACAGGATCTTGGATAAAGAAATCTTCCAAAGGCATGAGAACGTGGGAATTCTTACGGAAAAAACCAGTTTCCAAGATACCATTTACTCGACGAACAGGCACCTGCGCCTTGTTGCGGTACTTGACTGGATTTTTCATACCAAGCGTTTCAGTAACCTCTATATCAGCAATTCCAGCAATCTTGTAGAGACTGTCCTTGACTTGCTTGGTTTTAAACTTGAGCTGTTCTGGATAGGCAAGATGACCCAAATCCGCGATTCCTGAACGCAGGTAAGCCAAATCTAGATCTTGATTACGATATGGAGATTGTACAAGGTATTCTTCCACTTTTCCAAAACCAATCTTTTTGTTGACTTTGAGAACTAGCATAAGGATTTTTTCAGTTGGCAAGGCATTTTCTACAAAAAATACTAAACCATCTACCTTAGCAACTCCTGCTCCTTCATGAGTCAAATCAACTATTTCAACTTCTACAATATCATTTTTCTTTAACATATTTTCACTTTCTATTTGACCAACAAAAAAGATGGCAATATTCTATTACCATCTATTATATCATGAAAAATCTTAAGAACCAAAACTCTTAAAGAAATTAAGGATAGCATGCCAGAGGTTGCTTAAAAAATTGCCTCCTTCTTCAACTGCTTTATCTGTATCAAAGTTTAAGTTAATATTCTTAAAACTATCTCCAGCTTGAGATACAATACTTTGTTTGAGGTCATTTAGGGTTTTAGTAAAATCAGCATTACTGAGAATATCACTCTTTGAAAGGTTCAAAGCAAAATTGATGATAATATTGACCTGGTTTCCTGTTATGACCTGATCTAATTTATAGTTTTTTAGGGTATCTTCAACAATTTTACGAACATCTTCCTCTGTCAGAGTTCCCTTAGATTCTTTTGCTTTAGCAAGGCCTGACTTGATATCAGCTAGGGCAACGTTTAATTTATTAGCATCATAGCCTGACTTATCCTTGTTTTCAGCATTGATATCTGACAAAGCCTTCAACTCTTCTTGGGCCAAATCTTTGTTGGCTTGTGGCACCTTAGCTCCATTAGCTTCAAGTGAATAGTAAATCCCTGCTAAGGCACTCTCACCTGTAACTGGAATAGGTGCTGCTACAGTGATTTTTGCGTGTTCCACACCCAAAGTTACGGCCGCATTGCGGTACATATCCTGCGTCACCTTAGTGATGTTTTCTGGTGTTTCAATCTTGACCTCAAGTGGCGACTTGTCACCTAGTTTTTGAATCTTGGCTGATGAATACAGTTGTAAGCTAGAGTCATTTGCAACATTCATAATCTTAGAATAGACATCAGGTGTCATGGTCTTGAGTTCTTTTGTATCTGTTGAAGAATTATAGCCAAGTTTTTTTAATGTTTGATTTTTCTGTTCTTCATTTAGGGAAGAACCAAGAACATATTCTGGTTGAACATAGGTTTCGTCGATGACTTTTTGAACATCTGTTGCTGCATGGGCGCTACTCATAGCTGTTACTGCCCACAAGACCGCAGCACTGGTCAGAAAGAGTTTCTTTCTCATAGGGAATTCCCTCCTTTACCTTTCTAGAGTAATATATCTATCTTAAAGAAAACTTATAATGTAATCACTGCCCCTAGATAAGATAAGATAATTATCTTCTAATTCCAAATATAAAAATTTGCCCCCTGAACATAAAAATAGCCCTTCGGATAAAATCCGAGGGGCTAGAAACGTTGTTAAATCAACGACCGAACTTTTGAGTTTCAAGGTTCGGGATAAAATAGTTCACTGAACTATTTTATTTTTTAAGGTTGTAGAATGATTTCAATCCACGGTATTCAGCTACTTCACCAAGTTGGTCTTCGATGCGAAGCAATTGGTTGTATTTAGCGATACGGTCTGTACGTGAAAGTG
>CAUQVK010000111.1:0-2742 GCA_963521495.1 uncultured Streptococcus sp.
TTCCCAGGGACAACCTTGGACAAAATCGAGATTCCGCTTGACGACGGATCTTATATCTACGATACACCGGGGATTATCCACCGTCACCAGATGGCCCACTACTTGACGGCCAAAAACCTCAAGTATGTCAGCCCTAAAAAGGAAATCAAGCCAAAAACCTATCAGCTCAACCCAGAGCAAACCCTCTTTTTAGGTGGTCTCGGACGCTTTGACTTCATTGCAGGAGAAAAGCAAGGTTTCACAGGCTTCTTTGACAATGAACTCAAATTGCATCGTACCAAGTTAGAAGGAGCTAGTGCTTTCTACGATAAGCACCTCGGAAGCCTTTTGATGCCACCAAATAGCAAGGAAAAAGAAGATTTTCCAAAACTAGTCCAGCATGTATTTAACATCAAGGACAAGACCGACCTAGTCATCTCAGGACTTGGCTGGATTCGCGTAACAGGCACTGCCAAAGTCGCGGTCTGGGCACCAGAAGGCGTCGCCGTCGTCACACGAAAAGCAATTATTTAAAAGAAAATCGCCGAGCGAACAAAGTGAGCTCATACAAAGATAGTTATTGCCGTGGTGTCTTGCCAATCGATAGATTGGCAAGGGGCACAATTGAGACCAAGGCTCAATTGTGAGGTCAGGAAATCCATTTTTCAAAGATGAGATCTTTGGAAAATTAGTTCCGACCGTCCCTCACCACCTAAAATAACTATCAAAAAACAAGGAAGAAAATTATGTCATTAACATCAAAACAACGTGCCTTCCTCAACAGCCAGGCACATACCCTCAAACCCATCATCCAAATCGGGAAAAATGGTCTCAACGACCAAATCAAAACCAGCGTCCGTCAAGCTCTTGATGCGCGTGAATTGATCAAGGTTACTCTTTTGCAAAATACCGATGAAAATATCCACGAAGTCGCTGAAATCTTGGAAGAAGAAATCGGTGTGGATACAGTCCAAAAAATTGGCCGTATCTTGATTTTGTTTAAACAATCCAACAAGAAAGAAAATCGTAAGATTTCTAAAAAAGTTAAAGAAATCTAAGATTAAAACTCCAAGAAACTGTTTTTACAGAGAATTAAAGGAAACAAGCCTATGGCAATCGAATTATTGACTCCCTTTACTAAGGTAGAGTTGGAGCCAGAAATCAAGGATAAAAAACGCAAACAAGTAGGTATTTTAGGGGGGAACTTTAACCCAGTTCACAACGCCCATCTGATTGTTGCGGATCAAGTAAGGCAGCAGTTAGGATTGGACCAGGTTCTGCTTATGCCTGAATACCAACCCCCACATGTGGACAAAAAAGAAACCATTCCAGAACACCATCGTCTCAAGATGTTGGAGTTGGCTATCGAGGGGATAGAAGGCTTAGAGATTGAGACCATTGAACTAGATCGTAAGGGAATCTCCTACACCTATGACACCATGAAGCTATTGATCGAGAGACATCCTGATACGGATTATTACTTTATCATCGGTGCCGATATGGTGGACTATCTGCCTAAGTGGTACCGAATTGATGAACTGGTTGACATGGTTCAGTTTGTGGGGGTTCAGCGCCCACGCTACAAGGCAGGGACTTCCTATCCAGTTATCTGGGTGGATGTGCCCCTCATGGATATTTCGTCCAGCATGGTGCGTGACTTCCTTTCCCAAGGTCGGAAACCCAACTTTCTCCTGCCTCAGCCTGTACTAGACTACATCGAGAAGGAGGGGCTTTACTGATGGCCTATCAAGACTATATCAACTGCTCTCGTGAGGCTTTGTTGGAAAAAATGGCAGAGCTTCTACCCGAAAAACGCTTAACCCATTGCTTGGGTGTGGAGCATGCAGCCATAGAACTGGCTCAGCGCTTTGGTGTAGATAGTGAGAAAGCAGGTCTAGCAGGTCTTCTGCATGACTATGCTAAGAAGCTGTCAGATCAGGAATTTCTTGAATTAATTGACCGTTATCAACTGGATTCTGACCTCAAAAACTGGGGCAATAATGTCTGGCATGGAATGGTTGGCATTTACAAAATTCAGGAAGATTTGGATTTGCATGATTCAGAAATCCTGCGAGCCATTGAAATCCATACAGTCGGTGCTGGTCAGATGACAGATCTTGATAAGGTTATCTATGTTGCAGACTATATCGAGCACAATCGTGCCTTTCCTGGAGTGGACGTGGCGCGTGAGATTGCGAGTCTATCGCTCAATAAGGCGGTGGCCTACGAAACAGCTCGTACCGTGGAGCATTTAGCTCATCAGGGATTCCCCATCTATCCCCAAACCCTTGAAACCTATAACGCCTATGTGCACTATTTGAAAGAGGACTAAATGAAGACGGCTTTTATAATCATTGATGTTCAGAATATTTTAGTGGAAACCGGTTTTCAGACAAAAAGTCTATTGGAAAAAATTTCTTATTTACAAAACCAGGCTAGAAGCAAGAATATTGAAATTATCTATGTTCAACATATTGAGAACTCTGAAGCTCAAACATCAGAAGATTGGCAGTTATCTGCGCTTTTAAATCGAAAACCTAATGAAAAGGTCTTTCAGAAGAAGTATAATAGTATTTTCAAAGAAACTGGTTTAAAAGAATACTTGGATAAACAGGGGATTGAAAAATTAGTTTTATGTGGTATGCAGACAGAATATTGTGTGGATACCTCTGTCAAGGTTGCCTTTGAATATGGCTATCAGCTTATTATTCCAGAAGGAACTTGCACAACGTTTGATGGGGATGACATTCCAGCAGAAACGAT